>CAJUSS010000164.1:3852-7046 GCA_910588895.1 uncultured Lachnospiraceae bacterium
GGAAGGAAGAGACCATCGACGAGCTGGTGACGACGCTGCAGAAGCTGATGAAGTGATGCGTACATGGAGGTCCGGCCGCGTGGGGAGCAAAGAGACCAGTGGCACCATCGTTAAGGATCCAAGGTCATGGGGCAGCATGCCCCTGTCTCTGCATCGTGACCGCTATCTCCGCGAGTGATGAGCCAAGTGCTGTGTTTGCAGCGGGATCTTTGAGAAAAGATGATGAGCAAAGATAACGAGCAATGATGATGAGTGCGATATAGATAGGAGGGGACCGATCTGGTTATGGAACAATATACGGTAACGGGCATGAGCTGCGCCGCCTGCAGTGCCCGGGTGGAAAAGGCGGTATCGAAGGTGCCGGGGGTGACCGCCTGCTCCGTCAGTCTTTTGACCAATTCGATGGGTGTGGAAGGGACTGCATCGGCGGCGGAGGTCATCTCGGCAGTGGAGCAGGCCGGGTATGGAGCGGCAAAAAAGGGCGGGGAAAAGAGCAGCGGGACAGTCGGCATGTCCGGTACGTCCGGGATGTCTGCGGCGGAGGATGCATTAAAGGACCGGGAGACTCCTTTGCTGAAGAGGCGGCTTTATGCCTCCGTCGGTTTTTTGGCGGTCCTGATGTACATCTCTATGGGACATATGATGTGGGGCTGGCCTCTCCCGGCGATCCTTGCGGAAAACCATCTGATCCTGGGGCTTACGCAGCTCCATCTGACCACCATCATCCTGGTGATCAACCAGAAATTTTTCATCAGCGGCTTTAAGGGACTGCTCCACGGCGCGCCCAATATGGATACCCTGGTGGCCCTTGGCTCCGGCGCATCCTATCTTTACAGCATCTATGCCCTATACGGGATGGCATTTGCCCAGCAAAAGGGCGATATGGACGGGGTCATGGCCTATATGCACGAGTTCTATTTTGAATCGGCAGCGATGATCCTGACCCTGATCACCGTAGGGAAGATGCTGGAGGCCCGTTCCAAGGGGAGGACCACGGATGCCTTAAAGGGTCTGATGAAGCTGGCGCCGAAGACTGCCGTGGTGGTAAAGGATGGGATGGAGATGGAAGTCTCCGTTGACCAGGTCCAAAAGGAGGATATCTTTGTGGTCCGGCCCGGGGAAAATATCCCGGTAGACGGGATCGTCCTGGAGGGCAGCAGCGCGGTCAATGAAGCCGCCCTTACCGGGGAGAGCATCCCGGTGGATAAGAGCGCAGGGGACCATGTGTCGGCGGCCACGGTGAACCAGTCCGGTTTTATCCGCTGCCAGGCCACTCGAGTGGGAGAGGACACCACTCTTTCCCAGATCATCCAGATGGTCAGCGATGCGGCGGCCACAAAAGCGCCGATCGCTAAGGTGGCCGATAAGGTATCCGGTGTGTTTGTGCCGGCGGTGATCGGGATCGCTGCGGTGACGATCCTTGTCTGGCTCCTTGCGGGCCAGAGCGTGGGCTTTGCCCTGGCCCGTGGGATCTCGGTGCTGGTGATCAGCTGTCCCTGCGCCCTGGGTCTTGCCACTCCGGTGGCGATCATGGTGGGGAACGGTGTGAGCGCCAAGAGCGGGATCATGTTTAAGACGGCAGTGTCCCTGGAGGAGACCGGGAAGATGCAGATCGTGGCCCTGGATAAGACCGGGACGATCACCAGCGGTGAGCCGAAGGTGACCGATATCCTTCCGGCAGAGGGGATCTTCGAGGAAGAGCTCCTTGGCCTGGCGTACAGTCTGGAAAAGAAAAGTGAGCATCCTCTTGCAAAAGCCATCCTCCAGCTGGCCCGGGAGCGGGGACTTTTGTCCCGGGAGGTCAACGATTTTCAAGCCCTTCCCGGGAACGGCCTTACCGCTGTTTTAGACGGTGCCATCCTGCGGGGGGGGAACCGTACCTTTATCAGCAGCCATACCAAGATCGACGGCCAGATCCTCTCCCAGGCAGAGGCATTGGCGGCTGATGGAAAGACCCCGCTATATTTCAGCAGAGACGACCGTCTGGCCGGTGTGATCGCCGTGGCCGATGTGATCAAGGAGGATAGTCCCCAGGCCGTAAAGGAGCTCCAGGATATGGGCATCCATGTGGTGATGCTCACCGGCGATAATGAAAAGACCGCCAGAGCCATCGGCCGGCAGGCCGGGGTGGACCAGGTGATCGCCGGGGTCCTTCCGGACGGGAAGGAAGAGGTGATCCGCGCCTTAAAGGAAAAGGGCAAGGTGGCCATGGTAGGCGACGGGATCAACGACGCGCCGGCGCTCACCCGGGCCGATATGGGCATCGCCATCGGAGCCGGGACAGATATCGCGATCGATGCGGCGGATGTGGTGCTGATGAAGAGCCGTTTGAGCGATGTGCCTGGGGCGATCCGCATGAGCCGGGCTACCCTGAAAAATATCCACGAGAACCTGTTCTGGGCATTTTTCTATAATGTAGTGGGCATCCCCCTGGCGGCCGGACTGTGGTATCCGCTCTTTGGCTGGAAGCTGAACCCTATGTTCGGCGCGGCTGCCATGAGCCTGTCCAGCTTCTGCGTGGTGACCAATGCCCTGCGGCTGAACTGGTTCGATCTGCACGACCCTAAGAGGGATAAGAAAGCGAAAAATGCCTTGACCGGTCTTGCAGATCAGGCGGCTGTCCCAAGGCAGGACCAGGGGGACGAGATAAGAAGAGCTCAGGAGACTGAGGCGCAAGAGACCGAGACACAGGCGGTCAGAGCCGATCAAGCCTCAAAAGGGGCTGACGATAAAAAGGAGGAAAAAAAGATGACAAAGACCATGAAGATCGAAGGGATGATGTGCGGACACTGTGAGGCGAGGGTAAAGAAGTGCCTGGAAGCATTGGCAGAGGTGGCAGAGGCGAAGGTGAGCCATGAGGCAGGTACAGCCATCCTCACGTTGAACGCGGAGGTATCCGATGAAGTGCTGAAGAAGACGGTGGAAGAGCAGGATTACAAAGTGGCAGAGATCGCATAACGAGTGTCGGCCGATCGCTGTATAGGTGCAGGCGCATGATCGGTCGCCCGTCCGCATCCGGGGGCATGGTCCTCCGGATGCCGTCACTGTTCAGGGTATCTGAACGGTTACACCCTGGGAGGGCCCACGTCGGATCTTTTGAAATTTGTTGTTGACATTTTCGGAAATCTGTATTATACTACCAAAGGTATCGAGGCGTGGCTCAGTTTGGTAGAGCGCTGCGTTCGGGACGCAGA
>CAJUSS010000165.1 GCA_910588895.1 uncultured Lachnospiraceae bacterium
GCACCATTATCCCTTTGAGAACAAAGAGCTGTTCGATGCCCAGTTCCCCGCTCAGTTCATCTGCGAGGCGGTGGACCAGACCAGAGGCTGGTTCTATTCCCTCCTTGCGGAATCCACGCTGCTGTTTAACAAAGCGCCCTATGAGAACGTGATCGTCTTAGGCCATGTGCAGGATGAGAACGGACAAAAGATGGCCAAGAGCAAGGGGAACGCGGTGGATCCCTTTGAGGCCCTGGAAACCTACGGCGCGGACGCGATCCGCTGGTATTTCTTCACCAACTCCGCGCCCTGGCTGCCCAACCGTTTCCACGGCAAGGCTGTCACCGAGGGCCAGCGCAAGTTCATGGGCACGCTCTGGAACACCTACGCCTTCTTCGTGCTGTACGCCAACATCGACGGCTTTGACGCGACCAAGTACGCGCTGGAGCCGGACAAGCTGTCCGTGATGGATAAGTGGCTCCTTAGCAGGTCAAACTCCATGGTGAAGGCGGTGGACGAGCATCTGGCCGGATACCGGATCGTGGAGGCGGGCAAGGCTCTCCAGTCCTTTGTGGACGACATGAGCAACTGGTATGTGCGCAGGAGCCGGGAACGTTTCTGGGCCAAGGGCATGGAGCAGGATAAGATCAATGCCTACGAGACCCTTTACACCGCCCTGGTCACCACAGCTAAGGCCGCTGCGCCCATGATCCCCTTCATGGCAGAGGGGATCTACCGGAACCTGGTAAAGAGCATCGACAGCCAGGCGCCGGAGAGTGTCCATCTGTGTGACTTCCCCACAGCAGACGAGACGCTGATCGACAAAAAGCTGGAGCAGGATATGGATGAGGTCTTAAAGATCGTGGTCATGGGACGTGCGGCCAGGAACACGGCCAATATCAAGAACCGCCAGCCGATCGGCCGGATGTTCGTAAAGGCGGACCGTCCGCTTTCCGGCTACTATGTGACGATCGTCCAGGACGAGCTGAACGTAAAGAAGGCAGAGTTTACCGAGGACGTGCGGGAATTTACCACCTACACCTTCAAGCCCCAGCTAAAGACCGTGGGCCCCAAGTATGGCAAGCAGCTGGGGAGGATCCGCACAGCCCTGGCAGAGCTGGATGGCAATAAGGCCATGGATACCTTGAACGAGGCCGGCGCGCTGACGTTTGCCTTTGACGGGACAGAGGTGGTCCTGACGAAAGACGATCTGCTGATCGATGTGGCCCAAAGGGAAGGCTTCGTCACGGAGGAGGACGCTCATGTGACCGTGGTCCTGGACACGAACTTGAGCGGAGCGCTGATCGAGGAGGGCTTTGTCCGGGAGATCATCAGCAAGATCCAGACCATGCGCAAGGGATCCGGCTTTGAGGTCGTTGACCATATCCATGTGTTCTTAGCCGATGACAGCAAAAAGGTGGAGAAGATCCTGCAGGCCAATGCCGAAGAGATCAAAAAAGAGGTCCTGGCCGACGAGGTGCATGCAGGCCGCGCCGACCTAGAGAAGGCGGAGGGCGAACGGCAGGAAAAAGATCCAAAAGGCCCGGTCTTTACAAAGGATTGGGAGATCAATGGCGAAAAAGTGACCATTGGCGTTGCCAGATCATAGGCCGCTGCAAAAGCGCGCCCAAGGCGCAGCTCAGATATAGGACACAGATCGTGCGGCCGAAGATATCGAGGAGGAATGAGAGATGGATAAGAAAAATGGATTTAACAAGAAGGCTTTTAAAGAGGCGGTCTTATATAATGCAAAGAATATCTTCCGTAAGACCATCGACGAGGCCAGCCCGCTGCAGGTGTTCCAGGCGGTGGCTTATGCGGTGAAGGAAGTGGTCATGGACGAGTGGATCGCCACCCATAAAGAGTATGAAAAGCAGGATGCAAAGACTGTTTACTATCTGTCCATGGAGTTTTTGATGGGCCGCGCTCTGGGCAATACCATCATCAACATCTGCGCCTATGACGAGATCAAGGAGGTCTTGGACGAGTTGGGCTTTGACTTAAACGTGATCGAGGACCAGGAGCCGGACGCTGCGTTAGGCAACGGCGGCCTTGGCCGTCTGGCCGCGTGCTTCTTAGATTCCCTGGCTACCCTGGGCTATCCGGCTTACGGCTGCGGCATCCGCTATCGCTATGGCATGTTCAAGCAGAAGATCGAGAACGGATTCCAGGTGGAGGTGCCGGACGAGTGGTTAAAGGACGGCAATCCATTCGAGGTGCGCCGCTCCGAATACTCCACGGAAGTGAAGTTCGGCGGCTATGTGACCACAAAGTGGGAGAACGGCCAGAGCAAGTTCGTCCAGGAGGGCTACCAGTCCGTCCTGGCCGTCCCCTATGACCTGCCCATCGTCGGCTACGGCAATAACGTGGTCAACACCCTCCGGGTCTGGGATGCCCAGCCGATCAATACCTTCCGTCTGGATGCCTTTGACAAGGGCGACTACTTAAAGGCGGTGGAGCAGGAGAACCTGGCAAAGAACATCTGCGAGGTCCTGTATCCCAATGACAACCATTATGCAGGCAAGGAGCTGCGCTTAAAGCAGCAGTATTTCTTCATCTCCGCCAGCGTCCAGCGGGCGGTAGCCAAATATATGGAGAAGCATGACGATATCCGCAAGATCCACGAAAAAGTGGTGTTCCAGTTAAACGACACCCATCCCACGGTAGCTGTGGCTGAGCTGATGCGCATCCTGCTGGATGTCTATGACCTGTCCTGGGAGGAGGCCTGGGACGTGACCACCAAGACCTGCGCCTACACCAATCACACCATCATGGCAGAGGCTCTGGAGAAATGGCCGATCGAGCTGTTCTCAAGACTGCTCCCCCGTATCTACCAGATCGTGGAGGAGATCAACCGCCGCTTCATCGCCGCCATCAACGAGAAGTTCCCGGGCGACCAGGAGAAGGTGCGCAAGATGGCCGTGATCTACGACGGACAGGTGAAGATGGCCCATCTGGCGATCGCGGGCAGCTTTTCCGTGAACGGTGTGGCAAGGCTCCACACCGAGATCTTGAAGGAACAGGAATTAAGGTCCTTTTACGAGATGTATCCGGAGAAGTTCAATAATAAGACCAACGGCATCACCCAGAGGCGTTTCCTGCTCCACGGCGATCCCCTGCTGGCCGAGTGGGTCACCTCCAAGATCGGGGATGAGTGGATCACGGATCTTCCCCACATCAAAAAGCTGGCGGTCTATGCGGACGATGCCAAGTGCCAGCAGGAGTTCATGAACATCAAGTACAAGAACAAGGTCCGTCTGGCCCGGTATATCAAGGAGCACAACGGCATCGACATAGATCCCCGCTCGATCTTTGACGTACAGGTCAAGCGTCTCCACGAGTATAAGCGCCAGCTGATGAACATCCTCCATGTGATGTATCTGTACAATCAGTTAAAGGACGATCCCAACAAGGATATCGTCCCCAGGACCTTCATCTTCGGAGCCAAGGCGGCTGCCGGCTATAAGCGTGCGAAGCTGACCATCAAGCTGATCAACGCCGTGGCGGATGTGATCAACAATGATAAGAGCATCAACGGAAAGATCAAGGTGGTGTTCATCGAGGATTACCGGGTATCCAACGCGGAGCTGATCTTTGCGGCGGCAGATGTGAGCGAGCAGATCTCCACCGCTTCCAAGGAAGCCTCCGGTACGGGCAACATGAAGTTCATGCTCAACGGCGCCCTGACCTTAGGCACCATGGACGGGGCCAATGTAGAGATCGTGGAGGAGGTAGGCGAGGAGAACGCCTTCATCTTCGGCATGTCCTCCGACGAGGTCATCGGCTATGAGAACAATGGCGGCTATCAGCCTATGGATATCTTTAACAGCGACCAGGATGTGCGCCGGGTGCTGATGCAGCTGATCAACGGGTATTATTCTCCCCACGATCCGGAGCTGTTCCGCGATATCTACGATTCCCTGCTGAACACACGCAACAGCGACCGTGCGGATATGTATTTCATCCTGAAGGACTTCAAGTCCTACGCAGAAGCCCATGAGCGGGTGGATAAGGCGTACCGGGATGAGAAATGGTGGGCACAGGCCGCCATCCTCAATGTAGCCCACAGCGGGAAGTTCACTTCCGATCGTACCATCCAGGAATATGTGCGGGATATCTGGCATCTGGATAAGGTGACGGTGGAGCTTTCGGCGCCGAAGAGCGGGCGTTAAGGCGCTGACACAAAAAACAACGGACGGGGCAGTATGACCGTATAAATAAAAAGCCTTCCTCATATATTGGGTATAGGAGGAGGGCTTTTTATGTTGGACTGGAAAAAGATCGGAGCTATATTGCTGGTCTCCTGCTGCTTCCCCTATGTGGTGACTTTAGGGTGGACAGGCAATATCAATGGCAGTGCCAAGGTCTTAGAGCCGTCGGATCCGAAGCTGGTCAGCGGCAGGCAGGTGATCCTGGACCGGGAGCAGGTGACCTCCATGGATGTGGAGCAGTATCTGGTGGGGGCGGTGGCCCGGCAGATCCCAAAGGAGTATGAGCTGGAGGCCATAAAGGCCCAGGCGGTGATCGCCAGGACCTATATCTACGGGCAGATGGGGGACAGGAGGGAGATCGCGGAGTCGGAGCTGGATATGGACTATCTGGAACAGGAGCAGATGGAGGAGCTGTGGGGCACGAAGGGCTATATGGAGCTCTATGAAAAGATCGAGGAGGCGGTGGCCCAGACCAACAGCCAGGTGATGGAATATGAAGGGGAGCTGATCGACGCCTGGTTCTGCCGTTTGAGCGCCGGAAAGACCAGGCCGGGGGACGAGGCCCATCCGTATCTGGTCAGTGTGGATTGTCCGGAAGATCTGGAGGCGCCAAAGTTCCTGCAGATCCGGGAATGGCTGCCGGATGAGTTCTCCCGGCTGATCAGCCAGATCCCCGACGGCGGGCCGGTGTCGGCGGACCAGATCCCCCAGTCGATCCAGATCGGGGAGAGGGATGAGGCGGGCTATGTGTCCCTGGTGCAGATCGGGAACTATCCCTTTACAGGGGACGCGGTCCGGTATGGACTGGGGCTGGCATCCCCGTACTTTCGTTTTGAAGACTATGAGGGCAATGTGCGGGCCGTGGTCAAGGGGATCGGCCATGGCTATGGGCTGAGCCAGTACACAGCAGACAGAAAAGCAGAGGAGGGGTGGACCTACGACCAGATCCTAACGTATTTTTATCAAAATATCGTGCTCATTTCTGAATAACTCGTCACGCTTTGGTAAAAATAGTACCGAGGTGATGAAAGTGAAGCAAAGAGTCGATCAATTGTTCAAGGATAAGCTTACCCTTGTCATGTTGGTGTTGGGCCTGCTGACTATAGTAGCTGCGGCAGGCGTGGTCACTCTCCAAAGAGGACGTACAGAAGAAAGCCCTTACTTAAACCTAGAGGGCGATCCGGAGCATCTGGTGGATGGAGCCGGTGAGGATGGACAGAAAGAGGCGGGCGCATCGGATGCCGGCAGCAGCCGGGATGGCGGCAAGGCAAAGGACAGCAGTCTGGCGCAGGCGGACAAGAACGCGCAGACGGGCGGCAGCGCAAAGAGTGGTACCGCGGCAGGCAGCGAAGGAGGAAAGAGCGCCGCGGACAGCGGGGCTGACCGGGTCAGCACGGCAAAAGAGGACGCTGCGAAAAGACAGGATCAGCAGACCTACGGCTATGGCAGCGACGGGATCGGAGCGGAGGCAGCTATGGCAGGCGCAGGCCAGGATGCGGCCTCCGGCCTGGTGCTGAACTTTGCCCAGACCCAGTCCATGACCTGGCCGGTGGAGGGGAATGTGCTGTTGGATCACAGCATGGACTCCACGATCTATTTTCCTACCCTGGAGCAGTATAAGTGCAACCCTGGCCTGGTGATCCAGGGGGATGTGAGCCAGCCTGTAGCGGCCCCGGCCAATGCCAGAGTGACGGAGGCGGGGACCAACGAGGAGATCGGAAATTACCTGGTCTTAGATCTGGGCGACGCTTACACGCTGACCTGCGGCCAGCTGAAAGAGGTACAGGCGGTGGAAGGTGAATATCTGGAAAAGGGACAGGTCTTAGGATATGTAGCAGAGCCTACCAAATACTATACACTGGAAGGTCCGAACGTATTCCTGGAGCTGCAAAAAGACGGGGTCCCGGTGGACCCGCTGGACTATCTGGAGTAGATGCGCGCTCCTTTCACAAGAAGTCCGTCATCCGGAAGATGCAGACGATAAAAACGGAGCTGTTTTGCGACAGCTCCGTTTGTTGGCGTTCTGTGGGGATCGCCTGCGTTCGGGAAGTAAACTCCAAAGATCAGCCCCAGCCAGGATACTGGCGGCGCATGTTCTCCTTTTCCCGGGCGATGATCTGACGGGACTCCTCCAGTGTGGTGCCGATGACCTGGTGCAGCACGTCCTGGGTGACCGTGGGCGAATAGTAGAAGCCCTGCTGGTAAGGGCACTCAAAACAGTTCAGCGCATCCACCTGCTTTTGGGTCTCTACGCCCTCCGCGATCGAGGTCAGTTCTAAGTTGCGGGCGATGTGGATCAAGCCCTCTACCACATAGAGGGACTTGGGGTTCGTCTCCATCTGGCAGATAAAAGGCCGCTCCAGCTTCAGCGAATGGACGGGAAGGTCCAGTAAGCTGGTGATGCTGGAATAGCTGGAGACAAAATTCTTTAAGACCAGCTTTACGCCGATATCGCTCAGATCCTGCATCATGGTATTGATGTTAAAGGAGGCATTGGCCAATACATCCTCCTCGATCTCCAGCATCAGCTTCCCGTTCGGGATCTGATAGATCTTCATCACCCGCTCCACCTCTTCCAGAAAATCTTCCTGGAGCAGGAGCACCGGTGAGACGGAGAGGGAGATGTAGTCAAAGTCCTTCTTTGCGGCGACCAGGCCGGAGATGAAGTTCCCTACCTGGTTCAGGGCAAAATATCCCACCGCCCGGATCTGGCCCGAATCCTCCGCGATCGGGATGAACTCATTGGCTCCCACCAGACCGATATCCTGGATGAAGATCCGCATGTAGTATTCGGCTCCGGTAAAGCGCCTTGTGACCGTATTGT
>CAJUSS010000166.1:0-231 GCA_910588895.1 uncultured Lachnospiraceae bacterium
TTAGCTGTCCGCTGTCATGGTAACGGCAGAGCTCCTCTAAAAACGGACTGTTTTTATCCGCCAGCACATAGTCAAAGCGGATACCGGAACGGATAAAGACCTTTTTTATCCCCGGGAGCTTGCGGAGCTTTTTCAGGAGCCGGATATAATCGGAATGATCGGCCTCCAGGTTCGGGCATGGTTCGGGAAAAAGGCATTGACGCTTTGGACAGGTCCCGTGAAGGAGCTGCT
>CAJUSS010000166.1:241-6895 GCA_910588895.1 uncultured Lachnospiraceae bacterium
TGACAGGAAGGAAAACGGAAATCTGCCGTAGGGCCTCCCACATCGTGGATGTAGCCCTTAAAATCCTCTTCCCTGGTCAAGAGCGCCGCTTCCTCCACCAGGGAGTCGTGGCTCCTGGCCTGGATGATCCTCCCCTGGTGAAAGGTCAGCGCACAAAAGCTGCAGGCGCCGAAACATCCCCGGCTGCTGATCAGGCTGAACCGGATCTCCCGGATCGCCGGCACGCCGCCCGCCTCCTCATAGGAGGGGTGGTAGGTCCGCGTATAAGGAAGACCATATACGTCATCCATCTCCTGCTCCGTCAAAGGTTTAGCGGGCGGATTCTGGATGATATATAGGTTATCCCCATAAGGCTCGATCGATCGCTTTCCGGAAAAAGGATCCGTGTTGCAGTATTGGATGTAAAAGCTTTTGGCATATTCCGTTTTATCGGCCTTCAGGGTGTCAAAGGAAGGCAGGAGGATGCCGTCGTAGACCTGGTCCGGGCTCTTGGCCTTATATACAGTCCCGTCGATAAAGGTGATATCCGACACGGCGATGCCGCTATCCAAAGCCTCTGCGATCTCCAGGATCGACCGCTCTCCCATCCCGTAGGAGATCAGGTCCGCCTGGGAATCCAAAAGGACCGAGCGTTTCAGCCGATCGGACCAGTAATCATAGTGGGCCAGTCTGCGTAGGCTGGCTTCGATCCCGCCAAGGATGATCGGAGTCTTTTTAAAGGTGCGCCGGATCAGGTTCCCATATACCACCACCGCGTAGTCCGGCCGCTTCCCCATCGCCCCGCCCGGGGTATAGCTGTCCTCCCGGCGGCGTTTTTTGGAGACCGTATAGTGATTGACCATGGAATCCATATTTCCGGCGGAGACCAGAAAGCCCAGTCTGGGCTCTCCTAATATGGCGATGCTCCCGTCCTGGGTCCAGTCCGGCTGGGAGATGATCCCTACCCGATAGCCGTGGGCTTCCAAAAGTCGGCTGATGATGGCTGTGCCAAAGGAAGGATGGTCCACATAAGCATCGCCGGTGATATATACAAAGTCACACTGCTCCCACCCTCGCGCCTCCATATCTGCTCTGCTGACCGGCAAAAGCTCCCTTCCCTTTTCCATATTCCCGGCTCCTCCCTTCCCCAAGCTCCGTCCGCCCGGCAAAGGGCTCAGACCGCTGCCTCCTCATCCTCTGCCACATCGATACCGGCAAAAAGCTCCTCATAGTCTTGTATAAAATAGTCGGCCAGCGCCTCTTTTTCAGACCGGATCTCCCGGGAAAAACGATCCTCCACCGCCACCACGGTCATCCCGGCCGCCTTCCCGGCCAAGATCCCTGCAGGGACGTCCTCAAAAGCCAGGCAGCAGGCCGGGTCTGCATGGAGTTTCCTTGCAGTCTTCAGATAGACATCCGGGGCCGGCTTTCCCATGGCCACCTCGCAGCCGGTGGTGATGTGGGCAAAATAGTCCTGGATCTTCAGCGCCCCAAGAACGGTGTCCACGATCTGCCTGGAATTGCTGGTGGCGATCCCCATCGGGAGCCCCAGCCCCTTGACATACGCCAGAAAAGTCCGTACACCCGGTTTCAACGGGACCTGGGTCCGATATTTTTCGATGGACATATCCGTCCAGTCCGCCTTGATCTCCTCTATGGAAAGGGGCAGCTGAAAACGATCCCGGAAATAGCCGGCGGTCTCGGTAAAGCTCATCCCTTCGATGGCCCTTGAAAGCCCTGGAGGGCAGGCAAGGCCGAAACGCCCCAGATATTCGATATCGATAGCCCGCCACATCCACATAGAATCCACTAATGTCCCGTCTAAGTCAAAGATCACCGCCTGTTTTTGCTCCAGCAGCCTGTCGATCATCCTCTCTCCCTCCTTAAGTCCGGTCTCTTTGCGCCCTCCTCTGTCCGCTCCTCCTTGCCGGCAAAAACCGCGCCGGAAGGTCCTTTTGCGGTCCCCGCCGCTTTCAGCATCCCGATCTCTGCTGGGGTCAATGGCCGATACTGTCCGGGAGCCAGCCCCTCATCCAGCGCCAAGGGCCCCATAGATATCCGTTTCAGATAGACCACCCGGCAGCCCAGCGCCTCAAACATCCGCTTTACCTGATGGAACTTCCCTTCATGTATCGTAAGGAGGACATCTGTCATCCCGTCAGCGCCTTCTCTTTGGATCGAAAGCTCTGCAGGCAGCGTCCTGGTCCCGTCCTCCAAGGTCAGGCCGGCCGCCAGCTGTTTTTGATGGTCTTCCGGGAGCCTTCCCTCTATAGTGACAAAGTATACTTTATCCACATGTTTTCTGGGCGACAGCAGCTGGTGGGCCAGATCCCCGTCATTGGTGAGCAAAAGAAGGCCCTCTGTGTCGATATCCAGCCGCCCCACCGGAAAAAGGTCCTTCCGGTCTGCATCCCGGATCAGGCCGGTCACTGTAGGATAACGGTCATCGGTCCGGGCCGAGACCACGCCTTGGGGTTTATTTAAAAGGTAATAGCTCCATCGTGTATAGGCTACCTGGCGGCCATCTACCAAGATCTTGTCCACAGCCGGGTCTACCTTTCGGTCGGTCTTTTTTTCCACCTGACCATTGACCGATACCCGTCCCTTTTTGGCCAACTCCTTGATCTGGGTCCTGGTGCCGCCCCCCATCTCCCCGAGCAAACGGTCCAAACGCATCTGTGCCACTCTCTCCACCTCCTCTGCGGATCGGGGGTAAAAAACAACATGCTCCTATGATAGCACAGATCAGAAGGGAATACAATGATCCGTGCGCGATCGCTGTATGGTTTCGTCGTCTGTGCAAAAAGGCGGCCCAGTCTCCTGAGCCGTCTTCATAGGTCCGATGCCTTTTTCTCATACGCTGTCTTGATCTATGCCTGGTTTAAAAATGCTCCCAGCTTTTTGTCCTCTGTGGTGATATGGGTGACCAATAGGCCGATATGTCCGTTCAGCTTTGCTAATTCTGCAATGCCTGGGCCAGTTGCGGATATCTGGGATGTGATCTCTTTCAGCTTCTTTTTATATTGTTCATGGAAGGCTCTGTGAGCTGCCAGGCCAGGGTAACTGCTTTTTTGCTGCAGCTGTTCCTCATGAGAAAAGTGCCGCTGCACATAGTCATTTAAAAACCGTATGGTATCATCCATGTAGGTCCGTCCCTTGCCTGCGCTGCAGGCATCCAGCAGCTTGTTCACTGCCTGGAACAATTCCCGGTGTTCTTTGTCGATGACCGCGTTCCCGGTCTCCAGCTTTTTTGTAAATTCATATCTGCTCATCGATGACTGTCTCCACTTTCTTTCCGCGATATCCCGCTTTTTCTATCTTCAAAACCATAAAATGCTAAAACGATCTGGACCGAAAGATCAATGGCAGCTGCCGCCATTGCCTCCGCAGCTATGTCCTTCTCCATGATGATGGCCTTCTTTATGGTGGTCACAATGGACGTTTGGATCATAGGAAAGCCTTCCTGCAAGGAATGCCTCTACCGCCTCGTCCGCACGTCCGGATACGCCGCCGTAAAGCCGGATCTTTGCATCTGCCAGAGCCGCCTGCGCTCCGGCGCCGATCCCGCCGCAGATCAAAAGATCCACCTTCATGCCGGAGAGCAGTCCGGCCAGAGCGCCGTGGCCGCTCCCCTCTGTGCTCACCACCTGCGCATCCACGACCTTCCCGTCTTCGACCTCATAGACTTTAAAGTGCTCTGTATGCCCAAAATGTGGGAATACGTCTCCGTTTTCGTAAGTAACTGCGATCTTCATTCTCTCTACCTCCGTTCTTGTCATAGCTTGCTCCTCTGCCTGTTCGTCGGTCCTTATGCATCTCATCCCGCAGCAGTTTTCTGCCGGACCATTACAGAGCGCATAGTTCCCGCCGGAAATGCACAGTGTCTTTCCGTTGACGATGCAGTCTGCGATCTTCATCCGCGCACGCTCGTACATCTCTGTGATCGTAGTGCGGGAGACCCCCATCTGCCGGGCACATTGCGCATGGGTCCTTCCCTCGCGGTCGATCAGGCGGACCGCCTCAAATTCATCTATGGTCAGCAGGACTTGCTCGGTCTCTCCTGTGCCGCAGGGGGCGAAACGACCATATCTTGGCTCAAAACAGATCCTCCTGCATCGGGTCGGTCTTGCCATGCAGCACCTCCATTTCCGACATATGACGAGAATAGTATAACCAAAGACCGTGAAAAAAGCAAGCCATTGTCTTATGTCCAGACCGATATATCTTTTTGGACCATGGTAGAATAGGTCAAACGCATAACGGCTAAGATAGACCGGCGCCATGGTCATAATGCCCATGAGAAAGGACGGCTATATCCGCCGCCAGATCGATCCCCAGCTTTTTCGCATTTTCTGCAAAAAGCTCCCCTTGGCCCATATCGAACAGGATCTTGTTGTTGTCGACTAATACTGTGACCTGCATCGGTCCACCTCCTGCACTTTTTTGGGATCGGGGCTGCCCTTTCGGGTCGGCCCCAGGGCCAGGGCAAAGGCTACAGATACCGCCAGCCCGGATAATATTTGTTTTTTAAGGCCCCGCCGCTCAGCTTCGCCCAGCCTAAGGGAAAATCATCCAGGCAGATCAGACGCCAGCCTGTCGGTTTTCCGCCCTGCTCCTTGTCCTCTGTTTTTCCCGATCCCCTCATCTCCTCTTCTCCATAGCAGATCGTCTCTCCCTTTAGATAGCGGATCACCCGTTCATCCTCGTGGGAAAACCGGATAGCACAGGCAAGCTCTTCCGGTCTTAAGGTCATAGCCAGCGCCTGGCTGGGTTCAAACCGCTCTTTTTTCAGGCAGCCTAAGTAAAGGCCGGTGCGGAGATAGCGCAACTTTGCCTCCTTGGGGAAACCTTCCGGCAGATAGAAAAGCTTATCCTGGACCTGTCGGATCTTTTCCGGCTGCAGTTTTACTAAGCGGTCTGCGTACAGATCCTTTAGGAACGCGGCAAGGCCTGACGGGACCCTCTCCCTTTTAGGAGACGGCTCTGCTGCTATCGTCCCGCGCCTCCCTTTGCCCTTAGATGTATGTCCCTTCTCAAAGAAAGCATCTTCTTCTCCCGCATCTCCCACAAGCTGCTTTTTATGGAACAGTGCCAGAAAATGCCCCTCCCCCTTGATCTTATGGGGGAAAAGACGCAGGACGCCGGACAGACCGAAGCCATCAGATGCTCCCGGGAAAAGCTCCAGCGGGACCAGTTCCATCGCAGGGAAACGCTCTAAAAGCCATACCACGTTCTCCTCATCTTCTTTTTTAGAAAATGTGCAGGTGGAATAGAGCAGATATCCTCCGGGTTTTAACAGCCTGACCGCCTGGCACAGGATATCCTGTTGGATCGGCGCATAATAGGCCGGGCCTCGTTCTGTCCAGTCTTTGATCATATCCGGCTCTCTGCGGAACATCCCTTCCCCGGAGCATGGCGCATCCACCAGGATCTTATCAAAAAAGCCCGGCAGAGCCTTTGCCAGCTTCCCGGGGCTTTCGCTGGTGACGCAAATGTTCGCGATCCCGAAAAGCTCCAGGTTCTTTAAAAGCGCTTTGGCCCGAGAATTGCTGATGTCATTGGCAAAGAGGATCCCCTTTCCCTTCAGCCGTGCGCCCAGTTCAGTGGCTTTTCCGCCAGGAGCCGCACACAGATCCAGGACCATATCTCCCGGAGCCACCGGAAGGCGGCTGGCCGGGGTCATGGCGCTGGGCTCCTGGAGATAATAAAGGCCTGCATAGTAGTAAGGATCCTTTGCAGCCGCCCAGTCCGGGTCATAGTAAGCCCCGTTCAAGATCCATGGGACCGGGGCCAAAAGCCTGGGCCCATGTTTTCGTGCGCCCCCCGCCCCTGCTCCACAGCCCGGTCCACAACCATCTTCTAAACGCGCGCCGTCTAAGCGTGAGGCGAGCTGTGCCAGGGAGATCTTTCCTGTGTTCACGCGCAGCCCTCTGTTCCATGGCTGGGAGAATGAAGCCAGATATGCCGGATATCCCTCTCCCAGCAGCTCTTCCATGTTTGCTAAAAATGTGGCCCATCGGCGGTCTTCTTCCATGTATGCTCCCCTTTCTTTCCTCGAGGGCATCTGGATGATGCCCTCATCCAGTCGATACCCTTTATCCATCATCGGTCCACCGATCGGGTGAACCGTTCGCTGTATCGCAGTACCCAGTACGGATCGATGCTGAGGCTTTTGTGATGATCGGTAGGGATAAAGATCCCCACATGGAGACAGACCTCCAGATTTCCCACAGTCCCCTCCTGGACGCCATAGCCGGAATCGCCCATATAGCCCAGATGGCTCCCGGGAAAGACCTGGTCCCCTGTCTTCCAGTCTTCTCCATATCCATAAAGATGGGCATAGTAGAAATAAGCGCCGGAAGGTGCCCGTATCCCTATGCGCCAGCCGTCTTTTTCTGCCCATCCCACATCCTCTACCGTCCCTCCTGTCATCGACAGTACCGGATAAAAGCCGCGGGGAGCGTCCTCTCCCAGGATATCACAGCCTTCATGCAGATGCTCGCCCCCATAAGTCCTGGGTTCCAAAAAGCTGTCCGCATAGGCGACAGGGGCCGGCCCTTCCCGGGTAGAGGGGATCGGAAAGCAGGCGATATCCGCAAAGACCATCTTATAGGCGTTTTTGAGCTTCTGGTATTCGATCGGCTTTCGTGCCTGTATGAGGGTCTTTTTCTGCAG
>CAJUSS010000167.1 GCA_910588895.1 uncultured Lachnospiraceae bacterium
TCCGCCTCGCTAAAATGCCTCTCCCAGGCAGCTTCCCGCGCACCCTGCCAGCACGGAGATCACCTCGATCTTCCCGCCTAAGTCATAGTGCATCTGTAGGGATGCCTGGTTGATATCCATGTTTGTATCCTCCATATCGTCAATGTAGTATTTTGGATCCCTGCTCCTTATGCTATCCGGCAGCAGGGCAGAGCGGCTCCTACACCATCTCCTCCGGCTTGAACACCGCATCAAATCGTTTTGCTGTCAAGAATCCCAGCTCTACGCATGCCTCTTTTAAGGAGATGTCCTCCCTGTACGCCTTCTTCGCTGTCTTCGCCGCGTTCTCATACCCGATATAGGGATTTAAGCAGGTCACCAGCATCAGGGAGCGGTGCAGGTTCTCCTCCATCTTTTCCCTGTTTGCCTTGATCCCGGTCGCGCAGTGGTCGTTGAAGGAGACCAGGGAGTCGGAGAGCAGCCGCACGGACTGGAGGAAATTGTAGATGCACACGGGCATGAACACGTTCAGCTCAAAATTCCCCTGGGAGGCGGCCATACCTACAGCCACGTCATTGGCCATGACCTGGACGGCCACCATGGTGACGGATTCGCACTGGGTGGGGTTCACCTTTCCGGGCATGATGGAGCTGCCCGGCTCGTTCTCCGGGATGCTGATCTCACCTAAACCGCAGCGGGGGCCGCTGGAGAGCCAGCGCACATCGTTGGCGATCTTCATCATGTCGGCGGCCAGTCCCTTTAAGGCACCGTGGGCGAAGACCATCTGGTCCTTGCTGGTCAGAGAGTGGAACTTGTTCTTTGCGGTGGTGAAGTCCCTGCCGGTAAGCGCGGAGACCGCCTTTGCCACCTCCACATCGAACCCCTTGGGGGCGTTTAAGCCGGTGCCCACCGCGGTGCCGCCCAAAGCCAGCTCCTTCAGACCGGGAAGGCTCAAGATGATCATCTGGCGGGACTTCTCCAGCATGTTTTTCCAGCCGCTGATCTCCTGGGAAAAGGCGATCGGTGTGGCGTCCTGTAAATGGGTGCGCCCAGTCTTGATGATCCCTTCATTTTCCGCCATCAGCCGGTCAAAGGTGCCGATGAGAAGGTCGATCGCGGGAAGGAGACGATCCTCGATCTCCATGGCGGCGGCGATGTGCATAGCGGTGGGAAAGGTGTCATTGGAGCTCTGGGACATATTGGAGTGATCGTTGGGATGGAGGAGCGTTTCCCCGGCGATCTCATTGCCGCGGTTTGCGATCACCTCGTTCACGTTCATATTGGACTGGGTGCCGCTGCCGGTCTGCCACACGGCCAGGGGGAAATGTCCGTCCAGCGTTCCCTCCAAGATCTCGTCGCAGACCTGGGCGATCAGCTTTGAGCGCGTATCATCCAGCTTGCCTAGATGGTGGTTGGCCATGGCGGCCGCCTTTTTTAAGACGGCAAATGCCCGGATCACCTCCAGGGGGATCTTCTCGATGCCGATCTTGAAATTTTCATAGCTCCTCTGGGTCTGGGCGCCCCAGTACCGGTCAGCCGGGACTTTTACCTCGCCCATGGAGTCATGCTCGATCCTGTATTCCATAGTACCCTCCTTTTTTCGCCTGATGACGGCGGCGGTGGCCGCCTGTCTGCTACCATTATAAAGGGTATCTTGGCAAGTGTCCATACCTACCGTTTCCTGCAGGCATATCGTACAGGTTACTTTTCACACCCACGCTGATCGCTGTATAGGTGCAGGCGCATGGTCGGCCGCCCGACTAAAGCAGCGGAGCGAAAGCGCGTCCTATCACATGCTATCCTCTTCCGCAGCAGACCTTTTGGTCAACTTGTGATAAGTGACACGACATCTGTCACAGTTTTTTAGGTGCGCCTGGATGTCCGCATCTGTCTCTTTGCTGGTATCGTCCCGGATATAGGCGGGCAATAGCTCCCGCACCACGGCGCATTTTAGCGGCTGTACATCGCTGAGTTGCGGATCGCTGCTGTCTTGCGGTCTGTCATCCTGTCCCGTCCGGCTATCTCCGGCTTGTCCGGTCTGCCCGGCCGCCGCTTTGAGAAGGAGCAGGCGTTTTTTCAGCAGGAAGGGGAGAGGGAGCAGGAGCAGGCAGAGGGTCAGGGGGTAAAAAAGGGAGAGCATAGCCACCGTGGTATCCAAAAGGAGCCAGACCATGCTGTCGGTCAGGTTCTGTTCGAAGGACAGAGAGCGACAGCTGTTGATCGTCCCGATCAGGAAGCACAGGCCCCCGGAAAGAAGGGCGGCAAACATCACCATCCGGACCGTTTGCAGGCTTTCCTCATACTGCTCCTGGGCCACATCCTTTTTGCCCAGGGCCAGCCGGAAGCTCCTTAAAAAGGCCGGAAAGGACTTGGTGCAGAGCAGGACCAGGGCGCATGGGGCCAGGATGTAGATCCCGGTGATCTGGTCGATAAAGTCCGTGGGATGCCACCCGATCCCGCTCAGGATATAGGCTAAGATCCCAGCCAGATAAAGTACATAAAGCATAGTTTTTCTCCTTTCGATATGGCTGTGTGTGACTGTTCAGAGTATCTGGACGGTTACGGCTGTGTGTGGCTGCGGGTCAGTTCATGCCCTCCCAGATCAGGACCGCATCTTCTTTCAGCGCGTCAAAGGCGGCATCGGAAAGCTGCTCCATCCGGCGGTAGTCCGTGGGCAGATAGTAGATCTCGGTCCATATGGGCGTATACTCGGCCGTCCACAGCCGCTGTCCATAGATATCGCCGGTGGAGGTCATCCTGTCTAAACGTGCGGGGAACAGCCGGTCCCAGAGCGTCCTGGTATAGCAGTGATAGACCACGCGGACCGTCTGATCTCCACGCTGGATGGTCCTGCCGCAGGAGCTAAGGTCATCCCATTGGGCCGGTTTGGTCACCACCAGGCGCACCAGGCTGATCGTACCCGTCAGGCTCTGCTCCGCAGCCTGTGTGTGTGTTAGGCTGCCCACATCCTTCCAATGGGTGATACCGAAGCGTTGGACCACCGGCGCCGCCTGATAGATCTCGGTGGTCATACAGCCCGGGTCATAGGGAAGGGGAGTGCGGTAGTTTTTGGTGAAAAGGAGCAGGCCGGTAAAGAGAGCGGCGGTGAGGAGCGCGATAGCGGCATACCGTTCCCACAGCCGCCTGCGAAAGCGTTTTAAAAGATCGATGCGGCGGCCTGTCTCTGCCGCCGCCGGTGTAAGGTCCGCGGACATCAGTACACAGGCTCTGCGGCAGCTCTCACATCCCTCCAGATGCGCCCGGATCTCTACATTGGCCTCCTCGCTGGTCAGGCCTTCGATATAATTGGGCAAAAGATCCCTTACGATGCAGCATTTCATTGTGCTCCCTCCAGTTTTTCCATCAATCTTTTCTTAGCCCGATAGAAGGTGACCCTTGCCCAGTTCTCGCTCTTTCCCAAGATCTTGCCGATCTCCGCAAAGGAAAATTCTCCGGTCAGCCGCATGTGGACCACTTCCCGCATAGGCTCCGGCAGAGCATGGATCGCCTGGTATAAGGTCGTCTTGTCCATGTGCAGGAGGACGGTCCTTTCTGGCGGCCCGTCCCCGGGCAGGGTCTCCGTAAGCTCTACCTGCTGCCTTTTGGAATGCTTTTCCAGCCATTGATACCAGAGATGCTTGCCGATCTGACAAAGCCACACGGACAGCTTACAGCTCCCGTCGTAATGGCCGATCGTCCCCATGGCGCGGAAAAATGTCTCCTGTGTCAGATCCTCCGCCAAGTCTTCATCGTGGGACAGACTGAGCAGATAGCGATATACGTCCTTCGCGTGCTGAAGGTAAGCCTTCTCGATAGCATCCACAGCAGTCACCCCCTTGGCTTTCAGTCATGTACATCTTATATATCCTTTAAAATGGGATCTCGTTACAAAAAAGTTTATAGCATAAAACAGCTCATAAAACAAATTCTTTGCTATGGGTGTTGGGATGATGGCTGCTCCTATCGTACGGCTGATCCGTATCCTATACTGGCAAACCCCTAAACGTTATGGAGGATACAGAGCAAAAAAGTGGGAAGCTCACATTGATCTTTGCATTACTTCAAGTAGAGGCATGGGTGACCGCGACCAAAATGTAAAAAAGCTCCCTGCCAAAGAGCCGATGCAGATAGAACATCGGTCTTTGGCAGGGAGCGCTTTTGTCCTGCCCTGGTCCAGGTCAGGTCTCAGGCAGATCTTGGGGCTTTGGCATCGTATCGCTGTCGCCCTGCTTCCTGCCGTCCTGCGGTTCACGGATCACCTCCATCACTTCCTCCACAGAACAGCCCAGGATCGTACACAGCATCTCGATCGTATGCGTAGAGACATACATGTTCTTCTTCAGCCGCCCGATCTGCCCGGCGCTGACATTGTAATACTTGATCAAACGATACTGTGTGACTTTCTTTTTCCGCATCGTCTCCCACAAACGGTCGTACTTTACTATGTGCATCACCTCTGTCTCTGTCGTTTTTCCTTAGAGATATATTACTATCCATATCCGTTAGTTGTATATTATCCATAAATGGATATCATATGCGCATATTGGATGTGTGACCGGTCATGCGCCTGCACCTATACAACGATCGGCGTGGGCGTGGATAATAACATGCGGAAGGCCCCCGCAAAAGTAACCGAATGTCCGCTTTACAACCCCCTCCCGATCATGATAAGATAGCTAAAGAAATCAGCCGATAAGGCCGGAAAGGCCCATTCGAGAACCGTTCAAGGAGGATATCTATGATCAAGCAGCTGATCGATAAGATCACAAGTACAAACGCCCCTATCTGTGTAGGCTTAGATCCTATGCTGAGCTATATCCCGGAGCACGTGACGAAGAAGGCCTTTGAGGCTTTTGGCGAGACCCTGGAGGGGGCGGCGGAAGCGGTCTGGCAGTTCAATAAGGAGATCGTTGATCACACCTGGGATCTGATCCCGTCGGTAAAGCCTCAGATCGCCATGTACGAGCAGTTCGGCATCCCGGGGCTGATGGCCTACAAGAAGACGGTGGACTACTGCCATGAAAAGGGGCTGGTAGTGATCGGGGACGCGAAGCGGGGCGATATCGGCTCCACCTCGGCGGCCTATGCCGCAGGACATATCGGAAAGGTGCAGGTGGGGAACAAGACCTTCTCCGGATTTGGAACAGATTTTCTGACGGTAAACCCCTACTTTGGGACCGATGGGGTAAAGCCCTTTGTGGATGTGTGCAGGACAGAGGATAAGGGCCTGTTCATCCTGGTCAAGACCTCGAACCCTTCCAGCGGCGAGTTCCAGGACAAGCTGATCGACGGACAGCCCTTATATGAGTTGGTGGCGGATATGGTGGTCCAGTGGGGCAGCGGCTGCATGGACGGCGGCTACAGCAACATAGGCGCAGTGGTAGGCGCTACCTATCCAAAGATGAGCCGGATCTTGCGGCAGCGGATGCCCCATACCTATTTCCTGGTGCCTGGCTACGGCGCACAGGGCGGCACGGCGGAGGATCTGCGCGACTGCTTTAATGAGGACGGGCTGGGCGCGGTGGTCAACTCTTCCAGAGGGATCATCGCGGCATATAAAAAGGAAGCGTACGCAAAGTTTGGGCCGGAGCATTTCGGGGAGGCCTCCAGGCAGGCCGTGATCGATATGGTGGAGGATATCCGCAGGGTCCTGTAAGATGTGCGATGGCCTGCCGGAGGGGACGAGAGCGCCCAAAAGATATAGAGAGGTTTGGTGCAGATATGGCAAAGGTAAAAGAGACCGCCCGGGTCTTGAGCCAGGAGAAGCTGGCGGAGGGCATCTACAGCATGTGGATCCGCTCGGATAAGATCGCTTTCCAGGCTGTGCCGGGGCAGTTCATCGATGTATATACGAAGGATAACGCAAGGCTCTTGCCCAGGCCGATCAGCTTATGCGAGATCGACCGGGAGGGGGGCAGGCTGCGGATCGTCTACCGCGTGGCCGGGAAGGGGACAGAGGAGTTCTCCCGGTATCAGGCAGAGGAAAAGATCCATATCCTGGGACCTCTGGGAAATGGCTTTCCGATGGAGGCGGCAGAAGGAAAACGGGTGTTCTTGATCGGGGGCGGTATCGGGATCCCTCCCATGCTGGCGGCGGCAGCACAGGTTAGGGGGGATAAGACAGCCGTTTTAGGTTACCGGGACGGCCGGCTCTTTTTAAAGGAAGCTTTTGCGGCTCAGGGGCCGGTCTATGTGGCCACGGAGGACGGGAGCGCAGGGACCAGAGGGAATGTGCTGGATGCGATCCGGGAGGAAGGGCTGGAGGCCGATCTGATCTTTGCCTGCGGCCCCACGCCCATGCTAAGGGCCGTCAAGGCCTATGCCAAGGAGAAGGGGATAGAGTGCTATCTATCCCTGGAGGAGCGGATGGCCTGCGGGATCGGCGCCTGCCTAGCCTGTGTGTGCCGGTCGAAGGAGATCGACGGCCATTCCCATGTGCATAATAAGCGGGTCTGCAAGGACGGACCGGTATTTCGCGCAGAGGAGGTGGAGCTCTGATGGAGAAAAACGACGGGAACACAGTCCGGGAAAAAGATCATGGTGCAGACCGGGAAGGAAATGGCCGCAAGGTGGACATGCAGGTCGATATCGCCGGTGTAAAGCTTAAGAACCCGGTGATGGAAGCCTCCGGCACCTTTGGCTCCGGAGTGGAGTACGGCGAGTTCGTAGACTTAGACCGCCTGGGCGCGGTGGTGAGCAAGGGCGTGGCCAATGTTCCATGGCCGGGGAATCCCACACCCAGGATTGCGGAGACCTGGGGCGGCATGCTCAATGCCATCGGCCTCCAGAACCCGGGGATCCATGTGTTCGCACAGAGGGACATCCCCTTTTTAAAGCAATATGACACAAAGATCGTGGTAAACGTGTGCGGCAAGACCCCGG
>CAJUSS010000168.1 GCA_910588895.1 uncultured Lachnospiraceae bacterium
AAAATAGGTCTTGTCACAGTCCTTATGCATGGCTTACCTCCTCCCAGTCCATCTCTGCTGCGGCTGCCCCGATCGCCTCCACGATCTTCGCGTATCCGGTACAGCGGCATAGGTTCCCTTCGATCGCCTCTCTGATCTCCATCTCTGTGGGATGAGGGTTCGTATCCAGCAGAGCCTTGGCGGACATGATCATGCCCGGCGTGCAGTATCCGCACTGCATGGCCCATTTGTCGATGAACTGCTTCTGGATGGGGTGGAGCTGTCCGTCCTTTGCGATACCCTCCACGGTGATCACCTCATGGCCGTCGCATTCCACAGCCAGCGTGCAGCAGGAATTCACCGGCTTGCCGTCCAGCATCACCGTACAAGCTCCGCACTCGCCTTCCTCGCAGCCCTTCTTTGTGCCGGTCAAAAACAGCTGATCCCGCAGGAAATCTAATAGTGTCAGATTGTCTTTCACGATCGCGTCCACCTGGTCGCCGTTGATCGTCAGACTGATCGTATGTTTATGTACCATTCTCTTCGCCTCCTAATATTCTCATCACTTGCCGTCCAAGGACTCCTCTCGCAGAGACTCGCTTTTCCAGGATCTTTCAGGGATCTCTCAAGATCTTATCTTTGGCCTTCTCTCCACAGCGCTCGCTCTCCAGGAGCGGTCCCAACGCCGGCAGGGTATCCCCCGGGCTCTGCCATGGTCCGGCTTTGCGCCTTTCCTTAGACGACCGCTATCCCGCTCCTACGCCAGCTGTTCCATAGCCTGCCTGAGCGCCCGTTTGGTGAACACCCGCACCATATCCTTCCGATACTCCTTCGATGCACGGATATCGGAGATCGGATCACAGGAGGCCATGGCCTCCTCCGAAGCCTTCACGATCGTTTCGTCGGTCAAAGCCTTGCCGATCAATGCCGCCTCTGCCTTAGGCGCACGGATCGGAGTAGCGGCCACCGCGCCCAGCGCGATCTTTGCGTCCGTGCAGATCCCGTCCTCTACCCGGATCTTTACGGCCACACCGATGATCGCCAGATCCATGGCCTTGCGCACCGCGTGTTTGATGTAGGCGGCCGCCTCATTTTCCTTTAACGGCGGGATCACGATCCCGGTCACGATCTCTCCTGGCTCTAAGGAGGTCTTCTTCACTCCAAGGAAGAAATCCTCGATCTTGATCACACGGTCCTTGTTGGGACCCTGGACGAGTATCTTCGCGCCCTGGGCCAGAAGGTTCGGCGCGCTGTCACAGGACGGGGAAGCGTTGCAGATGTTGCCTGCCATAGTGCCCTTCATCCGGATCTGGGTGGAGGCTACTACCTTTGCGGCATGGGCTACGGCCGGGTTCTTCTCCTTGACCAGGGGAGAGGTCTCCAGTGTGCGCAAGGTGGTCAACGCACCTACTTTTAAGCCCTCCGCCTCGTCATACTCCAGCTGATCCAATCCCTGGATCTTCTTTAGATCGATCAGATACTCGGGGGAGATCGCCTTGTCCTTCATGGGCGGGATCAGGTCCGTGGCGCCTGCCATGACCTTCGCGCCTTTTCCCAGCTCCAGGAGCAGGTTACAGGCTTCCCCGATGGTGGTGGGGGCCAGATACTCAAACTGAGGTAATACCATTTACATGATCCTCCTTATCCTTAAAATGTGGTTTTGGGTTTCCTTCACTTGATAAGGTCATTATAGAAAGATCTTCAAGAAAGGACCAGACGTGCATATGACAGATGTGGCATGGACTACAGATAATGTTATTTTCCTCAGGTCATCCAAGGGGTCCGCTGCGGGAGGGGGATAGCATGTAATGGGACGCGCTCTCGTTCCGAGCGGAACGTAGCGGATGCTAGGGCCCCGTTACATGCTATCCCCCTCCCGCAGCTACGTTATCAGATAGCGAAAGTATGGCAGAGGTCTGTGATCCCGACAGGGACATGCTCCCACAACGGACTTCCTGGGGAGCCATTTTCCTCATGCGTGCAGTGTGCTCCTCCTGGTGGATCTTGTTTCATAGAGCGTACTATCCTATGTAACAAAAAAACTCTGCCGTCAAGCAGAGTCTCTGTACATATGACCTCACGCTCTTAAGAGCGCCGCGATATCCGGAAATGGCTCCAGGCTGCGCTTTAAGATCCCATGGACATGGGCGATCAAGATCCCGTAATTGGTCATGGCGATGCCCTGATCCTTGGCGCAGGATAAGCGGTATTTCATCTCCCGCTCATTGAGCATGCAGGCGCCGCAGTGGACGATCAGCTTGAAGGGAGTCAGATCCTCTTCAAAGCCGGTGCCGGAGGTGTAGGAGAACACCGGCTCCTTTTTGGTGTAGCTCCTGATCCAGCCCGGGAGCTTTACGGTGCCGATATCGTTGCACTGGCGGTGATGAGTGCAGCCCTCGCTGATCAGGATCTTATCGCCGTCCCGTATCTCATCCAGGGCGCGGACCCCGGCCACGGCCTGGGCTAAGTCGCCCTTATAGCGGGCAAAGAGGATCGAGAAGGAGGTGAGGCGGATATCCTCCGGCACCAGCTTCGAGACCATGCCAAAGGCCTGGCTGTCGGTGATCACCAGCGCGGGCTTTTTGCCCAGCGTTTTTAAGGTCGCTGCCAACTCCGTCTCCCGCACTGCCACGCAGATGCAGCCGTGGTCTAGGAGGGCGCGGATCGTCTGCTGCTGGGGCAGGATCAACCGGCCCTTGGGCGCGGCCTTGTCGATCGGGGTCACTAAGAGCACCAGATCGCCCGGCTCGGTCAGCCCCTCCAGAAGGTCCTTCTCCTCCCTGGCCGGATCCATGGCCGCAAGGCAGTTTTTCAGCTCCTCGATCCCTGCCCGCGTGCTGGAGCTGACATAAAGAAATGGATACGGCCAGGCTCTCTCCTCTGACTGCCCCGCCCTTTCCGCCTGGGTCCTCTCCTCTGGCGCTCCTGACTGCCCGGACACATCCCCTCTCTCTTCCAGCAGGTCCGCTTTATTGTACACCACCACAAAGGGGACCTTTTTCTCCGCGAACAGCCGGATCATCTCCTGATCTTCCGGCGTCTCCCCCACGGTGCTGTCGATCACCAGGACGGCGATATCCGTCTTGTTGAGCACTTGGCGGCTCTTTTTGACCCGGAGCGCGCCCAGCTCTCCTTCATCGTCGATACCTGGCGTGTCCACCAGCATGACCGGCCCTAAGGGCAAAAGCTCCATGGTCTTATAGACCGGATCTGTGGTGGTCCCCTTTACCTGAGAGACCACCGCCAGCTCCTGTCCCGTGACCGCGTTCAGCAAGCTGGATTTTCCTGCATTCCTCCGTCCGAAAAACCCGATGTGGATCCGTCCAGCGGCTGGTGTCTGGTTCAATGCCATAACAAACCCTCCCCTTCTAGTCTTTCACGCAGCACTTCCACTTTACATGCGTGCCGCTTCTTTTCATCCTTTCTCGCATATGTGATGCCTACTGCTAAGATCCTTCCTGTACACCTGGGCTCCTCACCCAGTTTCCCATCAAAGCTTGATGCATACCGCCTTTCCTTGATCTGCTGGAGGGTACGATCGACCGTATCGTCCACCTTTAGTTCAAGGATGATGCCATCATCTTCTTTCCTGTAAGGATAAAAAATGTAGTCCACATAGCCTGTACCCGACCGATCCTCCAGCCGGATATCATAGGTCTCCCTGGCCTGCAGGTATACAAATGTGATCACCTTCGAGAGCTCTGACTCATCACTATATCGGATCAACGGATCCTCTGTGTTATGGGCACGTTCCAAGATCTCCGTCATCGTCTCTGTATCACCAGACTTTGTCGCTTCCAGCATCCTGGCAGACTCTGCCGCTAAACGATACATATAGCCAAATGTCGGCCTCTGTCTGACCATATCCGCAAATTTATCCATCAGCTCCTTATTCGGGATCGATACATATCCATCTGCATAACTTAAGAAACCATATACGACCATCGCCGAATAGATCTCATCTTTTGTCTTAAGCTCCATGGATGTGGACGCATACTCCTGTATATTGGCCTGCACCAGCATCCCTGCCATCATCAGCGCGATCTCTTCTTTGATATCCGCCAAATCATTTTTTACATAATGATAGATCTCATCATAGGGGCCGGAGCTGGTCCAAAAGCTGCCCAATTGGTCATCGCTCAATGCACCGATGACGGAACGTGGATTATACAGCCGTTTGCCAGATGCGGTCTGATACCCGTCATACCAGATCTCAAGATCTTTGCGCGTGATCTTAGGGTCGGCCTGGATCTTCCGATATCTCTGATAAAGATCGTCTACCTCCTCATCGGTAAATCCGAAATATCCGCTGTATCTTTCTTTTGTTGCCATAGGATATTCAAAAAACATGTTCAGCTCAGAGCCGCTGGAGTACTTGGCGATCGGAAGGATCCCGGTCATGTAGGCCATCTCCACATAAGCCTTATCCTTTAAAAGATCGCGCAAGAACCTTGTGAACGCATTTTTATCTCCTTCTGTGACAAAGTCCTGATGATAGATAAAATCCCACTCATCGAACACAAAGATAAATCGTTCTCCATCCTTGTATTCCACGATATCGTTCAGTATATCCCAGACCGCATCCTCCTCTCTGATCTCCATATCCGTATAAGCGTTTTTCAGATCCCAGATCAGTCTCCTCTCGATCCTCTCGATATATCGTTCATAGGATCTGCAGTTTTTTGGCATCTCATTAAACATGATATGGATCACATTATGCTTGTTTAAGTGCTCCTTAAACTGCACATGGCCAGCTATCTTTAGCTTCCCAAAGATCCTGCTGCTGTCTGCCCCCTTCCCAAAATAAGAGGAGATCATGTTCGCCATGACCGTCTTTCCAAAACGGCGGGGCCTCATGATGCATACATACTTCTGCCCCTTTCCCCGATCAAGCCCCTCCTCTTCGATCCGATCTTCCTCCAACTCCACTAAAGGGAGCATCTCTTCTATGAGTCCGGTCTTATCCACAAAATACGCAGACGCATATTCCCTGCGATAGAGCAGATAAGGGCTTTTACTGTTCAGATAGACTCCCATCTTATCCGCACCCTCCTACATCGACCTTTTTTAAAAATCCCTGGTGATATCCTTGAGCCACCGATAGCTCTTATAATGCCGGTAGATAAAGGGCATCTTCACAAATTCGTCCAGACAGATCAGGAAATAGACCGCCATGGGCGGCAGCTTCAGCACAAAGGCGCTGAAAAACCCTAACGGAAGGGAAAAGAGCCACATATCGATCACATCGCAGATAAAGCCCCACCTGGAATCCCCGCCGGAGCGGAAAACGCCGCAGATCACCGTGGTGTTCATGGCCTGGCCTAAAACGTAGTACATATTGATGTAGAGCATGATGCTCAAGTACCCCCTCGCCACATCGCTCAAGTCGGCCATGCCCATAAAGACCGGGCGCAGGAGGAAGATCAGGAACCCGCCCACGATCCCGCTGACAAAGGTGATCTTGCAGAACCGGGAAGCATCTGCCTTTACCTGGTCCATATGGCCCTCCCCGATCGTCTTCCCCAGTATGATCGCCCCCGCATTCGCGATGCCGAAGCAGACCACTGTGCCTAAGTTCCTGGCCACGATGACTACGGCATTGGCGGCCACCATATCGCTGCCCAAGTGGCCCATGATCACGGAATACATAGAAAAGGCCAGTCCCCAGCACACCTCATTCCCGAAGGCCGGGAGGGAATAGCGGATAAAATCCTGGAAAAGGACCTTATTTTTCCGGAACAACAGCTCCGGCCGAAAGCGCAGGACCTTAAAGCGGCAGGCATCCGCCATACAGAGCAAAAGCTCCACACCCCGGGCGATGGTGGTGGCCAGAGCAACGCCCATGATCCCGATCTGGGGAAGGCCGAACAGCCCAAAGATGAACACTGCGTTCAGAAGGATGTTCAAAAGCAGTGCCGAGGCATTGGTAAAGGTGGCGAACACCACCCGCTCGATCGAACGCATCGTACACAAGTACACCTGGGAGATGCTCATAAAAAGATAGGAGATCCCCACGATCCTCAGATAAGGCATCCCCGCCCAGATCAGCTCCTGTTCGGAGGTGAAGATCAGCATCAGGACTTGAGGAAAGAAGCAGGCCATCACAAAAAAGAAAAAGGACACAGGGATGGACAGCCGCATCCCGATCCCCATGATCTCCTCGATCGTGCGGGTATCCTTTTTGCCCCAGTACTGGGCGGCCAGCATCCCGATCCCGGAGGAGACGCCGGCATAGACAAGGTTTAAGATAAACATGATCTGGCTGGCCAGGGAACCAGCGGAGAGCGCCGTCTGGCTCACCCAGCCCAGCATGATCACATCCGCCGAACTGACCGCCGTGGTGATCAGGTTCTGGATCACGATCGGAAGTGCCAGACGGAACATATTTTTGTAAAATGAAGATGGTCTTGCAGTTGTGGTATCCATGGGGATAGTCCCTTTCTCTTTTTATAGGATAAGCCGCTTTATCAGATCGATCTCTTTTCCGGCTGTCTCTCTGTCTATCCAGCAGATGATGCCCGGTCCCGGCAGAGGCATCGGATGCTCTCTTGCGCTATGTGATCGTCCTTTTCTTCTCCCACCGCCCAAAACGGTAAAAGACCAGCGTGATCGCCGCACCCAGCACCCAGGAGATCAGCAGGGAGATCCAGATACAGGAATAATGTCCCTGGGGCAGCGCAGGGGTCCTGGTCAGATAGGCGATGCCGTAAGCCAAGGGGACCCGGACCGCTACGGTGGTCACCATAGAGATCCACATGGGTGTCACCGTGTCCCCCGCCCCCCGCATCACGCCGGAAAGGCTCT
>CAJUSS010000169.1 GCA_910588895.1 uncultured Lachnospiraceae bacterium
GTTCCAAATTCCTGCTGATCTAATGTGACGATCGATGCCATGTCCTTCTCTCCTTATCCTCTTTTTCCTCTGCCATGCTGCCGACCATCCGATCGTCAGCCATCTGATAAAAGAAAGGGGCTGCGGGGCTCCTTTGCTCCCTGCACCCCCTCTCTGTGCGATCGTCTTGCACGACCGTTTGATATCCTGAGCGATCATCGGACATCCTATATGATCGTCTGACAACCTGCACGACTGCAGGACCTCGTATTTCCTGCTGTCCGCCCTCCGGCCTACAGCGCTGTGGGCAAGCTATCTGCCTCTGCCTGTGTGTTGCTGTCTGCTGTCATATATTCGTTCGCGATATCCCGGACCTGTGACAGGTATTTCGTGATCGCGGCATGCTTTTCACTGATACTGCTTGATAATTTCCCGAATTGGGTCTTATAGGTATCGAACGTCTCCCCTTCCCAGACACTGGACATACCCGTGATGCTGCTGTTCATCTCTTCCCGGAGGCTTTCTGCCTCTTTCATCAAGCTCTCAAACTGGGTGGTCGTCTCTGTTAATACCTGCGGTGCTACTCTGATGGAACCTTCCATTGCCATGATCATATCCTCCTTTTATCTCTTTCCGTCCTTGTCAATACTTTTCCTTGCGGTTTCTACTTTCTCCTTGCGATCTCTACGTTTCTCCGCTCTGCAGACTCATAGTTTTTGGCGATCGTCTCCAGTGATGTACGGTATCTTCCGATCAGCTCAAGGATCTTCTGCATATCCGCCTCATACTCCAGACAGATCCGATCGAACTCTTTGCTCGCATCCGATTCCCACTGACTGTTCAGCTGGCCCCTCGCATTGCTGATCGCGGTGATCTTTCCCTTGTATGTAGTGCCTAATGTCTCCAATCCTGAAGCCGTGTTCATCATCTGCTGGGGTGTTACCCGAAAAAATGCTTGGTTCGCCATATCTTTTTCCTCCTAAAGATAAATTCTTGTACTTTCTTGATCTTACTACTTTTACTACCTTAATCCCTATCGTGGGCTCTCTCCCATGCCCGCATCTCTGCCTCGTAGATCTCTTCCGCGATCCTCCGGATCACATCCGCCACCGCCTGGATCGCAGATGCAGTGGTCTCTAAGTTACCCTGGAGGGCCTCTCCTTTTTTCAGATACTTGACTGCGTTATCCCCGGTCCAGTTTTTCGCCAGCTGGTCCAGCGTACCCCCAAGATCCTTATCCGACATGGTGTTCAGACTGGATGCGATCTCCTCCAGCTCACTGGCCTGCTGCTCTGCCTTACTGAAATCCATCTCGATGGCTTCCAAGCTCCGCGCCATGGTCCATCCCTCCTTCCCTTACAGCAGGTCCCCAGGGAGCTCCTGGGCGATGCTGGCATTTTTCAGTTCTACATCAGTATAGGTCTGAGCGATCGCTCTAAGATCCTGGGGATGCCGGGAAAGGACCTCCAACATCTCCTCGATCTTAGGCACCTGGCTCTCGTGGTTCTGCCGATGCATGTCGCCCGCCTCTCCGATCCAGTAACTGTTGCTCTTTTTGATCAATGTATCCATGGCGTCGAACCGTCGTTTCATGTTCCATATATTTCTCTCTACCTCGTTGGCCTTCGCATTGAGGACCTCTGGTGTCACCAGCAGCTCCACACCTCCCTGTATAGCCATCTCTTTCTCTCACCTCCTATAGCATCTTGATCTTATCGATCTCCTCAGAGACCTCCGCCTCGCAGCTCCGATAACTGGTCTTGGCGTTCTCCATGAGATCAATGATGCTCTTTATATTCTCGCATATCGCATCCATGGCTGCTTTATCCTGCTGGAACCGCTGGATGTAGGTATCATGGGCCGGGCCCTTCCACATCCCGTTCAGCTCCTGGACAGAGTCGTATGCCGCCTTTATCTCCACCTGCAAGGCTTCCAGCTCCTCCTCCATGGACCGGATATCTCCGTCCAGGGTACCAATGTTGATCTCGATCCTGTCTGCCATCTTTCTCTTCCCTCCTCTCTGCCTATCGGATGTTGTAGTCCCAGATCGCCTCCTGGATCTCGCTCAGGTCCACCACACCCATGGTCCGATGGCGGCTGGCCCTCCAGACCTGCTCGCCATAGTCGGTCAGCCTGCGCTCACACCGGAGATAGATCCCTTGGATCTCGTTCAATGCAGCCATCATCTGCACCAGCTGCCCCCGCTCTTCCTCCAGACGGTCCTGATAGGCCTGCAGGGCGCGGATCACCCCGCCGTAGGAGGATGATCCTCGGATCGAAGAGATAATGTCTTTGATCTGCTCGACCCGGCGGCCCAACTCCCGGACCATCTGCTGCATCTCCTGTGAGGAAGCGGCCAGCGCCTGTATCGATACTGTGAACATCATCTTCTCCTTTCTGATGACCCTAGTCTAGCACATCATCCGTTCATCCAGGTCCTTTTCTGACAGATGACCTGTTTTGCAGGATGAACGACCTGTCCTGGGTCTTTTCCTGCCGGTCCATATGCAGACCGGCAAGACGTCTGGCTATCTGCCATGGCCTATACCAACATCAGCCGTTCTCCCTGACCGATCTTATAGTGGAGCAGTGTCAATCCAGGATTTAACATCTGGTTCCTGGTCAGGCTGACCAGAAGCAGCTCTTTTATGTTGCCGCTGAGCGTACACTGCTCCTTCTGACAGATCATCCCCGCCAGTTCTTCTATCAGCAGGGAGATCTTGGCGTTCTCGTCCACATTGAAATCATATGTCTGGCCCACGCCAGGGACATAGATATCCACCATCATCATGTTCCATACCTCCACCATGTCCTAAGTATCTCCAACACCGCCCCGCGCTCATAGGGTCTTGGTCCTAAAGCTCCGCCTGGATACTGGTGCAGAAGGCAGTACTCTAAGGGACTGTCCAACAGCAGTATCCGTTCCTTGAGCTCTCCCGTGTGCGCATCCCGCAGAGAGGCTATGAGATAGACCAACGGCTCCTTTAGGAGTACATCCGTCTCCACCTCACAGCCGGCCTCCAGCAGCTCCCAGAGTCCCCCGGGCATATGCCCGCGCCAATAGGTCTCGTAGTCATACGTCCCTATCCCCTCCTCTAAGCGGGGTAACGGCAGTTGGCCCAGGTCCTCCATCTGTTGGCAGAGCCCATCCTGATCCATCCCGGACAAGCACACTTTCCCCTCATCCACCTGGCTTTCTTCCAGGCAGACATATGTACCTCCTGCATCCTTGCCGATATGCCCGGCCGGCCCGTGATAGATGCACTGTCTGGGCAGCGTATCCCCGCCCCGATCGATCACCACCAAATCGGATGATGTACAGATGATATCCATATAGTGGGAAAATGGCTGCTGGATGCGTAGCCCATCCCCCTCATCCACCAGGATGCCGTCACGGGTCATCTGGTACACGGCATAGCGGGCCGCCAGTCTTTGGCCTCCGGTATCCATAGGAAAGCCATAATACCTCTCGGCCCCTCTGGCGGCGGCCAGCACATGAAATTCCATCCGATCTAGCACACAGATCATAGCGCCTCCTTAAATAATGGCTTGTAGCTGCGGGAGAGAGGGAGCTGGATGCCCTGCTCCAGCTCCAGGAACCCCCGTGAGAGCATCACCTTCTGGATCCTGTCCCGGCATACGATAAAGCTCCTGTGGCACCGGAGGAAGTTCTCCGGGAGCTGGCTGGCCAGCTGCTCTAAGGTGCCGTAAAAGGTCAGCTCCTGCCGTTTCAGCCGCACATAGATCTTCTTCTCCCTGGCTTCCAGGTAATAGATCTTCGAATAGGGTACATAGGTGGTCCCCTCCCGGGTCTCCACAGCCAGACTGGCCTCCTGGCCCGTGGAGAGCCGTTCTTTATAACGCTCCAAAAGCTCAGACAGGCTGTCTTGCAGCCTCCTTGCGTCGATGGGGCGCAGCAGCAAAGCCGAGGCCAAGATCGTTGGACGTATGTAGTCCATAGGCGATATGGACGGATCCGCGATCAGCAGGAGCAGGGTCTCCTGGTAGCGCGTCCTGACCTGCTCCAGAAAACGGATGCTCCCTTTCGGCGCCACATCGTAGCAGGCTAAGTCCAGCAGCGGGCTCCCCCGTACCAGGTCGGCCACCTGCTCCAGGGTATCGAAAGCGTAGATCTGCCATCTCTCCTCGGTCAGGCTGGCCGCCGCCTGGCGGGCGGCCTTTTCCAGCAGCTTTTGCTCCGCTTTCTGCGGGTCATAAATCATCATCGATATCATGGTCTCATCCCTCTATCATCCTTTTACCTGTGGGACCACCACTGTGGTCACACTCTCATCGTTCCCCACAGGCAGCATGGCGATGCCAGGCTTCTGGACCTTGCTCTGCTCCGAATATTTCATATAGCTGAAATCCATATACCGGAGACCGGACACATTGCCGCCCAGATGCATCCCCATGCGATAACCGGTGAAGTTCTCGTAGGTCTTTAACCCCACCAGAGAAGAGATCCTGTCCGGATCCACCGCCGCGAAGAAGTAGATGTTCAGCAGCCGTCCCTTTTCAGTCAGGTTCTCCATAAAGGGCCGGATGTTCAGCACGCCTTCCTCTGGCTTGTATACAGAATCGATAAAACGCTCCATGTCTGCGATAAAGATGAACTGCCGCTCCTTCGCCTGGAGCCGCTCATAGAGCAGCTCCTCGCCTTCCTCACTCATCACCTTCTTTTTCAGCTCATTGCGCTCCCGCACAGTCTCTAAGAGCCCTTTGAAAAACTCCGCCTGCCCGGTCTGGCTGGATATATAGAGAGCTCCCGTCTTGGATGCGGCAGCCTCCAGCTCGTCGGAGCCGTGCTCGATGACGCACAGCTTCCCGCCCTTCTTGGCGGCGGAGCGGATCAGCGCCTTTAACAGGTTCGTCTTCCCGGTCCTGGCCCGTCCAGAGATCGTATAGCAATAGACCTTGCTCAGATCGATGCCGTACACTGCCGCACTCCCCAAATCGTAGCCCACCGGCAGATGCCGGCCGTCGGCAAACATGTTCTCTGCATCCGGCAGCTGTTCGAACTCGGACCAGATCGGCTTCTCCGGGATCACCGGGATCTGTCTGGCCCTCCTGCCCGTCCATGCGCGCTGCATCTGACGGCAGACCGCCTCGATCTTCTCGATCCTCTGGTAGTCGTCCTCGGCCTCCACCGCCAGGGCGGTCTGGAATTCCAAAAACCGCTTGCCCACCTTCGCAAGGCCCCGCCCCGGAAGGCCCGGTTCCGGCACGGTCTCCAGCCGGGTGGTGCGCATGACATCGGAATAGGCGAACTTGTCGTTCATCTGCAGGGCCACCACGCTCTTGATGTTATCTCCCACCTTGGTCTGGATCTCGCTGGAGCCGAACCCACCGGCTGTGATGGCCAGGAAGATACCATAGCCCATACCGTCATGGGCTAAGTGGATCATGGTCTCCGCATACTGATCGTCGGTCTTTTCCCGGAAATTGGAATAGTTATCGATGGCCACGATGACCACAGGGATCGTCACCCCATTAGCCCGGACATACTGGCTGTAATTGCCGCCTGCAAAGAGCTTCTTCCTCTCAGCCAGCATCTCCTCCATCATATGGAAGAACTTGTCCATCTTTTCTGTGTCATCCTCATAGATGATCCCGCCGGTGTGGGGCGCATGTTCCAGGGCAGACAGCATATGGCTGCTGAAGTCGATCGCATACAGGTTCACCCAGTCCGGCGTGTACCGATGGATCAGGCCGTAGAACAAGGTCTGCAGGAGGGTGCTCTTGCCGCTGACGATCATCCCGCAGAAGGCATGGTGCCCCTCCTCGGAAAAGCTGAGGACCAGAGGCATCTGGGCCTGGTTGACCGGATCGTCGCAGAGGCCCATGGGGACTGTGATGCTCCACTCCTTTGGCATCTCCGGCCACTGACGGCCGTCAAATACATGCTCCTTCCAGCCAGTCAGACGGTCTACGATCAGAGCCGTGGGGAGCAAAGGCATCCACAGCTGGAACTTGTGGTTATAACCATTTTCTTTCGCGGTCCTGGCCAGATACTCCACGACAGCATCCAGCTGGGTCTTCATCTTCTGCTCCGGCAGCTTCACATTGTTCTCATCTGCATATTTTAAGAGATCTGCCACCACATCCTCTAAGGGCTTCTCCCCTTCCTGCCGGACCAGACGTTCCATAGCCAGGTAGGCCTGTAAAAGCTCTTCCAGGCGGCGGCTGTTATACTCGCTCTCCGGATAGTCTACCTCGAACACGGCCAGCTTCTGATAGATGGCCGGCAGCCGGTCCGGTGCCTGGGCAAAGGCTTCCAGGGTCATCTTCCGGTCTACCGCTGTCTGCTGCATGATCTGGATCAGGTTGCAGATCCAGGTGGCGCGGAGCTGGGCCTGCTGCTTGCGCTTTAGGTTGCTCCCGATCAGCGCGGCCCTGCCGGTCAGAGAGAGCATGGACGCGATCTCCGACTGGAAGGAACCCATATTTTCGTCATAGGCAGCCCCGCTGTAAGCGGACTGGAACAGCTCGAACAGCTCGTCATTGCCCACCTGCAGATAGCATCGGCCGGCCTGAGTGATGTAGGCTGCGTCAGGCTTGTGGAGCATATCGTTGCTGTCCTGCCGGTCCTGCACCCGCAGGCACAGCCGGAACTTGGAGTTGCTCCAGATATTGTCATCTACTGTACCGCTGGGCTTCTGCGTGGCCAGGATCAGATGGACACCTAAGCTCCGGCCCACCTGGGCTACGCTGACCAGCTCCTTCATGAAATCCGGCTCCTCGCGCTTCAGCTCCGCAAATTCGTCGATGATGATGAA
>CAJUSS010000170.1 GCA_910588895.1 uncultured Lachnospiraceae bacterium
CTTCTCCGGCCAGCCCAGGGTGGAGAAGGGCCACAGGGCGGAGGAGAACCAGGTATCCAGCGTATCCTCATCCTGGACAAAATGGGACTTCCCGCATTTCGGGCAGACCGCGGGCATTTCCTTTGCCACCACGATCTCTTTGCAGTCCTGGCAGTAGTAGGCCGGAATCCGGTGTCCCCACCACAGCTGTCTGGAGATGCACCAATCCCGGATGCCCTCCAGCCAGTGGAGATAGGTCTTTCCAAAGCTTTCCGGGACAAACTTCAGCTGGCCGTTCTTTAAGGCCTGGATCGCCGGCTTCGCCATCTCCTCCATCTTCACGAACCACTGGGGCTTGATCATAGGCTCCACCGTGGTCTTGCAGCGGTCATGGGTCCCCACGTTATGGGAATGGGGCACCACCTTCACCAGCAGCCCCTGGGCCTCTAAATCCGCGACCATGGCCTTCCTGGCCCTATAGCGGTCCATGCCAAAATAGGGGCCGGGCACATTGACCGTGGCATCGTCATTTAAGATCACGATCTCTTCTAAGTTATGGCGCTTGCCCACTTCAAAGTCATTGGGGTCGTGGGCCGGGGTGATCTTCACACAGCCGGTCCCAAACTCCTTATCCACATAGGCATCCGCGATCACCGGGATCTCCCGGTCGGTCAGGGGGAGCTTCAACGTCTTGCCGATGATGTCCTGATACCGCTCGTCTTCCGGGTTCACCGCCACTGCCGTATCGCCCAGAAGCGTCTCCGGCCTGGTGGTGGCGATCTCCACGAAACGACCGGGCTCTCCCACTACCGGATAGTTGATATGCCAGAAAAAGCCGTCCTGCTCCACATGCTCCACTTCCGCATCGGAGATCGAGGTCTGGCACACCGGACACCAGTTGATGATCCGGGAGCCTTTGTAGATATAGCCCTTTTCATAGAGCTTGCAGAACACCTCCAGCACGGCATCCGAGCAGCCCTCGTCCATGGTAAAGCGTTCCCTGTCCCAATCCGCTGAGGACCCCAGCCTATGGAGCTGGTTGATGATCCGGGAGCCATAATCCTTCCGCCAATCCCAGCACTTCTCTAAAAATCCGTCCCGGCCCAGATCCTGCTTCTCGATCCCTTCACTGCGCAGCTTGTCGATGACCTTTACCTCCGTAGCGATCGCCGCATGGTCCGTCCCCGGCTGCCACAGGGCTTCGTAGCCCTGCATCCGCTTAAAACGGGTAAGGATATCCTGCATGGCATTGTCCAGGGCATGGCCCATGTGGAGCTGGCCGGTGATATTAGGCGGCGGCATCATGATCGTAAAAGGCTTTTTGCTCCTGTCCACCTTGGCATGGAAATACTTTTTCTCCAGCCACTTCTGATAAAGGCGGTCCTCGATCGCCGCCGGGTTATACGTCTTTTCTAATTCTTTCATCGCTTAAGATCCTCCTGCTGTTTTGCACAGACTGTCCATACTATCCTTGTCTTTTTCTCTTGGCCGCGTCATGACCATACCGCTCTAAAAGCCCCGGATGCTGTCCTGGCTGTCATCCTCCGTCTTGACGATCTTCCGGACGATCACATCATAACCGGCCTTCTCGTTCACCTGCACATGGACCCGGTCGCCCTCCTTATGGCCTTTTATGGCCTTTCCCAGAGGGGATTCGATACTGATCAGCCCTTTCATGGAATTGCCCCGGATGGAAGTCACCAGGCGGTAGGTCTCCACCTCGTCGTCCTCCTCGAAATAAAGCTCCACTGTATTGTTGATGCCGATCTCATCGGCTCTGGACCGGTCCGATACGATCGTAGCCGTGCGCAGCATCCTTTCCAGATAACGGATGCGGCTCTCATTCTGGTTCTTATACCGCTTTGCCGCATAGTACTCAAAATTTTCGCTTAAGTCGCCCTGGGCTCTGGCCTCCTTCACGGCCTCGATCGCCTCAGGGCGGACGACTAATTTACGGTGCTGTATCTCTTCCTCGATCTTTTTCACATCGCTCCTTGTCAGCTGCTCTTGCATATCCTCACCCCCTTTTCGGACAAGCCTTTCAGATGACGGCATGGATGGACCGTCACGGACAGCCTGCCCTTCGTTTTCTTTTGCAGCGGTCGCATAAAAAAGCCCTCCGCACAAGATAAACTCATGCAAAGGGCGAAATGACCGCGGTACCACCTTTTTTTCTGCCGAAAGCTCCGGCACTCTCCTGTCTGTAACGGGACCTCCCGGGGACCTCTGCTCAGCATGGAGTGGCTGACTGCCTGATCGACGGTCGAGCTCCATCCCTTTCAAGATCCCGGCTCCAAAGCCACCTTCCATCCGTTCCTCCTCAGACCGCCTTTCAGCCGATGAGCGGTCCTCTCTGGCAGGGGATAAGGATGTACTCCTCTTTTTCTGCGCCTTTTTCTGTCATGTTCCTGTGGAATGACTGTTGATACCTTATGATCATAATGCGTTTTTCCGGATTTGTCAAGTAGAGAAAACACGTCCGCCTTGGCCGATAAGATAAGACTACAGGTTACTATAGTCCTGGTTATGGATCTCTGTCAGGCTGAATATCCCCTCCTCGTATGTATATTTCAGGATACAGCAATTGTACAGCCTGCTGGTGATCTTTACCTGATCGTAGTCTTCCCATCTACGGGCAAACTGCCTGCAGGCAGCTCCATGGGAAACTGCAAGGACCACATGATGGTCTTCCTTGTCCATGATCTCCTGCAGCGTCCGGGATATCCTCTCCCGCAGCTCCATCTCGCCCTCGCCGCCGAACTGCTTAAAAAAATCTCCATAGGGCAGCTTCGGGTTCAGGCATTCATCCTTTCCTTCAAACGCGCCAAAATCCCACTCTTTCAGCCCTTTCACCCGCACATAAGGCATCTGGGAGCAGGTCACATATTCCAGGGTGTCACAAGCTCGCTCGGAAGTAGATGAATACGCATGATCGAAGGTGATCTGGTTATCTATAAAATACGCTCCAGCCATCTTTGCCTGTTTTATCCCCAGTTCGGTCAACGGTGAATCACACCACCCCTGGATCTTATGCTGCAGATTGAACAACGTCTGTCCATGTCGCATGAGATAAAGTGTTTTTGTCATGCCGCCATTCTCCTCTCTAGATATATGATCTATGCCACGCTGCAGGGCGGTCGGTCACCAGCCGCTTTCCGTCATCGATCCGCGCTCTGGTATGCCTTTAGGTAGACCTCTGCCGACCGGCTCATCTCCCTGGAAAAATCTGCGTCATACTTCCGGCTGCAGAAACGCCGGCTCCACTCCTCAAAGCCCAGACTGTGCCATTCCTTCTCGAACATGCGGCGCAGCTCCTCCCCGTCCCTGCGCCTGTAGCGGTCAGTCTGCACGATGTCCTCCAGCCGGCAGCGCTCTGGCTTCGGGCGTTCCTGCTGCTGTCTGGTAGGATATCCAAAGACCAGCATCGCCGCCGGGAAGACATACTCCGGCAGATCCAGCAGCTCTCTATGGATCTCACAGTTCTCCATGATATCGCCGATATAGCAGGAACCGATCCCCATGCTCTGGGCCGCCGTAACGGCATTCTGGGCCGCGATCACCGCGTCCGATACAGCAAGGAGCAGGTCCCCCACCCCTGGCTTTCGCGGCGCACAGCCGCCCTCTGCAAAGGTATCATACCATTTCTGCATGTCCGCACAGAAGACCAGCACCAGCTTCGCCTTTGCGATAAAGGGCTGGTCGTCACAGGTCACCGCCAGCCTCTGTCGGATCTTTTCATCCTGGATGTCTAAGATCGTATAGAGCTGCTGGTTCCCGGCTGTAGGCGCGGCCATGGCTGCATATAGGATCTCCCTTTTTTGTGCCGCCCCGATCGCCTGGTCCGTGAAGACACGGACCGACTTTCTCTCATGTAGACTCCTGATGATCTCGTTCATAGCATCGCCTTCCTTTATTCTCTTACTGTCTCCGATCTCTCGCTCACCTTTTTTCGCACCTCGCCTTTGATACAGACGGTCCTACCTGACCTATCCCATCTGTGAGCTGTCCATTCCTGCACCCTCCCGGCTCATCTTGATAAAATAGAGCAGATTGAGAACGATCCCAAATACGGTTGCACAGGGCGCCGCCAGACCGATCATGGTAAGGCTGGCAGAGGGCTGGATGCTCATGAGGTAGGACATGGGCAGACGGACCAGAAAGGTCTGGGCGATCCCCTGCAGCATCACGAACATGGTCTTGGAATGTCCGTTATAGTAGCCGATAAAGCTGAACAGGACCGCCGTCACCACTGCCTCCGGCGCAAAGCCCTTCAGATATCCCGCCGCACGGGCGATGACCGCCCTGTCGCTTGAAAAGACCGCGGCCAGCAGATCTCCCCGTGCAAAGGAGAGGATCGTGATAAAGATGCCGATGCCGCACCCGATGCACATGCCGGTGACCATCGCCCGCCTTGCTCTCTTCTCCTGTCCGGCGCCCACATTCTGGGCGACAAATGAGGCCATGGACTGCATGAGCGCCCCCGGCACCAGCATGACAAAGCTGACGATCTTATTGGCCACACCGTAGCCGGAGGAAGCATCTAATCCGAGACGATTGATGAACGCACATAACGCCAAAAAGGAAAGCTGCGTCAAGATCTCCTGGAACGCGATCGGGGTCCCCACCCGTATGAACCGTTTGATCTCGGGGTTGCAGCGGATATATTCTTTTTTCATGTCAAAGGGGGATCTCCGCCTCCGGATGATCAGGATCGACAACAGGACGCTGACCGCTTGGGCCATCACGGTAGCAAGGGCGGCGCCCGCCACATTCCATTTAAATACCGCGATGAACAGCAGATCCCCCAGGATGTTCACCACACAGGCGATGCCCACAAAGATCAGCGGCATCTTCGAATCCCCGATCCCCCGGGAAATACTGCTGATCACGTTATAGGCGATGATAAAAAAGATCCCTCCGCCGCAGATGCGGACATATAATACCGTCAGATCTAAGGCCTCTTGCGGCGCCTGCATGAGCACCGCCAGGGGCCTTGCAAATACCAGCATAGCCGCCGCGATCACACAGGCCAGCACCAAAAACAGCCAGATCGCGCCGCCTACCACCTGGCCCACCTTCTCCGGCTTCTTCTCTCCCATATACTGCCCCATGACCACCGTGACCCCCATGGTCAGACCAGTGATCGTAAAGGTGACCAGGTTCACGATGCTGCTCCCTGTGGATACGCCGGATATCCCCGCGGTAGTCCCAAACCGTCCCACCACAAGGATATCCACCGCCCCATACATAGCCTGCAGGATGAGCGCCCCTAAGATCGGGATCATGAACTGCAGCAGTTTTAAGACGATGCTCCCTTTCGTAAAATCATTTCTATCTCCCATCGATCCGCCTCTTCTCTTCCTTTCCCAGATCCAGCCTCTATGTAACATGCACTCCCTTGTCTGTGCTATGTCCGTTACCAGATTTGTGCTGTGATCCTACTATCCGGCTATGTGCTCTGCACATACCCGCGTCCTGTAGGGCGCACTGGCTTTATCAGGCGCGGTGTGATAGCCGCACGTTACATAATTTTACCTTATGCGCGGGTATATGTCAATGGAACGCTGCCGGTCATAGGTGTTGTATAGTTTCTATATCATACCCACGCCGATCGTTGTATAGATGCAGGCGCATGATCGGTCACCCGTCCGCATCCGAAAGCCCGGTCCCCCACAGGGAGGGGCCGTCTGCCACATATCTCTGTATTTTATCGCGATGCACCTTCGGATCGGATAGACGGGCTCTGCCAGATAAGCTATATTATAGAGAAAACGGAACGAAGGCGGTGCATGGGATGAGGGTAGTGAAGGGCGGGAGCGTTTCCCGGATGCTTGCAGGCGTAACGATCCCCGGATGTTTTATGCTGTGCAGGATTTTAAAAAGGACCATATCGAGCCATCCCTGATCCCGTCTGTCGTCCGGGGTGAGCTGGCACGGCTCGAGATCGCCGGAACGATCCAGCCGGGAATGCATATCGCCATCACAGCAGGGAGCCGGAGCTGTTAAAGATCGCTGCCGCCAATATGCCCAGCATCCTGGTGGGGGAAGCCGATGTCCTGATCGTAGTCGCGATGGGAAAAAACTACAGCGGGACAGGCGTGGACCCCCACATCGCCGGGACCTGGTCCACGGAGTTTGGCAACGGCGGGCTGAAGGTGAAGCGGACCTGCTTCCTGGATCTGACCGACTGTTCCCACGGCAATGCCAATGGCATGGGATCAGCCGATATCATCACGGCACGGATATTTGATAAGCTGGATCTGGACGTCATTTATACCAACTGCTTCACCAGCACCGTGCTCCGCTCCGGGATGATGCCCCCGGTGGTAGCCACCGACAAGGAAGCGATCCAGGCCTGCCTGCGGACAGCCAACGGGCTGGAGGACTACCAGGCGGCAAGGATCGTCCGGATCAAGAACACCCTCCATGTAGGGGAGATCATGCTGTCTGAGGCGTACTATCAAGAAGTGCTGGAGGGCCGGTATCCAGGTGTGCGGGCAGTCTCAGAGCCGGAGGAGCTGCAGTTTGATGGGGAGGATGCGCTGGAAGGGTTTTCCTGATCTGGCGTCACTGTCCAAAGAAGAGTAGGCCATATGCCTTTTTTGCTCTCATCCTTTAAGGCATCTCCGGAAGAGCTACTACAATAAAGGCATCCTGGATCCACCCCTTTACTTTTACCGGGATAAAGATCAAAAAG
>CAJUSS010000171.1 GCA_910588895.1 uncultured Lachnospiraceae bacterium
GACTCTTGCGATCCATCAATTGCTGCAGATGCTGATATACTTGGTACCGCCGGAGCATGCAGGTCACAGACTGGAATTGAACAGGTTTTTCAGTTTATAGATCACGTCATCCGAGTCGGCATTGATGCTGGCCGCCTCATTGATAGCGGATATGCTCTCCAGCGCGGGGATGTCCGCATTATAGCCGATCGTGTAGATCGGGATGTTCAGCGAATCGATGGGCTGCTGGATATCCTTTAAGGAATAGCCCCGGTTGGTCTCCCCGTCGGAAAGGACGAACATCATCATCTTGGCATCCGGGTAGGTCTCCTTTGCCTTGATCAGCATATTGGCCGCCACGACGATCCCGTCAAAGGTGGCGGTCCCTCCCGCGGCGCTCAGAGATTCCACCGCGCCCTTAAAAGCGGCCTGCTGGTTTAAGTTGAACTGCTCGATCGGCACATTGATCACCACGTCGTCGGAATAGGACACCAAGCCAACGTAATTGGTGGTATTGATGTAGCGCATCCCGTTGATGAGGGAGGCCTTCAGAGCGTTCAATGGCTCCCCGTCCATGGATCCGGACACATCGGCTACAAATACGGCCAGGATCGGCTTGCCGTTATCCTTCTCTGTCTTCCACAGCTCCTGGGCGCTGAGGAGCACATCCCCGTCCACCTCGCTCTGCTCTACCGTATAGTGGAGGTCCACGTTAAAGCCATGGTCTGCGGCCAGCTGCTGGTTCTCCGGGGTCTGACAGTACTCTGCGAACAGCCGCAGGATCTCCTTCTTCTTAGGATCTGCCGCTTTCGTGGTGTACAGCGGGTTGGTGTGCAGAAAGCCAAAGGGAGTAAATTCATATTTCCGCACCAGCTCGGCATCGTTTATATAGGTCTGGTACTCCATCACAAACCCGTCCAGGGTCCCGGTCTCGGCAGCGTCCCGCATCTGGAGCGTGGTGTAGGCAACAAAGGGGACATTGGTCTGGAAGGACTGGAAGCCATCCACCGCATCCTCTGCCAAGGGGTCTCTGGCATCATAGGTCTGCAGGGTGGAGATCAGGAAGTTTAAGCCGGTGGCAGAGGCATAGGGGTTGGTGTACCCCATGGCAAACTCGCCGTTGGCCGTGGCCTCCACGATCGTCTTCAGATTGATCGAGCCGTACCGCTCCAGCAGCTTTTTCTGTGTATCCTTGGACAGCAGGATCCCGGCTGTATTGTCCGCTAAGCGTTCACTGACCGTCTCCATCTCCACGCCGTCGGCTATCAGCATCTTCCCCCAGAAGTCATTGGAAGGCGAATAACCGTCGGGGATATATTTGCCGCTGCGGATGTAATCCATCCCCAGACCGGAGGCAACGCTGCGGATCATGACCGAGACTGGCTGCCCGTCCACCTCATATCCGGCCCGGTTGAACTTTTCAGCCACCTGGTTCATCCAGCCATCCTTACCCTTGCCGCACTTTTCCGAGGTGGAAAAGATCTCTGCATACAGAGCTGTGTTGGGGCCTACGGTGATCTCATTTGTATCGATATCCGGCAGCTCATCCACCGTCACATCCGTCAGCTCCACCGGCGACTTGATCACCTCTGCTACTGTAGGGGCGATCCTCTTCTCATACCGCTTTAGGGTGGCGGTGGCGGATTCTGTGTTGATCGTTTTCGGCGACTTCTTCGCGTTCCTGGTCAGGAGGATCCCGGCGAGCACCACCGCAAATACCAGGATCCCCAGGCCTGCGATGACCGCTGCCTGGATCTTATTGTTCTTCATCATGCTTCTCCTTTATCTAAGATCATCGATAATATTCCAGCTGCTTTAAAAGACCGTCGATCTGTGTGGCGGCCTGATCGATCGCCTGCTCCGGCTGCTCAAGATCTGACATCTCCGCCATCAGATGGTCCACCTCTAATAGGATCTTTTCGTTTTTTTCTAAGATCTGCTCAAGACTGGCCAGGTTCCCGTCATACAGCGCCTTTTTCTCCTCCTGGACCTGGTCCGGGATCGCATCGTGACGGTAAGCGTCCGAGGACAGATGCTGGTATTCCGCCTCATCAAAGATGATCATCTTATTGGCCATCTTTACATATCCCTTGGACAGCGCCGACGAGGCCGAACGGATCACTCCCATGAACTTCCCATAGCTCAGCGTCCCCATGCCAAACCGCTGGACCACCAGCTTTTCATAATTGGCCTCCACATTCTCCAGACGCTGCATCTGGGAAAGGGCGGACTTAGCGATCGGCCCCAGGACCTTTCCCGAGCGATGGTCCTCCAGGAGCGCCGCGGCCCTCTCTCCTGCCCTCTCCCCATCGGCCTCCAAGAGCGCCGCCTTTTTTTCTGTCAGCAGGCTCTTGTTCATCAGGACAAACGTCGGGACCGCCACCACGCCTATGGCGACGGAGGCCGCCGCCAACACGGCGCTGGGGTTGGAGGGAGATAAGCCGATCAGGCCCGGCGAATACAGGCAGATGAGCACAGCCGCAAAGGCTGCGTTCCCGATCAGGAGTCTTACATATCGGTCCACATCGTATCCCTCCGTCTTTTTCGACATTTCTCTATGGTATTGATTATACACCTTATCCGGCCGTTTGAGAAGTAAAATCGGAAGAAAGGGGCGGCGGATCCTATACAACGTGTTACGTTACTTTTCATACCCACGCCAAAGGACTCTATGGCAGAGGGATGAACAGTAACTTCTTTTCTCGATCATGAACGATCAGATAATGATCATGGTTGCATTTTCCTTATATAGGGCTTATGATAAAAAGAAGCAGGGGGGATTTTTATGAACGAACGGATGTGCCCAGTTTCCTCTCGGACTTTCGACATGCGGTCGACGATGACCTCTTGACGGGCCGATCTTATGCAGTGTCACGAAAATCGTTTTATATTTGTAATGTTGATCGATAAAAATGCGCAAAACAATAGATCCAGATCGTAGGAGGAAGATCATGAAAAAGTTTGTGGGTGCAATAGGTATCATCTGCGGGATACTTTTCCTGTCTATAGAAATATATAGTTTAAGGGTTTTACAAGCTTTGGAAAGAATATCAGGCAGCTGGCGGATCAATGTCTGGATGTATGCGTGTGAACCTCCATGTACTGTGGCTCTTATCCTTACAGTTGGTGTGGTCTTATTTTCTATCTATCTTTTTTATAAAAAAGATGACTAAATCCCAGTACGAGGGATCTATCGATCAAATGCTGTCGATCTATAAATCCCTCTGGCTTCAACATAGGTATTTCAATCTGCCAAAGATCATGTTATCATAAAAGGGATAACATTTTGGCATATGTGTATTGTTTTGGCAGCTTCAACAATAGGATATTCTTATTTGTAAAACGGAGGATGAAATGAGACAAAGAGCAGCAAAGGTAAGTGCATTGACCGTTATGATCGCCATGATGATCCCTATCCAGTCATTTGCCGGGGCATGGAAAACCGATAACGGGCGATGGTGGTATGACAACGGTGACGGGACCTGGGCACAGGATGGCTGGCAGTGGATCGACGGTAATGGGGATGGGATGGCAGAATGCTATTATTTCGGTCCCGACGGATACCTTCTGACCTCCACCGACACGCCGGACGGCTATATGGTAGATGGATCTGGTGCGTGGATAGTAAACGGACAGGTGCAGCAGATCGCGACAGGCCGGGATGACAAGGCCGGAACAGAATGGGTGGGGGCATACGCCGCCTTGCTAAACAGCCATAAACAGGTACGGGAATACGGAAGGGACTGCTTTGCGTTGATCTACATTGATGGCGACTCCATACCGGAACTGATGATCCACAACACTCGACCGATCCATCATGACGGACCTGAACTGTATACCTATCATAATGGTCAAGTGGTACGCTTGGAGGGCTATTTCGGAAACGGCGACGGGTTCGATTATCTGGAAAAACAAAATTATATCTATGGCTTTGACAGTGGAACGGGCGCGGTAACCCATACATTTTATCGGATCCTTGACGGCCAGGCGGTCAAAGTGAACGAATATGAGTCATATGAACCTGGCGACATCTATGAACCCATACGCTATTCAAAAAATGGGGTAAGTATTTCTAAAGCAACATATGATCGAGATTTAAATGCCGATATCGATGATCCAACTGCTTATAAGAGCAGCCCAGGTGGGCTTACGGCCTTGGAGATCACAGCTGCAAACATTCGGAGGATGCAGGAAGATGTGGGGTTCGCGATCCGATAAAGCACATCCTGATCCCAATTTCAAAAAGATCCAGATACCATACACGTTCGCCCGTGTCCCGATATCTGGATCTTTTGTGATAGTACCACTGTACTATCATGAAAGCAGATCAGTGAAACATACGATCATTTAAAATGGGTCATACATGTTTCTGATATTTTGGCAGACCGCAAGATCACTCTGCCTTATAGACATCCACCAGCTTCTTCAGATAAGCATATCTGGCCTTGGATTCAGCCTCGTTCTTCGCGAACAGCTTCGCTGCTCTCTCCGGATTCTTCATGGCCAGGGACAGATAACGCACCTCGCCCTTCAGATAATCCTGGTAGCCTTCCATCTTCGGCTCCTTGCTGTCTAAGGAGAACTTGTTCTCAGCAGCCGGATTGAAGCGGAACAGATGCCAGTAGCCGCATTCCACAGCCAGCTTCTCCTCGGTCTGTGCCTTTGCCATGCCCTTCTTGATCCCGTGGTTGATACAAGGAGCGTATGCGATGATCAGGGACGGACCCGGATAAGCCTCTGCCTCTGAGATGGCCTTAACGGTCTGTGCATAGTCAGCGCCCATGGAGATCTGTGCTACATAAACATAGCCATAGCTCATGGCGATGGAAGCCATATCTTTCTTCTTCACTTCCTTACCGCCTGCAGCGAACTGAGCCACAGCGCCGGTAGGCGTAGCCTTGGAGGACTGTCCGCCGGTATTGGAGTAGACCTCGGTATCGTATACCATGATGTTGATATCCTTGCCGGATGCCAGCACGTGGTCCACACCGCCGAAGCCGATATCATAAGCCCATCCGTCGCCGCCGAACACCCACTGGGACTTCTTGGCTAAGAAATCCTTGTTCTTTACGATATCCTGGCAGATGGGGCAGTCGCAGCCTTCTAATGCAGCCACTAACTTGTCGGTAGCATCGCCGTTGGTCGCGCCTACATTGTAGGTGTCTAACCACTCCTTGCAGGCAGCCTTCATTTCGTCGGAAGCCTTATCGGAAGCCATCACGGACTCCACCTTTGCCTGTAAGCCTTCGCGGATCGCGTTCTGTGCCAGCAGCATGCCGTAACCGAACTCTGCGTTATCCTCGAACAGGGAGTTGCTCCATGCAGGACCCTGGCCCTTTGCGTTCACAGTGTAAGGTGTGGACGGTGAGGAATTGCCCCAGATCGAGGAACAGCCTGTTGCGTTGGCGATATACATCCTGTCGCCGAAGAGCTGGGTGATCAGCTTTGCATATGGGGTCTCGCCGCAGCCTGCGCAGGCGCCGGAGAACTCAAGCAGGGGCTGCTTGAACTGGGAGCCCTTAACGGTGTTAGGTTTAAACTTCGCGACGATCTCTTCCTTGACCCCTAAGGACTGGCCAAAGTCGAACACCGGCTGCTCGTCCAGATGATCGGCCAGCTTGTCCATGGTCAGAGCCTTGTTGCCCTTCATGCCTGGGCAGACGTTCGCACAGGAGCCGCATCCGGTACAGTCGAGAGCGGAGACGGTCATGGAGAACTTGTAGCCGGGCATACCGGTCATATCCTTCATCAGCATCCCTTCGGGAGCCTTGGCGGCTTCATCAGCGGTCATAGCTACCGGACGGATGACTGCGTGCGGACAAACATAAGAACAGAAGTTACACTGGATACAGTTATCCGGGTTCCATACCGGAACGTTCACAGCGATACCGCGCTTCTCATATGCGGCGGAGCCGGAAGGTGTGGAGCCGTCCACATACTCGTTGAAAGCGGATACAGGCAGGGTGTTGCCTTCCTGTGCGGAGACCTTGGTCTGGATGTTGTTGACGAAATCCACAACGTCCTTGCGGCCATCGGTCACTACCTTATAATCTAAGCCTTCATCCTTGGCATCCTTCCAGGAATCCGGTACGTTCACCTCGTGGACATTCTTCGCGCCGGCATCGATCGCGGCCCAGTTCTTTTCCACAACGTCCTGTCCCTTACGGCCGTAGCTCTTCTGCGCGGCGTCCTTCATCAGCTGGTTCGCCTTCTCTGCCGGGATGATCCCGGTCAGCTCGAAGAATGCGGACTGTAAGATCGTGTTGATACGGGTGGGGCCCATGCCGGTCTCGATACCGATCTTCACACCGTCGATGGTATAGAATTTGATCTTGTGATCGGCGATGAACTTCTTCACCTGGCCTGGCAGATGCTGCTCTAACTCCTCCTCGGACCATGGGCAGTTCAGCAGGAAGGTACCGCCGTCCACTAATTCCTGTACCATGTTGTACTTGCGGATATAAGCCGGGTTATGGCAAGCCACAAAATCAGCCTTGTGGATCAGGTAGGTGGACTTGATCGGGGTATGGCCGAAACGTAAGTGGGACATGGTCACACCGCCGGACTTCTTGGAGTCGTAATCAAAATATGCCTGTGCATACATATCGGTGTTGTCGCCGATGATCTTGATGG
>CAJUSS010000172.1 GCA_910588895.1 uncultured Lachnospiraceae bacterium
CGTTTGGACCACATCCTGGCGGAAAATGCCTCCGCCACGATCGAAGAGGTCAATTATGATGAATGTGTCCGCATGGCCGCCGCAGCCGCCGAAAAGGTGCCCAACGGCGTGGTGGTGCAGGACACGGCCTGGAAGGGATACGAGGAGATCCCCTCCTGGATCATGCAGGGCTACGGCAGCATGGCCATGGAGGCGGATGAACAGTTAAAGGAGCTGGGAGTCGGCCGTCCCACCCACATCTTCATCCAGGCCGGTGTGGGGTCACTTGCCGGAGGCGTCCAGGGCTTTTTCGCCAACCTCTATCCCGACGATCCGCCCATCGTATGTGTGGTGGAGGCCGATACTGCCGCCTGCCTGTACAAGGGCGCGGCTGCCGGGGACGGCGCAGAGTACACGGTAGAAGGCGACATGCCCACGATCATGGCCGGTCTGGCCTGCGGCGAGCCAAATACCACTTCCTGGGATATCTTAAAGAACCATGTGGACACCTTTATCGCCGCCCCGGACTGGGTATCCGCCAAGGCTATGCGCATGCTGGCAGCTCCCATAAAAGGCGATCCCCAGGTGACCTCCGGGGAGTCCGGCGCGGTCACCTTCGGGGTCCTCAATGAGATCATGACAGATCCGGAGTATGCAGAGCTGAAGGCGCAGTTAAAGCTGGATAAAGACTCCAGGGTGCTGCTCTTCTCTACAGAAGGGGATACGGACCCGGAGCGGTATGAAGAGATCGTGTGGGGCGGGAAGGACTATATAGGATAAGAGCATGCAATGCAGATCAAGGAAAGGATAGAGGAGGATGGACCAAATGGATAACAACAAGATCCGTGAAGCAGCCAAGCGTTACAAAGCAGACATGACCCGTTTTTTGCGGGAGATCGTAAAGGACCCTGGGGAGAGCTGTGATGAGAAGGCACATATCACCCGCATCGCCGAGGAGATGCGAAGGCTTGGATTTGACAAAGTAAAGATCGATCCCATGGGCAATGTGCTGGGCTACATGGGCACCGGAGAGAAGCTGATCGCCTTTGACGCCCACATCGATACGGTGGGGATCGGGAACCGGGATAACTGGACCTTCGATCCTTATGAGGGCTATGAAAATGAGGAGGAGATCGGCGGACGGGGCGTGTCCGATCAGTGCGGCGGTATCGTGTCTGCGGTCTACGGGGCTAAGATCATGAAGGATCTGGGACTTCTCAGCGACAAGTACACGGTTCTGGTGGTGGGCACGGTCCAGGAGGAGGACTGTGACGGCTTATGCTGGCAGTACATCATCAAGGAAGATAAGATCCGCCCCGAATTTGTGGTCTCCACCGAGCCCACGGACGGCGGGATCTATCGCGGACAGCGGGGACGCATGGAGATCCGGGTGGATGTAAAGGGCGTCTCCTGCCACGGCTCCGCGCCGGAGAGAGGCGATAACGCGATCTACAAGATGGCCGATATCCTCCAGGATATCCGGGCACTCAATGAAAATGACGCTTCTGAGGGCCAGGCGGTCAAGGGTCTGGTGAAGATGCTGGATGAAAACTATAATCCGGAGTGGAAGGAAGCCCGCTTCTTAGGCCGCGGCACCGTCACCACCTCCCAGATCTTCTACACCTCCCCCAGCCGCTGCGCGGTGGCCGACTCCTGCGCCATCTCCTTAGACCGCCGCATGACCGCCGGCGAGACCTGGGAGAGCTGCTTAGAGGAGATCCGCGCCCTTCCCTCCGTAAAGAGATACGGGGAGGATGTGACCGTATCCATGTACGACTACGCCCGTCCCTCCTACACCGGCCTGACCTACCCGATCGAGTGCTATTTCCCCACCTGGGTGATCCCTGAGGACCACAAGGTGACCAAGGCATTGGAGGAAGCCTACAAGGGCCTGTTCGGCCAGGAGCGGATCGGCAATGCAGAGACCCAGGCCATGCGCAAGGCCCGCCCCCTGACCGACAAATGGACTTTCTCCACCAACGGCGTGTCCATCATGGGCCGCAACGGCATCCCCTGCATCGGCTTCGGTCCAGGTGCCGAGGCCCAGGCACACGCGCCCAATGAAAAGACCTGGAAGCAGGATCTGGTCACCTGCGCCGCTGTATACGCGGCACTTCCCACGATCTACTGCAGATAAGCCCATCGAACATGTTTTGTCCGCCAAGACCGACCTGATCAAAGATAAGGAGACCGTACTATGAAAACATTACAGGACTATATCGACCGTTTAGACCAATTAAATTTTAAAGAAATGTACAACAATGACTTCTTCCTGACCTGGGAAAAGTCCGACGACGAGCTGGAGGCCGTGTTCACCGTAGCCGACGCCCTCCGTTACATGCGAACGAACAATATCTCCACCAAGGTCTTTGAGAGCGGCCTGGGGATCTCCCTGTTCCGGGACAATTCCACCAGGACCCGCTTCTCCTTCGCCTCTGCCTGCAACCTGCTGGGCTTAGAGGTCCAGGACTTAGACGAAGGCAGATCCCAGGTGGCCCACGGAGAGACTGTCCGGGAGACCGCCAATATGATCTCCTTCATGGCCGACGTGATCGGCATCCGGGACGACATGTACATCGGCAAGGGCAACGCCTACATGCACCAGGTCTCCGACGCCGTTCAGACGGGGAACAAGGACGGTGTCTTAGAGCAGCGCCCCACCCTGGTCAACCTGCAGTGTGACATCGACCATCCCACCCAGGCTATGGCCGACGCGCTCCATCTGATCCATGAGTTCGGCGGGATCCGGAACTTAAAGGGCAAAAAGGTGGCCATGACCTGGGCTTACTCCCCCTCCTACGGAAAGCCCCTGTCCGTTCCCCAGGGGATCATCGGATTGATGACCCGCTTTGGCATGGACGTGGTCCTGGCCCATCCTGAAGGCTACGAGGTGATGCCGGGGGTGGAGGATGTGGCAAGAAAGAACGCGAAAAGATCCGGCGGATCCTTCACCAGGACCAACAGCATGGCAGAGGCCTTCAAGGATGCGGACATCGTCTATCCCAAGAGCTGGGCTCCATTTGCCGCTATGGAAAGACGTACAGACCTGTATGGCGAGGGGGATGCCGAAGGGATCAAGGCCCTGGAAAAGGAGCTGCTGGCCCAGAACGCAGAGCACAAGGACTGGTGCTGCACCGAGGAGCTTATGAAGACCACCAAGGACGGCAAGGCATTGTACCTCCACTGTCTGCCCGCCGATATCAACGATGTGAGCTGCAAGGAGGGCGAGGTGGAAGCCTCTGTCTTTGACCGTTACCGCACGCCCCTCTATAAGGAAGCCAGCTACAAGCCCTACATCATCGCGGCCATGATCTTCCTCAGCAAGTTTGAAGATCCCCAGAAGATCTTGAAGAAGCTGGCGGAGAGAGAGGCAAAGAGGATCTTCGAGTAAGGAGGAGATAGTTCATGGTTAAAAAACGTATCGTGATCGCCTTAGGCGGAAATGCCCTGGGGAAGAACCTTCCGGAGCAGTACCTGGCTGTCCAGGAGACCTCCCGGGCGATCGCCGACTTAGTGGAGGAAGGAAATGAGGTCATCATCTCCCATGGGAACGGCCCCCAGGTGGGCATGATCAACAATGCCATGGCCGCCTATTCCAAGACCGACCCCAGCCATCCGGCGATCACCCCGCTCTCCGTCTGTGTGGCCATGAGCCAGGCCTACATCGGCTATGACCTGCAGAACGCCTTAAAGGAAGAACTCTTAAACCGGAAGATCAAAAAGAACGTGGCCACAGTGATCACCCAGGTGCGGGTGGATGAGGACGACCCGGCATTTTCCCATCCCACCAAGCCGATCGGCTATTTTATGACCAAGGAGGAAGCCGCCGAGGCCGAGAAAAAGGGCATGCATGTGGTGGAGGACGCAGGCCGGGGCTACCGCCGGGCCGTAGCCTCTCCGAGGCCTAAGGAGATCATCGAGATCGAGACGGTCAAGGACCTTTTAGAGGCCGGCGAGATCGTGATCGCCAGCGGCGGCGGGGGCATCCCTGTGATCCGCCAGGGGAACCATCTAAAGGGCGTGGGGGCTGTGATCGACAAGGATCACGCCAGCTGTCTTTTAGCCCGGCAGCTGGACGCGGACCTGCTGATCATCCTGACCGCCGTGGAGAAGATCGCCCTGTATTTCGGGACACCTAAAGAGACCTGGCTGGATGAGATCTCCGTGGAGGAGGCCCGGCGCTACGCCGCAAAAGGACACTTCGCCCCCGGCTCCATGCTCCCCAAGGTCCAGGCCGGGATCGACTTCGCCGCCTCCGCGCCGGGACGGACCTCCCTGATCACGCTGCTGGAGAAAGCCAGAGACGGGGTCAATGGGAAGACCGGGACCAGGATCATCGGTCCTTAACATCGATCAGGCCCACCGGCTTAGCCGGTGGGCCTGATCTGATCGCAGGTCATCCCCCATAAAAGATGACCACCCCCAGGCCAGCCGATAAAAGGATCAGCCCGATCGGGGACAGCTTTTTCTTTGACCATCGTTTAGACCCCCAGAAGGCTCCGGCGGCCAGGACCGTGACCGCCAGGGAGCGGATATCCAGAGACCATATACCATAGGACTCCTCCCCTCCAGGCCGGAGGCCTATAGCTGCCCCCGCTCCCCACCGGATACAGCTCTGCAAGAGCATATACAGGCCCGTAGCCAGGATGATACCGCTGATGCAGGACTTAAGGCCCTGTAGGATAGCCCTCGCATATCGGTGCCTGGACCACCCTTTTAACAGCACGATCACCAGCAGGATGATGAAAAAGGAGGGGAGGACCACCGCCAGTGTGGCCGATGCGGCCCCCAAAAGACCGGCCTGGCTGCTCCCTACATAGGTAGCCAGGTTCACCATGATCGGCCCCGGCGTGCTCTCGCTGACCGCGATCATATAGGTCAGGGCCTCATCGTCCAGCCAGCCGCAAGACAGCACCACATCCCGGATCAGCGGGATCGCCCCATAAGCGCCGCCGAAAGCAAAACAGCCCACTTTAAAAAAACCCAAAAACAGCTCCAGACAGATCATCGCGGATCACCGCCCTTCTGCCCGGCGCACGCTCTGCCCGCCGCGAAGACCAGGCTGACGGCTCCGGCGGCCAGCATCAGGACGATGGAGGACAGGTCTACACAAAAAAGATCTGCCAGGAACATGGCCGCGAAGGAACAGAGGGCGATCACCTTAGGAAGGGGGTCCGGAGGCAGCTTTTTCAGCATGTTCACCGCCGCATTGAGGATCAAGATCCCCACGGCAGCTCTGATCCCTTTAAACGCATGGGCGATGATCTGGATCTCCAGGAAGTCATCCAGGAACATGGAGATCAGATAGATCACCCCAAAGGAAGGCAGCACCACCCCAAGGGTGGCCATGACCGCCCCTGAAAGCCCTGCCTGCCGGTATCCCACAAAGGTGGCGCAGTTGATCGCGATGGGCCCCGGCGTGGACTCCGCGATCACCGTCATATCCATCATCTCCTCGTGGCTGATCCATCCCTTCCGGCGGCTGCAGATATCCTCGATCACCGAGATCATGGCATAACCGCCGCCGAAAGTGAACAGCCCGATCCCCATAAACGTAAAAAAAAGCTCCCATCGTATCCTGTCCTTACTCATACCTGGCTCCATCTCCTCCATTCATCCTAGGCTACAGCCTCCACGATCGTCTTATCTCCCGCCTGATCCGTTTCATCCCTGCTCTCATCCTCATTCTATCAGTTCCATCCACGCCTGTAAAGAAGGATCGGATCTCCTCCTTTCTGTCAGCTCTATCCTAACACAAAAAGCCGATGCTGTCCCATCGGCTTTTTGCTGCTCTCTATCTCATATTTATCCTAACGGTCCATCCCCCTGGACCGTTACCATATATCCTCCACGTCGGATATCCGCCTTTCAGGCCATCGTCTGCAAGTCTATATATGGACGGTCACGATGCTCATATCTCCCTGGATCTGTGCCGTGCCATAGCCGGCGGGCAGGAGCACACAGTCTCCCATTTTGACCGCCTCCTTGTCTATAGTCCCTTCCCCTTCGATCACGCACAGCAGCAGGAAGGGCTGGTCCTGCTCCAGGGACAGAGTGTCCTGGATATCGTATTTTTCTACCGTGTAGAAGGGGCAGGATACCAGGAAGGTGCGGTCATAGCCCTCCTCATGGAAGGTCTCCCGCTGGTCTCCATCCTCCGTGTAAGGGCATCCGATCACATCCATGGCCTGGGCCAGGTGGAGATCACGGGGCTTTCCGCCGGGCATGCGGCCATAGTCGTATAGACGGTAGGTGATCGCGGAGTTCTGCTGGACCTCGATCAGCAGGGTCCCCTTCCGGATCGCATGGACGGTCCCCGGCGGGATCTGGAAGAAGTCGCCGGGCTCGATCGCCCGCATATTTAAAAGCTCTCCCCATCGCTCTGCGCCGATCATCTGTTCCAGCTCTTTTCTGGTCCGGGCCTTATGGCCTACGATGATATCCGCCCCCTTCTCGCAGTCTAAGATGTACCAGCACTCCGTCTTTCCACGGGCGCCGTTCTCATGGACCTTCGCGTAAGCATCATCGGGATGGACCTGGATGCTCAAGTCCTCCTTCGCGTCGATGAACTTCACCAGCAGAGGGA
>CAJUSS010000173.1 GCA_910588895.1 uncultured Lachnospiraceae bacterium
TCACCCCATAGACAAATACCGCACAGATCATCTGCACCACATAATACCCGGAAAATATACCTAAAAAGAGCGGAAGCCCTTTCTTCCACCCGTAATTCGTCACGGTATTTAAAGCCAGGATATTCCCCGGCCCCGGCGTAAACGCATTGATCACAGAATAAACAAAAAAATTACCTATCACATAGCCTGGCATGATAACATCTCCTTCCACTTACGATCATACAGCAGAATGTCATATGATAGGTAATACTGTTTACTTATGCTAAAACATAGGCTGGACCTATGTTTCGATATAGAGCAAAAAGGCAGTTCTGTCATGTCTGACAGGCTGCCTTTCTCCATCGTAGACCATGTTATCTGCGATCAGCATATCGCATACAAGATCCTATCCAGGCGCGTATCCGACCGCTGCCGCAACGATCGTTCTGCTCATATGGACCAGATCTGTCCGGTCATTATCCTAACCTGCCCATCTCCTTGATCGCCTTGATCGCAAAGGTCAGGGTCCGCCCGCAGGCGATACCCGGCATCAGGCAGGGGTAGTTGTTGGCGAAGAAGCTGCCGGACATATCGCCGGTGATGTACAGCCCTTCGATAGGCTGGCGGTCCTCATCCAGCGCCTGGGTATTTTCATTGATGGCGATCCCCTGCTCGGTGGTGAGTAAGGATGCTCCCAGCCAGCAGCCGTAGAAAGGAGCCTGACGGATCGCGCTCAGACGGGGCGCCATCTTTCCAAAGTCATCATCGCTCTGCTTGTCGTACAGCTCATTGTAGCGCTCCACAGTGGCCAGGAAAGTAGCCTTGGCATCTGCGTCAAAGCCCAGCTTGTCCGCCAGCTCTTCCAGCGTGTCCGCTTCAAAGATCAGGCCTTCTTCCACATACTGGGCGATCTGCCCTTCCATCATGCCAGGAACGTTGCGGGCCATGGCAGAGCAGCCGATGGTGTGGAAACGCTGGATATCCTCCATGTAGTTGGCATCATGAATCTGCGCATATACGCGTCCGGGCTGGTTGCCGGCCGCATAGGATGTATCGTTGTATGGGCTGGATTCGTTGGTGAATCGCTGCCCTCTGCGGTTCACTTTCAGGAAGGGCTGTGTGCCTGGATTGTACTGCTTTACGGTGCCCGGGAATGCCTTGCCGCCGAAGGAGGTGGGGCTTTCTGCATAGCCGCCGTCCACACCAGGGGCTACCAGGCCGCGGTCGAACAGCATAGGCGCAGCTTCCTTGTCAAGGGCAGCGCCTGCCCACATCGCCGCCCGGATCCCCATCCCCTGATCGCTGGGGCTGAAGCTGCAGGCTGTGGTCACACTGGTCCCTAAAGGATCCAGGGCTTCCATCATGTACGGATTTCCCGGATAGCCGCCGCAGGCCAGCAGGACACCTTTGGCCGCATTGATACGGACGAACTCTCCGGAGCTCTTCTGGGCGATGATGCCGGTCACGCGGCCGTTCCCGTCCTTTTCCAGTTTTACCAGACTGGTGTTGAAGTCGATGCTGTAGCCAAGTCCCTCTATGTACTGCTGGAACACCTCATTCCGAGGGATCTCGGAACCATGATAGGTGTGCTCCTGTTCCGGGAACATGTAGTCCGGGCTGTCCTCGCTTTCCGGCCAGCGGGCCTCCTCACCGGCGGTAAAGACACAGGTATAGTTATAGGGATCGCTCTCTAAGATCCCGGCTACAAAGTCGTGCATGGCAGCTGATTCGTTGATCCAGGTATTGACCACCTTCTGATCGCATTTGCCAGATGCATAGCGGCTGATCTCTGCCAGGAGCTTCTTGCGGTTGACCGTCACGCCGGCTTTCTTGGACTCGGAGCTGTCGATAGCGCCGTACCAATGGCGGGTATCCTGGACCACAGGGTTCTGCTCGATGATCCGGAACTCCAAGCCGTTCTGGGCCGCATAGGCGGCAGCGCACATACCGCCGTTCCCTGCGCCCACGATCAGGATATCCGTATCCCAGGTCTCCGCGATAGAGGCCTCATCGATCACCGGCTCTGTCCCCAGCCAGTCCTCCTCACTTCCCTTGTCAACGGTGACCACATCGATCACCGCCTCTCCTCTTGCCTGGGCAAAGCATTTATCCGCCGCCACGATGACCGCCTGGGAGGTTATGGTGGAACCGCTAACACCGTCGATCTCTGTGCTCTGGGCAGACAGAAGGGCCTCCCGCAGCGCATCCCCTGCATCCTGGCCATAGCCCGGGGTCTCACCAGATACATCCAGGACCACATCGGTCACCTTCTCTTCATCAAAGGTCATGGTGACCGTGATCGTGCTGTGGATCCCATCGGCAGTACCGGTGTAGGTGCCGGGGATATATTTCCCGCTGGGAGCTGCTGCGGCGGCAGTGGTCTCGGCAGCGGCTGTAGTGCTCTCGGCAGCGGCACTGGTGGCCTGGGGCTCATTGTTGGCACAGCCTGTCAAAGAATTGACAGCCGCAACGCCAACAACACCGGCAACACCTCTTAAAAAGTTGCGGCGCGTTAATCGTTCAGACATTTTTCGTCCTCCTTTATGATATGATATAGCAGGGTCAAAAGGTCATGAGGATCTTGCTCGTATGGATGACTTTTAGACCCATAAAAACATGAAAAAGCAGCCCGAAAGGGGTTACTGTCCACACCCAATGTCATTTACTTAACGGGATCTGGGATCTTTGCCCCAGATCCCGTTCCTCTACCAGTAACCAAAATTTTTTTTGTTTTTTTATTTAAAGGTTTGACAAACGCCTCCGTTTGTGCGGCCTTTTTCTGATGGATCAGAAAAAGGCCTATCGATCAGGAAATGTCTTCTATCAACATCTATCTGATCAAGGAGGTACATCATGCCATACTCTGATACTGTAAAAGCGAGGCTCCTTGCCTCGATCGACGAGCTCGCTGCGGATCCTGAGAGATATGCGGTCGATCCCGGCAGGGACTTCTCCCGCAACCGAAAACTGGGGATCAAAAAGCTGCTCCATATGCTCCTGACCATGGAGGCAGGAGCCATCAAAGAGGAGCTCTATCGCTATCTCGGGCGTACTACCGAGGCCCCCTCTAAAGCTTCCTTTTACAAGCAACGGAAAAAACTGAAGGATGGTCCCTTGATGGAGCTGCTCCTCTCCTTTGACCAAAAATGTGAGAGACATCTCTTTAAAAGACGATACTCCCTGGTCGCCTGCGACGGCTCTGCTGCAGACATCTATAGGGACCCCACAGATCCCGATACGTACTTTGGGCCCAGCGGGAAGTCCACGAAGGGCTTCGACCAGATCTATCTCAATGCCTCTTTTTCCATCTTGGACAAGCGGTATACCGATCTGGTGGTCCAGCCCGCAAGGAAACGTGATGAGTATAGCGCGTTCTGCCAGATGGTCGATCGGTCCAGGACCGATGTCCCCATCATCTATATATGTGACAGGGGCTATGCATCCTATAACAACTTTGCACATGTGATCGAGAAGGGACAGTACTTCCTCATACGCTGTACAGATGTCAGGACCGAGAGGCTCCTGGGCTTTTCACTGGATGGGGTCAGAGAGCTCGACTACCATGTCGACCGTATCTTGTCCAGGTCACAGTCTGTAAAGAAACGCCTGCACCCCGAGCTGGCAGAGCAGTACAGGCACGTCTGCCGGGAGGTCCCCATGGACTATATCACGGAGGACCGCCCTGAGTATAGCCTATCCCTGCGCGTGGTCAGGATCGAGATAGCCAAGGGAGTTTATGAGGATCTCATCACGAACCTTCCTGATATCGACTTTGATATCCATGACTTCAAGGAGTTATATCACCTACGGTGGGATGAGGAGACGGCCTTCCGTGATCTAAAGTATCCTCTGTGCTTGACAGCGTTCCACTCTAAAAAATATGCGTATATCGTACAGGAGGTGTGGGCGAGGGCAGTCCTATACGATCTCTGTTCTGAGATCTCCATGCATGTAGAGATACCAAAAAAGGACAGAAAGCATGTGTATAAGGTCAACTTTGCACAAGCCATCAAGATATGCCGGGACTTTTTGCGGATACATGACAAGACCACAACATTGGATGTGGAAGGCCTGATCGCCCAGAACATCGAACCGATCAGGCCTGGTCGGGCCTTCCCACGACAAAAGAGGTTCCGGCTACCGATGAGCTTCTGCTACCGCAACTAGCTGGCGCTCGACCGACCATGATGACTATACTACACGATCAGACGGATAGCAATGGACTTTTAAAAAAAATATCACCTATCCGTCTTATCGTCATGCCCATTTATCCCTGCCACCCGGCATCTCACGCCATGATATGGCGGATCCGACCCCAAAAGAGCAGGGATATCCCCCCTATCCGCTTAAGTTGATAGGCGATCTGGCTGAGAGTAGCCCATAATACTGCTATCTGACGTCAAGTAAATGACATTGGTCCACACCCATGCCGTGGAGTCTGCCCTAGTACCGCTGCGTCCTCGCCAAAGCATTGGAGCGAGAGGGCGGACCTTGATGGTTAGACCAAAAAACTGCTTGACGATCGTTAAACAAAGTATGGTATCATTATATAACCTGCACTAGGTCTCGAGTCAATAACAGAGGCTTCGATCATCTGAAAACTGCCAAAAAGCAAAACCTATGCGTTCATGGGCGATAGAAAATGTAGAAATATCCACAATGCTGCCCTATCGATACAAACAGTCAGATCACAGAAGGAGATGATATCTAGATGGACAAGCGTTATAAGATCGGTGAATTTGCAAAAAACCTGGGGGTAAGTGCCGGGTTTTTAAAACATCATGAGAAACATGGACTGTTAAGACCGCAGGTCGCAGGATCTGGATACTGGTATTATGAGTTCCATCAGGCCATGCAGGTGGTACAGTGCCTGCGCATGCAGAGTATGGGGTTCACCAGCAAGGAGATATCGGACATACTGAACCACACGGCATCTGTGGATATACCATCGCTGTTTAAAGAAAAACGGGATATGATCGTCCGTCAATATCATCTGTATAAGGAGATGCTCCGCTATCTGGACCGCCTGTCCGACGAAGAGGCGAGCGCTTTGGAGAAGGAAGGCGCGGAGGAATGGAGCATCCTGAGGCCAAGAGCATTTTATTATATGGAAAATGCATCCGAGGGCAGGTTCATAGGCAACGAGGAGCAGTATGAGGCGGCCCTTAAATGGAATGCATACATGCCCATGGTGGAAACCTGCGCCCGGTTCACATGTCTGGATCCCAGTCCATGCCTGGAGTCCATAGGACAGTGGGATATGGGATTGAGGATCGACCGGGATGTTGCCGAACGACTGGATATCTTCCTCAACAAGGCCGTGCGGCTGGTGGAGCCAAAGAAATGTCTGGTCTACTATGTGCGGGAGGAGCGCAAACGGAACCTGGGAGACCCAAAGAGCGCCCGCGGCCTGATCCTGGAGCGGCCTTTGGATATCTGCCGCAGGCATGGCTTCCATATGGCCGGGGATATCTATTCTGTGCAGCTGTTCTGTTCCACAGCGCAAGATAAGAACCATATGCAGGAGATGGTGATGATCCCGGTAGAGGCATGAGATACAAAGAGCGAGGCTGTTTCAAAGTTTGTGTAAAGTCGAAAACTGATATAAGATATGTCGTTAGTTACGGAAGGGCAAAGCTATTTTTTAGGCTATTGCCCTTTGCTTGTATTATAATACAGCTTTCAGGCATGTCAAGAGAGGCTGCCACAGCAGCCCTCCCTGCCACCTGAACTGCTTATGATCCGGCCAGCCGTTCTTCAAAGAAGATCTCCAGCTGGGAATGGATCTGGCCCCAGTCTTGACGGTGACCGATCCATTTTTTCGTGATATCCATCATCGCCAGATACAGCATTTTTAACAGGCTGTCATCCGATGGAAAAACACTTTTGGATCTTGTGACTTTTCGCAGCTGCCGATCGAAGCCTTCTATCGCATTGGTCGTATAGATCAGGCGCCGGACGGCCTCCGGATACTTGAAATAGGTTGCCAGGTTGGCCCAGTCCTCTTTCCACGATCTCGCGGTCTTGGGATATTTCGCGCCCCATTTTTCCTCAAAGCCATCTGATCCAGCAAGGGCGATCTCTTCTGTGGGCGCGGCATAAACCCGCTTTAGATCGGCCATTAACGGTTTGATCTCTTTGTAAGATACAAAACGGGTCGTGTTCCGGATCTGATGGATGATACACTGCTGGATTTCTGCAACAATGCAGCAGAAAGGCCTGGTACGTTTCCCTTTATTGTATAGGGTCCTGGATAAGACTGCTCATTAGCTGTCTGACCATCCCCTGGAAGGGATCGGCTCTTTTGTCCCAGCCCCAGCAGCCACGAGACGGAATAGGTATAGTGCCCCATCTCTCCCCATCAACCCCTTTCGTTTTCTTGATCTGCGGCCCTTGCAGGATGCTCAGATATCTATCCTTGGACAAAACCCTGCAAGATATCCTTTGTCGCCACTCCACTTTTTGATATCAATCTCAATGCTTTATTGATATCTTTCCTTAACAAGAGCATACAAAAACACAACAATTTAATGGACTGTCAACC
>CAJUSS010000174.1 GCA_910588895.1 uncultured Lachnospiraceae bacterium
CTGCCTGGTAACAGGCAGGGCTCTGTAAACCCCATCCGAAGCAAGACCAAACAGGGAGCATAAGGCGGCCCGTCTGCTCCCGGGTAGGTTGCTGGAGGCTGCTGGCGACAGCAGTCCTAGATAGATGGCCATCCAATGACATAACCCGGCTTATCGCCTTGCTCATTTTTATTTTGAAGATCCGCCGCCGGACAGGCGGCATACGTTCCGGTATGCCAAATGCACCCGCCAGACTTTTCTGTGCGGCGGTGCGCCTGCTGTCGGGCGCATGGAGGCTTGATGGAAAACACAGGAGTGATGACATGAGATACGAGATCACAGGACATACGACGCTGATCGGCCTGCTGGGGAGCCCGGTAGGCCATTCTTTATCGCCGAAGATGCACAACGAGGCATTTTGCACCTTGGGCTTAGACTATTGTTATCTGGCCTTTGATGTGGATGAAACGGGACTGGGAGCGGCAGTAGAGGGTTTAAAGGCCATAGGAGCCAGAGGCATGAACCTGACCATGCCCTGTAAAAATGCTGTGGTATCCTTGTGCGACCGCCTGTCCCCTGCCGCCCAGATCTGCGGTGCGGTGAACACCGTCGTGATCGAAAAGGACCGGACCATGACCGGCCATACCACCGATGGGGTAGGTTTTTTCTGGGCCTGCCGGGAGGAGGGCTTTACGATCGCGGGCAAGAAGATGACGATCTTAGGCTCCGGGGGAGCCGCTACCGCTATCTTTGTGCAGGCGGCTTTAGACGGGGCCGGCGAGATCGCGCTCTTCACCAGGAGCACCAGTGCGTTCTTCCCGCGGACCCTCCAGGTGGTGGAGACCTTGCGGGAACGGACCAGGTGCAAGATCCAGATCTTCGACTATGAGGATCGGCGCCTCAAGCAGGAGATCCACAGCAGCCACCTCCTGGTCAACGGCACCAGCGTGGGCATGGCCCCCAAGGAAGAAGGCTGTCTGATCCCCGATTCCTCTTACCTCCATCCAGGACTTACCGTAGCCGATATCATCTACAACCCCAGCGAGACCCGCCTGGTCAGGATGGCCAAGGAAGCCGGGTGCCGGGCTTTCGGCGGCAGCGATATGCTCCTTTACCAGGGAGCAGAAGCCTTCAGCCTCTGGACCGGGGAGCAGATGCCTGTGGAGTATATCAAAACCTGCTTTTTTTGAACGGTTGGGTAAAGCCTTTACACCAGCTAGCCAGTTCCCTTCCTCTGCGGCCTCTTTTCGAGATAGCAAGATAGACCTTACATAATTTCGTAAGAAACAGTCTCTTGACGGGGCTGCTTTTTTTTGCTATCATAACTGTATCAATACAACCAATACAGCTAATACGATTGATACAGTTGACTGCCGGATCGTGCCAGAGCAGAGACATCCCGGCAGACCGGAAAGGAGAGAAGATGTGATCGTTTTAGATTATAGGGACCAGAGGCCCCTGTATGAGCAGATAGTCGAGCGCTTCCAGGAGCTGATCGAGAAAAGGATCCTTCCACAGGATATGCAGATGCCCTCTGTCCGAAGCCAAGCCATGCAGTTGTCGATCAATCCGAACACCATCCAGCGGGCCTACAGTGAGCTGGAGAGGCGAGGCTATATCTATTCCATCAAGGGGAAGGGCAGCTTTGTGGCCGATATCACCAGTCTGATGGATGTGCGGAGGGCCGGATGGGAGGAAGAGCTGGAGCATCTGGCAGAGGAAGGCTATTCCATAGGTGTGGAGAGAGCGCGGATGGAGGAGATCATCCGCAGGGCAGAGACGCGTGCAGTCAGGGCAGGAGAGCCTGCCGGGAGAACGGCGGCGTACACAGCCGGGGCAGGAGAGCCTGTTGTAGAGGTCGACGGACCAGGCTCGGGAACAGATGGACAAAGGGGGATAGATCATGATCAAAGCAGAAGATCTGACAAAGCGATTTGATGATATCGTGGCCGTGGACCACATCACGGCAGAGATAAAGGATGGCTGTGTGTTTGGACTGATCGGGACCAATGGTTCGGGGAAGAGCACATTTTTGCGCATGGCCAGCGGGATCTTAAAGCCGGACGAAGGGAGCATCACCATAGACGGGCAGTCTGTGTGGGAGGACCCGAAGGTCAAGTCCAGGTTCTTTTACATCTCGGACGACCAGTATTTCTTCCCGAACGGCACGCCCCAGGAGCTGATGCGGTTCTATCAGTGCCTGTATCCGGCCTTTGATGAGAAGCGGTTCTATCACCTGCTGGACAGCTTCGGCCTGAAAAAGGACAGGAAGATCAATACCTTTTCCAAGGGCATGAAAAAGCAGGTGTCGGTGATCTGCGGGATCTGTGCGGGGACCGATTATATCTTTTGCGATGAGACCTTTGACGGATTGGATCCGGTGATGCGCCAGACGGTCAAGAGCCTTTTTGCCAACGATATGGCAGAGCGGGACCTGACGCCGATCATCGCCTCCCACAACCTGCGGGAGTTGGAGGATATCTGCGACCATGTAGGGCTTTTACATCGAGGAGGGATCCTCCTTTCCAGGGAATTGGATGATATGAAGCTGAACCTGCACAAGGTCCAATGTGTGCTGCTGCCAGGGATGGAGCCCAAGGATCTGTCTGATCTTGACATCATGAAGTCGGAACAGTCGGGGAGCATCTATACGCTGACCGTCCGGGGCGAACAGGAGGAGATCCTGGCGAAGATGGCCTCCTATGAGCCGATATTTTATGAGTTGATCCCGTTATCCCTGGAAGAGATCTTTATCAGTGAGACGGAGGTGGCCGGTTATGACATCAAAGCACTTATACTGTAAGCTGTTTTTGGAGGACTGCAAAAGGAAGATCTGGGCATTCGCTCTGCTGGGGCTGGCCATGTTCTTTGCCCTGCCGGTGGCTACGGCGATCCGCTTTTCCGTGATCCGGGGCGCGTTCTCCATGACCATGGAAGAGCTCATCCAAATGCGTCTGCAGTATGCGCAGATGATGCTGGATTTTGGGACCTCTTATCCGATGGTGCGGATCCTCCTTTTCTGGACGGCTATCGTTCTGGGGATCGCCTCCTTTTCCTATCTGCAGGATAAAAAGCAGGTGGACTTTTACCACAGCTTTCCGGCGAAGAGGAGCCTTTTGTTCGCGGTCCATATGAGTGTAGGGCTTGCCATACCGGCGGCAGTGTACCTGATCGCCCTCGTCCTGGAGACGGCGGTGCTCCTGGCCAATGGGATCTTGCCCTTCCAGGTGTTCTTCTGGGTGGTGAAGGGCTATATGGGGCACATGCTCTACTATACGCTGATCTATTCCACCGTGGTGCTGGCGGTGATGATGACCGGGACGAAGATCGCGGCCTTGCTGGGGACCCTCGTGTTCTTTGCCTATTTTCCTTCGGTGGCCATGCTCCTTGTGGCTTACTGCCAGACCTTTTTTGAGACCTATACCCACTGGTCCTTTCCGCTGTGGGCCGGTGGGCTCATCCGGCTTTCGCCGATGACGGTCTTTTCTGTATCTGTGTCCGAAGGCCTGGTCTTTAACGAGGTGCTGCGGGCTGTCGGGGCTGTCCTGGCATTGACGGCGGCCAGCTTTTTTCTTTACCGGAAAAGACCCTTGGAGGCGGCGGGGAAGACTATGGCCTTTCACTGGTCCAAGGGGATCGTCAAGGTCTTTCTGGTAGCGGCCTTTGGCATGGCCGGCGCAGCGTTTTTCTATATGATCCAGGATAAGCTGGGCTGGATGGTCTTCGGCGCGATCGTTGGCGTGACGATCTCCCACTGCGTGATCGAGGTGATCTATTACAGCGACTTTAAAAAGCTGTTCTGCCATGAAAAGACCATGGCTCTGTGCATGACCGGGGTCCTGATGCTGGCCTTATCCTTCTATTTTGATGTGTTCCGCTATGATGCGTATCTGCCGGAGGAAGGACAGGTGGAGAAGGCGGTCATCGACTTTGGCGAGGATCATTGGGTCAACTATGATCTGGTGGAGTTTGGAGATCACCTGAGCTATTCTGGCGGGGGATGGCATCTGATCACGGATGGCATCGGGGAGGTACAGGATATCCCGGCGGTCCTTGCGGTGGCCAGGGAAGGCATCAGCCAGCTGGATGAGGACTTTGTCAATGAAGACTATGATTCCTATTGCGATGTACTGGTGGCCTACACCTTAAAGAGCGGACGGACCGTGTACCGCGAGTATTGGATGTATATCGATCCGGTGTTGGACGAGGCAGACCGGATCTATGGGGAGGCGGGCTACAAGAACGCCCTCTATCCAAGCCTTACCATCCCGGCCCGGGAAGCGGCGGCACACACGGTCTATCGGAACCTGGGGGAGAGTGTGGAGACCCTTCAGGGGGATGAGGCACAGTGGGAGGCGGTGGTCAAGGCCTATCAGGAGGAATTTGCCGCTATGACCATGACCAGGCGCAGGACAGAAGCGCCGGTGGGGGAGCTGCTGCTGATCTCCGACGAGGATGAGGCGCTGATCCGAAAACATCATGACGGGATCGGGAACTGGTACAATCGATATGGCTTGTGTGACGGGTATTTCTATCCCGTATATCCCACATTTACCAAGACGATCCAGGCCCTGGCGGACTGTGGGATAAAGGTGGATCATCGCTATGCCGTGGATGACCTGCAGGGGATCGAGATCATGGCCTACGGCCCATTTACAGACCAGATGGAGGATCTAGATCCGAACAGTATGGCAGACCCTGGCGACAGCTTGTCCGCTGGCTTTTCCGAAAAAGAGAAGTGGGAGTATGCAGATGGCACGCTCCAGGCAGAGGCGACCGTGGACTGGGATGAGCCGTATACGGTGACCTACACAGAGCCGGAAAAGATGGAAGAGATCTTACGGGTCTTTGCGGACTACGGCAGCCGGAACAAGAACAGCATGCTCTTGACGGACTCCCAGTACAATGTGGCCCTGTACGTATCCGGCAGGGATGCAGGCAGTACCACTGACGGAGAGATGATCCGCGGAAAGGTGCCGGCATTTGTCATAGAAGACTTACGGGCGCTTGAAAAAGAGCAGGTGCAGAGAAGTGAAGGAGGTGAAGGATGATGGCATATAAGATCTCCTATACCCGTTTGTTCTGGGAGGAGGTAAAGCGGAAAGCGTGGGCGGCGGCTCTGCTGGGATCAGCTTTGTTCTTTTCCCTGCCGGTGGCCATGGCCATGGTGCTGCCCTCCTATCAGCCCGGTGAGTATGTGACCTTGGCTGAGGTGATCGAGAGACGGGTAAAAAATGTGCGGATGATGCTGGATTTTGGCGATGGGCGCTATCCTATGGTGACCATCACCCTTTTGGCGGCAGCAGTGGTGCTGGGGATCTCCACCTTTTCCTATCTGCAGGATAAAAAGCAGGTGGACTTATACCACAGCCTGCCGGTGAAGAGGAGCCTTTTGTTCCTGGTGCGTCTAGGGACAGGGGCTGCGATCCCTGCGGTGCTCCATCTGTTCTTTATCCTCCTTTCCCTGGTGGTGGCCGGAGCGAACGGGGTGGCGCCGATCCTGGTGCTCCCTGCGGCTGCAAGAGGATTTTTCCTCCATCTGCTGTATTATGCTTTGGTCTACAGCACGGTGGTGTTGGCGATGGTGATGACGGGCACCCGTATCGCCGCGATCTTAGGGACCGGCGTGTTTTTCTTCTATTTTCCTATGCTCAGCGGATTGATCGAGATGTTTTATGGAAGCTTTTTTGAGACCTACTACTGGGTCCCAGGTCTGTGGACCGGGATCGTATCGAAGATATCGCCGTTCTTTGCACTGTTTTTGGCGATGTCGGACGGGGTGACGGCGGGGAGGGTCCTCTGGGCTCTCGGGGCTGCGGTCCTCCTGCTCCTTGTAAGCCTGCTGCTCTACCGGAAACGTCCTTTGGAGGCGGCTGGGCGGACCATGGCCTTTGGGTGGTCAAAGGGGCCGATCAAGGTGCTATTGACGATCGCTTTCGGGATGCTGGGGGCGCTGGCCTTCTATTCGATGCAGGAAGACTTAGGATGGATGGTCTTTGGTCTGCTGGCGGGGACAGCCATCTCTCACTGTGTGATCGAGATCGTCTACCACAGCGACTTTAAAAAGCTGTTCCGCCATAAATGGACCATGGCTGTATGTATGGCTGTCGGTCTGGTGATCTGCATCTCCTTCTATTTTGATCTGTTCCGCTATGACAGCTATGTTCCGGATGAGAGAGAGGTGGCGTACGCCTCAGTGGACTTAGGCGAAGACACCTGGGTCAGCGGGGGGTTCGTGGAGGAGAACGGATCATTGGTTATGGACAGCAGGGACATCTTAGACCAGGCCCAGGTCACCGCGGTGGATCCCATCTTGGGACTGGCCAGAGAGGGGATCCGCCAGCTGGAGCTCCAGGAAGAGGAAGAGCGCCGGATCGGCGCGGCTGTACAGGAGATGGCAGCGGCGACGGATATCCTGGCAGGTGCAGAGGAAGATACCTCCTGGCACGCCGGGTACGATACCTACACCTTTCGCCCGCTTTTTAAAGTATAACAGATCGTGGCCCAGGTATAG
>CAJUSS010000175.1 GCA_910588895.1 uncultured Lachnospiraceae bacterium
CAACGGTTCTCGCTCCTTTTATTCGTCAAAGCCACTGGCCAGCCTGGGGGATCTAAAAGGACAGGTGGTCCGTACCCAGGAATCGGCGCTGATGATGGGATTGATGGATGCTCTGGGAGCCAACCCCACACCGGTGGCCTATTCAGAGGTGTATTCGGCGCTGCAGACCGGCGTGGTGGATGCCGCAGAGAACAGCGTTGCGTCTTATGCTTCTACCGCTCACTATGAGGTGGCACCGAACCTGATGCTGGACTGCCATGTCTATGAACCGGACCTGCTGATCATGAGCCGGCAGATCTGGGACGAGCTCAGTGCGGAGGATCAGGAGATCCTGCGGCAGGCAGCCCAGGAATCAGTAGTCTATGAGCGGGAGATCTACGAGGCCTATGAGGCAGAGGCCTTAAAGAAGGTGACTGATGCCGGCGTAGAGGTCACGGAGATGACTCCGGAAAAACAGCAGGAGTTCGTGGATGCCACAGCTTCTATGGCAGAGGAATTTTGCGGGGACTATATCCAGGATGTGGAGGAACTCCGCGGGATGCAAAAGTGATGCGGACAAAAGAAGGGCGGCATGCTGCCGCATATGGCCGTGATCGATGAACGATGGGGCCGCAGACAGCGGCAGCTATCAGAGAGGAGGAGGGACATGTCCCGGCTTTTACAGAGAGTCTGCAGCTTTTTCAATATCTTGTATCACATTTTTCTCATATTTGCCTGTTTTGTGCTCTTGGCGATCGTGCTGATCGTCAGCGCGCAGGTAGTGGCCCGGCAGGCGCTGGGGACATCGATCCGCTGGAGCCAGGAGGTGGCGCTTCTCCTTATGGTCTGGATGGCCTTTATCACCTGTGCTGTGGGGGTAGAACGAGGACTCCATATCAGCATCGAGATGTTCCTGGCCAGGTTCCCGGAGCCCTTTAGGAAGCTGATGGATCAGGTCAACTGGATCCTGGTCATACTGACGGGGCTCCTCTTTTTGTACTATGGCAGCATCCAGACCATGTCTACAACATCGTCCACTCTGCCGTCCACAGGCTGGCCCAAGTGTACGATGTATGTGATCATCCCGGTCAGTGGTTTTTTTATCGTTTATTTTGGCTTCCTTAGGCTTTTTCGAAAGGAAGAATGGATGCCGAAGCCTATATTTTTTGAAAAGGAGGGAGAAAACGGATGATCGATACTGGGATCGCGGCCGGACTGCTGATCGGCTTGTTCTTCATCATGATCTTTCTTAAGATCCCCATCACCTTTGCGCTCTGCGTTTCTTCAGCTGTGACGATGCTCTATTGCCGTGTCCCGCTGATGAGCCTGGTCTCCCAATATGCCAATGCCGTCAATTCCTTTACCCTCATGGCGATCCCTTTCTTCATGCTGGCTGGCGAACTGATGGGAGAGGGCGGGATATCGGATCGTCTCCTGAACACAGCCACAGCCTGCGTGGGCCACATCAAAGGCGGGCTCTGCCATGTCAATGTGCTGGCTTCTATGCTCTTTGGATCCATGTCCGGATCTGCCGTAGCAGATGTCTCTTCTCTGGGTTCGATCGAGATCCCCATGATGGTGGATGGAGGCTACGACCGGGGATTTTCCACGGCATTGACAGTTGCCTCTGCCTGCCAGGGCATCTTGATCCCGCCAAGCCATAATATGGTCATGTTCTCTCTGGCGGCAGGCGGTTTTTCCATCGGAGCTCTGTTCATGGGCGGGGTGGTCCCAGGTGTCATGCTGGGGATCCTTTTTATGGTCGTGTGCTACTTTATCTCGATCAAACGGGGGTATCCCTGCGGACAGCGGACTCCTATGAAGGAGCGGATGAAGATCATCGCCCGGTCGATCCCAGCGCTCTTGACCGTGGTGATCATCTTAGGAGGCGTGCTCAGCGGAGTGTTCACAGCGACGGAATCAGCCGCGATCGCATGTATCTGGGCATTCCTGGTATCTGCGTTCGTGTATAAGGAGCTGAAGCCCCGACAGATCCCTAAGATCTTGCTGAAATGCACCTTAGACCTGGCTATGGTCTATGCCCTCACAGGGGCGGCCGGAGCCTTCGGGTTCATGATGAGCTATCTAAAGGTCCCGGCTATGCTCACCAACTTTTTATTAGGGATATCCAGCGATCGATATATCATCCTGCTCATCATCAATATCATGCTCCTGGTCCTGGGCTGTTTCATGGATATGGTCCCGCTGATCCTTTTATGTACGCCGATCCTTCTGCCGGTGGTCCGCGATCTCGGCATGTCCACCACCCAGTTCGGGGTCATGATGCTGTATAACCTGTGCGTAGGTCTTTGTACCCCGCCGATCGGAGGCGCGCTGTTTGTAGGGTGCTCTGTGGGCAAGGTCTCCATAGAAGACGCGACCAAGGCGCTGATGCCTTTATACATAACGATGCTGGTAGGGCTTGTGCTGGTCACCTATGTCCCGGCGGTCTCCACATCCTTGCCGATATTGCTGGGTTACTCGATCTAAGGGGGATGTTTGGAAAAGAAAAGTAAAAAGATCAAAAAAGCAGGGGGTGGATGGATCCGCACAAATGTGGTAAGATGATAGGAGCTTTGCACAACGACCTTTGTGCAGAGGCTATGGATATCGATCGAAAGAAAAAGGGGTGTTTTTTATGAGATATCTCAGACGGATCATCTACATACTGCTGCTGGCGGCCATGGCGGACTATATCCCTTTATGGATGCTGGTCTTGCGGCCCCTGATACAAGCCACTTTTTCGATGCTCCCCTGGCTGCCGCTGCTGGCGGTGTTCCTTTTTATCAACCTTTTCCCTCTCCAGGGCACTGCGCCTACCCGGCAGATCCGGCAGCTGGCGGCAGGGTGCGAGCTGCTGCGGCTGTTTATGGCGGCCTTTGCCCTGTCCATGTGCGTTCAGCTGCTCTGGATCTGTCTATGGGTCCTGCCCGCCATCATAGAAGGACGGGGGGGCTGGTGGCGCCTGGTCCTTCTGGACGGAGCGGTGGTGTTCTTCTCTCTGGGGATCCTGTTCTGGAGCGGGATGATCCGGGTGTACCTCACCTCTGTCCAGCTGGGGGTCAAGCATCGGGTGCTGGCGGCGATCTGCGGCTGGATCCCTTTTGTCAACCTCTGGTATCTGGCAAGGATCATCCGGATCACCGGGGATGAGGTGCGCTTTGAGACGGAAAAATGGGAGATCGATCTGGTCCGTGCAGAGAGTGGGATCTGCAGGACGAGATACCCGCTCCTGCTGGTCCATGGGGTGTTCTTCCGGGACTTCCGCTATCTGGACTACTGGGGCCGGGTCCCCAAGGAGCTGATCCGCAACGGAGCCAGCGTCTACTATGGGCAGCAGCAGTCTGCCGCGTCGGTGGAGGAGGGCGGAAGGGAGCTGGCTTTGCGGATCCGGCAGATCGTGGAGGAGACCGGCTGTAAAAAAGTGAACATCATCGCCCACTCCAAGGGCGGGCTGGACAGCCGGGCCGCGATCTCCCACTGGGGGATGGCGCCCTATGTGGCCAGCCTGACCACAGTCAATACGCCTCATCGAGGCTGCATCTTTGCCGAGTATCTGTTGGGCCGGGTGCCGGAGATGGTCCAGCACAGGGTGGCCGCGGCTTACAATGCCGCCCTGCGGATGCTGGGAGATACGGCCCCGGATTTTCTGGCAGCGGTGACGGATCTGACGGAGAGCGCCTGCGCAGCCCGGAACGCGGTGACCCCGGATGCGCAGGGGGTGTTGTATGAAAGTGTCATGTCTTACTGTAAAAAAGCCCAAAACGGGAGATTTCCCCTGAACATGACCTATCCGGTGGTCCGGCATTTTGACGGCCTCAATGACGGGCTGGTATCGGTGGAGTCTGCCAGATGGGGAGAAAAGTACACCTTGCTGGAGCCTAAAGGAGAGCGGGGGATCTCCCATGCCGATATGATCGATCTGAACCGGGAGAACATCCATGGCTTTGATGTGCGGGAATTTTATGTAGGGCTGGTAGCAGACTTAAAGCGCCGGGGCTATTGAGCCGGGCGCTTTTTTTGTTGCGGGATATCTTGATGAGAGGCGTTAAGAGATGCCTTTTTTGGGAGCATTGCAGATAGGACCAGGTCAGTGCGGGGAACGGATGGAGAAGAGATAGAGTGCGATCCCGATGACCATGACGATCCCTTCCGCTGCCGGATAGGTCAGCCACACGCCCGGCATCCCCAGGAGGCGTGCCAGGAGGACAGCTACAGGCAGGATCACGAACAGCCCCCTGGCCAGGGAGATGATCTGGGCGGGCAGAGGTTTTGCCACGGAGGCCATATACATAGAAAGGATGATATTGACCCCGGCAAAGGGCATGGCGGTAAAATAGAGCGTTAAGCCGGTGGTCCCGATCTGCTGCAGCTGCAGATCCCCCTCTCGGTTAAAGAGTCCTACGATCGGATCGGCCAGGGTCAGGAAGGCCAGGTAGATGCAGAAGGAGAGGAGCAGCGAGGAGACGATGGCATACCGCAGGACCTGCTTCATAGATGTTTTATCGCCTTTTCCGCAGGCCTGGCTGGCGATCGGCTGCATCCCCTGGGCGATCCCGGTATAGATAGCGGTGACCACCAGGGACAGATTGGCGGTCACGCCGTAAGCGGCCACGCCCACATTGCCCGCCAGGCCCAGGATGAGGATATTGAAGACGATCATCACGATGCCGGAGGCGACCTCCGTGATGAGGGAGGGGATCCCAAGGGAGATGACCGGCAGGAGGGTCTTGGAAGAAAAGGCAGTCCGCCGGTAGGAAAAATGGTCCTTCTTTTGGAGAAAATGCCAAGACAAGATGCACAGCCCGATGATCGGTGCGAAACCGGTGGCCAGCACTGCACCGGCGATCCCCATGTGCAGAGGGAAGATGAAGACATAGTCCATCAGGATATTGGCAAAGCTGCCGGTCAGCATGGCGGCCATGGATAACTGCGGCCCGTTATCGTTCCGCACAAAGCAGATGAGGATATCGTTCATCAAAAAAGCCGGGGAAAAGAGCAGGAGGACCCGTAAGTAGGTCCTGGTCATGGCAAAGATATCCCCTTCTGCCCCTAACACGGCCGCGATCGGCCCGGAAAAGAAGAGCCCCAGCCCCACGAACGCTGCGGCCAGCACCGCGGCCCCGTGGAGGACATGGGAAAATACCTGGTCCGCAGTCTGGTCCGCCCGCTGTCCCCGGAAGATCGAATACCGGGTGGCCCCGCCCATCCCCAAAAGGAGTCCGCAGCCGTGGATAAAGCTGTAGACAGGGATCGCCAGGTTCAAGGCCGCCAGCCCGTCGGCTCCCAGCCCCTGGGCGACGAAAAAGGTATCGGCTAAGATATAGCAGGACAGACCGATCATCCCGCAGACATTGGATAGGGTATAACGGAAAAACTCTTTTATTGTGGTTTGTGCGCTCATCACAGCTCCTCCTAAAAAAATATGCCGGTCTCCCTGTCTTCTATGGCCTGATGACAGAGGGTCCGGCGCTGATAGTCCCTTACCCGGCGGCAAGGGACAGCGGTGTCTTTATGCATGCTCCTCCAAAAAGGAGTGGTCGCGGCGATCTGTGGATAGTAACGTTCTAAGTTGAAAAAAGGCAAAAATTTGTATACAAACACTAGTAATCTAATGCAAAATGTGCTAAGATGATGGTACAACATGGGCGCAGCACGAGCGTGCAGGGGAGCGCCCGAAAGAAAGGAAGGTATCGTATCATGATCTTAGCATCTGTAAAAGCCGTTTCGTCTCCTTACAAGTATCCGGAGGCGATCCAGAAAGCGATCGACTGGTTAAAGGCCAATGACTTAGAGGCCATGGCAGCCGGGACCTACGAGATCGAGGGACGGGATATCTACGCCATGATCCAGGAGATCACCACTCAGCCGGTGGAGCAGCGCCGCGCGGAGAAGCACGATCTCTATCTGGACATCCAGTATATCGTCTCCGGCATCGAGCGCATGGGATATGCGCCATATACCGGAGAGGAGGAGATCTTAGAGGACCCGGAGGGGAAGGATGCCTGCTTCTATAAAGATCTGAAGGAAGAGCATTTCATCGACGTGACCGCCGGATCCTACTGCATCTTCTTCTCCAATGATATCCACCGTCCGGGCGCAGCGGCGGGCGAGCCGACCGCTGTGAAAAAGGTGGTCTTAAAGGTGAAGGAATCTCTGCTGTAAGCAGGCATGGGGGTTACGGTGAAGGATCCGGGCCCTGCGGATGAAAAGAGAGAAAACAGGGGTAGGACAGCCCTGGAGCCATCAGGCGCACGAGATAACGCGTGCGCCCGGTTTCGGGAGCTGTCCTGCTCGCTCCTATCCGTTTTACCGTGCCATCCCTGCGGACGGGTCGATCTGTTCCAGGGCGTGCCATTTCGGCAGGCTGGCCGATCCG
>CAJUSS010000176.1 GCA_910588895.1 uncultured Lachnospiraceae bacterium
ATACGATCTAAGTTTTTTCTAAGCTGTTCCATACTTTCCTCCTTATCCCTACTCCACTGACGGGTACTGCACATTGTAGGCCTGGATCGCCTCATAGATCGGCAAAAGATCCCTATCTCCCTCCAGTACCCGGTCATGGAGCGGTCTGCAGGCCTCCACAAAGGGCTTCTGGTCCGGATAGAGGAAATGGACTCCCTGCTCATCTCTGGCCCGCTCCTTTGCCTTTTCTACTGCCTTGGTCCACTCCTCCCTCTCCACCTGGTTCACCAGGCAGAAACCTTCCTCGAACAGGGCCCTCTCTTCCACGGACATCTCTTCCATAAAAGCCGTGTTTCCGATCAGGATATCCGGCACCATCTGGTGCATATCGTAGGAATAATATCTGCACACGTCGCCATGCCCATTGTCGGTCAATGCCATCTCATTATTTTCTGCTCCGTCGATGATCCCTGACTGGAGAGCCGTATACACATCGCCAAAACCCATAGGCGTGGCCGATCCTCCCAAAAGCCGCATCATCTCGATATTGGTAGGAGATTGCTGGACCCGTATCTTAAGCCCCTTAAGGTCGGACGGGTGCTCGATCGGCCGGTCGATCGTATAAAAATTCCTGGTGCCCGCGTCCAGCCAGGTCACTGCCGTAAAACCGGCTTTCTCTGTAGACCCGAAGATCGGTCCTGTCACCGCCGGATCGTCCATGACATGGTGATAGGACGCCGTGCTGGCAAAGAGATAAGGAAGATTAAAGATCTCATAATCCTTGCTGAAGGTCTCCAAGATCGCATTGCTGGCCACACAAAAGTCGATCGCCCCGGTCTGGGTCAGCTGCACCATATCGGTCTGGGATCCTAAAAGCTCATTTGGATACACCTCCACCACATACTTATCCCCCAGTTCTTGATCGATCAGCTCCTGAAAGGCCGTCAGCGCGATGTGGGTGGGATGGTTCGTAGACTGGTTATGCCCGATCCGCACGATCCGCTTACCCTGCCCGCCGGAGCACCCGCTCAGGCATGTACAGCACCATATCCAGACGATCCCCCAGAAAAGCGCCCGGCACCTTCTCATTCTTCTCTCCATGGATAAAGACCTCCTCATAAAACTGTCCTTATCATGCCCGATCCGGACGAGATCATGCAGGCCGGTCCCTTTGATCTGTTGGAAATATGTACGAAAAAAAGCCGCCCCTCCTCAGGTGCGGCCTTCTCTGGCTATCTTTTGTGCTTGTATGACGATCGTGGGCAGAAGAGCGCAGATGAACACCGCCGCCACCTCAAAAAGGTCCAGATCTGCAGCCATGAACAGAGTCTGCAGTCCCGGTATGAACAGCACGGCAGCTAAGAGCAGCACGCCTGCCTCAAAGGCCATGATGCTGTAGGGATTGCCGGACAGCCCCAGACGCAGGAGGGAATGGGCGCTCCGGCAGTTAAAACCGTGAAAGAGCCGTGCCAGGGTCAGGGTAGTGAAAGCCATGGTGCTGGCCACTGCCTGGGGCGTCCTGGCAAAGCTGACCAGGAGGCTTTTCTCCGCCCCGGCCGCCAGTCCCATCCGAAAGGCTGCCATCGTACAGGCTGCGATCAGCAGTCCCTGGACCAGCAGATCCTTTAAAAAATTTCCATTTAAGATCCCAGCCTTCCCATCCCGGGGCGGCTGCCTTAAAAGGTCTTCCTCCGGCGGCTCCATACCGATGGCCAGGGCCGGAAGGGAATCCGTGACCAGATTGATAAAGAGCAGATGTACTGGCAGAAAAGGCATGGGCAGCCCCCGCAGAGAGGCATAGAGCACACAAAATATCCCGGCCATGTTTCCGGATAAGAGGAACCCGATCGCATTTTTGATGTTCCGGTATACGTTCCTCCCGTTAGCCACCGCCTTGATGATCGTGGCAAAATCATCGTCCGCCAGGATCATAGCTGCCGCGTCCTTGGACACCTCGGTCCCCGACCGCCCCATCGCGATCCCGATATCGGCCTTTTTAAGGGCCGGTGCGTCGTTCACCCCGTCCCCGGTCATGGCGGTGATCCGCCCCTTCCTCTGCCATGCCTCCACGATCCTCAGCTTGTGCTCCGGTGACACCCTGGCAAAAACGGCGATATCCTCCAGCTCCCGGTCCAGCTGCCTCTCTTCCATGGCATCCAGCTGAGGCCCTGTGACCGTCTTTCCCCTAGGCCCTAAGATCCCGGCCTTTCTGGCGATGGAAGCGGCCGTGTCCGGATGGTCCCCGGTGATCATCACCGGACGGATCCCCGCCTCCTTTGCCGCCGCCACCGCCGCCCTGGTCTCCGGCCGGAGCGGGTCGGTCATGGCAGCCATGCCGACCAAGGTCAGCCCCTGCTCCCACTGGTCCGGTCCGCTCGCCAGGATCGGTGCATCCTCCCGCTCTTCTCTGTAGGCAAAAGCCAAGACGCGCATCCCCTCCCGGCTCCATATCCGACTCTGCTCTTTAAACTTTTGTTCATCCTCCCCCCGCATCGTCCGGGCTTTCCCTTTATAGAGGACCTTATCGCAGCATGGAAGGATGGCCTCCAGAGCTCCTTTGGCATAGATCCTTTTCTTTTTATCCTGTAAGTCCTCACAGCAGACGCACATCCGTTTCCGCCGGGAGGAAAAGGGGATCTCCCCGATCCGCACCTGCTGCCGCGCCAGCTCCTCTGCCTTAAAGCCGGCCGCCTCTGCACCTCTATAAAGAGCCGCCTCCGTAGGCCCGCCGCTGCCTGAGGAGGCATTGTTGGCCAGAGCAGCCGTTTTCCATAAAAATGCTTTGCTCTCTGCCCGTTCTTTCAGACCGGCTCCCCAGCCCTCCACATGAAGATCAAAGAACAGCTCCTCCACTTCCATCCGGTTCTGGGTCAAGGTACCGGTCTTATCCGTGCAGATCACCGACACGCAGCCTAAGCTCTCCACCGCCTTCAGATCCTTGATGATCGCATGCTCCCTGGCCATCTTCTGTGTGCCCATGGCCTGTACGATGGTGACGATGGATCCCAATGCCTCTGGTATGGCGGCCACTGCCAGAGCCACGGCGAACATCACCGCGTCCAGCAAGGGCTGCCCCCGATAGATATCCATCCAGAACACCACCACGCAGACAGCTAAGATCCCGATTGCCAGCCGTCCGGAAAACCGGTCCAGGCTCACCTCCAGAGGCGTTCGATCCTCCTTCGTCTCGTTCATCAGACTGGCGATCCTTCCGATCTGTGTATCCATCCCGGTGGCCGTCACCACCGCCCGTCCTCTGCCCGCCGTCACCAAGGATCCGGAAAAGACCATATTATCCCTGGCTGCCAAAGGGACCTGGCTCTCGTGTATGGGGCTGGTCTGCTTCTCCACCTCTGCCGATTCCCCGGTCAGGGAGCTCTCGTCCACCCGCAGTTCCACCACCTCTAAAAGCCTTCCGTCCGCGGCTGCAGCCTCCCCCATCTCCAGCACCAGGATATCGCCGGGGACCACCTCCTTTGCGGGGATCTGCTCCTTCTTCCCATCCCGGATGACCCAGGCTGCAGGCGCAGAAAGGGCACGAAGGCTCTCCAGCGACTTTTCTGCCTTCTGGTGTTCCATCGTGCCCAATATGGCGTTTAAGAGCAGCACCGCCCCGATGACGATCGAGCTCTCCCCGTTTTCAGTAAGGGCAGATACCACTGCCGCTCCGATCAAGATCCAGACCAGCAGGTCTCCAAACTGTTCCGCGAACACCTGCCACCAGGCCTTTTTCCGGCCTTCCCAGATCACATTCTTCCCGTACTTTTTCCCTCTCTCCTGCGCTTCCTGCTGGGAAATCCCCTTTCGGCTGCTCTCCAGCCGCTCTAAAACCTGCCCGGCCGGCATCTGAAACCATTCCAACCCCTATGCACCGCCTTTTGCCGGCCTTTCCCGGCTTTCACGTTCTTAATCTTATCATATTGGGGTCTTCTCCGGTTCAGAACTAGAGATCTGGATCTAATACCCTTTCCATCTCCTTGAACAACTCGGCTACATCGATCGACTTTGCGATATGACCGTTCATCCCGCTGCGCAGAGCCTCCTGCTTATCCTCCTCAAATGCATTAGCCGTCATAGCCAGGATCGGTATGGATGCCGCCTGCTCATCCTCCAGCCGGCGGATCTGTTTTGTCGCTTCATGACCATCCATCACTGGCATCTGGATATCCATGAGCACCAGCTGGTAGTAGCCCGGATCCGCTTCCCTGACCATGTCCACAGCCATCTGTCCATTGGACGCTACCTCCGTGACAAAGCCCTCATCGCTTAATATAGCCATTGCGATCTCCTGGTTCAGCTCGTTATCCTCCGCCAGCAAGATCCGCCCCGGCTGGATGTGGAGCGGCTCACTGACCATGATCTCCTCATGGACTTCCTTCGGATCTACGACCTTTAACAGGTGATCCCTGATCTCCGACAGGAACAGCGGCTTGCTGCAGAAAGAGTTGGCGCCGGCTTCCTCTGCCTCCTCTTCGATATCCGACCAGTCATAGGCGGTCAGAACGAAGATCAGCGCCTTTTTCCCAGCCGCCTTGCGGATCCTGCGGATGACCTCGATCCCGTTCATATCCGGCAGGAGCCAGTCAACGATATAGACCGAGTAGCCATCCCCGCGGGTCTCCGCCTGGCGGGTCCGCAGCACCGCCTCCTTTCCGGACAAGGTCCATTCGGCCCGCAGACCGATCTGCTGGAGCATATACGATACACTGTCGCAGGTATCAAAGTCATCATCCACCACCAGCGCTCTATGGCCCATTAAAGCAGGTATGACCTGGGCTTCCTTCTCTCTTGTACGCAGACGGAAGGTAAAGGTCAGGGTAAACTCCGTTCCCTTGCCCTGCTCGCTCTTTACATGGATCTGACCGTTCATCATATCGACGATGTTCTTTGTGATCGCCATCCCCAGGCCTGTCCCCTGGATCCCGCTGATCGTGCTGGTCTTTTCCCGCTCAAAGGGCTCAAAGATATGGGACACGAACTCCTCGCTCATGCCGATCCCCGTATCCCGGACGCTGAATTCATAGATCCCGAAACCAGCAGGCGCCCCGGACTTTTCCGTGATCCGCACATTGACGCTGCCCCCTGCGGCCGTATACTTGACCGAATTGCTGAGCACATTGAGGAGGACCTGGTTCAGCCGGAGCTTATCACAGTAGATCTCCTCATCCAGCACATCTATCGTATCCATAGACAGCTCCAGCTGCTTTGCCCGGATATCCGCCTGCACAATGTTCTTTAGCCCGTGGAGGATGTCCGGCAGGCTGCAGGGCCTTTCCTCTATATGCATCTTGCCGCTCTCGATACGGCTCATGTCCAGCACATCATTGATCAGGCTCAGCAGATGATCGCCGGAGGTCTTGATCTTTTTCAGATACTCTTCCACCTGATCTTGGTTGGCGATGTGGGCGATGGCCAGAGAGGTGAAGCCCACGATCGCGTTCATAGGCGTGCGGATATCATGGGACATGTTGGAGAGGAACACGCTCTTTGCCTTGCTGGCCCGGTTCGCCTGCGATAGGGCGTTCTCCAGCAGGCTCTTTTGTTTCATCTCATTGCGGATCTCCTCGTCCACACTGCGGAAGCCCAGGACGATCCCATGGCTCCCGCTCCAGCCGCCTGCCCGCACCGCCTTCATCTGGAAATACCGCATCTCCCCGTCTTTTACGATCCGGTGGTTCACATGATACGATGCATCTTCTTCCGACCGGTCCTTAAGCCATTGGCGCGAAGAGGCCTGCCGCATCATCTCCTGGTCCTCCTCATAGACAAACCTTTGGATATACCGTTCCATGTTCTCTTCCAAGGACAGCGGGCCGCCGAAGATCTCTTCAAAGATACCGCTGTCATCACTGCGCAAGAGATCTCCTATGCCCGTATCCAGGTCAAAAAAGCAGACCAGATCATAGTCGATGCACAGCGCCTGGATCAGCTCCATCTGCCTTCTCTCATTCTGCTTTTCCTGGAGCTTTTGCTCGGTGCAGTCTAACAGGAACTGTTGGCAGTACGGCACCCCGTCCTCTTCTACCAGCTTGTGATTGCCCATGACATGGATGGTCTCCCCGTTCTCATGCCGGACACGGTATTCCATGCTGACGCTGTCCCCTTCCTTTTTCAGGGAACGGATGCACTGCCGCAGCTTTTCCTGGTCTTCCTCCACTACCGAGGCCGCCACTATATCCGATCCGGCTGTCAGCATCTCCTCCAACGAGCTGTAGCCCAGGATCTTGAGCGCCGCCCGATTGATCCGCAGGATGCGCGATCCATCCAGGGTATGGATCACCACCCCGCAGTCCATGGTCGTGAAGATCGTCTCCAATGCGTGGTTCTTTTCAATGATCTCCCGCTCATAGGCCCGCTCCTGGGTCACGTCGATC
>CAJUSS010000177.1 GCA_910588895.1 uncultured Lachnospiraceae bacterium
AGGTTTTGAGGAAACAGGGAGCAGGGATACAGATTCCAATCTGCTGTTTCGCTTCGAAAGTGGGGGTAAAGTGCAGCTTTAGGATCTGTGGACTGGAGGATGTGGATATCTTGATCTCAGATGGGAGACTGCCGGAGGATGTCCTTGCGGAATGTGAGCGGTATAATGTGACAGTCCTGTAGGGAGGACCGCCATGATGCGGCATATCCCACCCTTCTTTTTCGAAGACCAGTCCTCGACCGCTCGTTTACGAGCACTCTCGGAGTTTCCGAAAGTATTCGGGTGAGTTTAGGAGGAGCTGTCTTGAAGGATAGAGTACAACGTTTTGGTAAATTTTTATCGGGTATGGTCATGCCCAATATCGGCGCGCTGATCGCCTTTGGTTTTTTGGCTGCCCTGTTCATCGACACCGGCTGGATCCCCAATAAGGGATTCAGCAGCATGGTAGGCCCCATGCTGACCTATCTGATCCCCGTGCTGATCGCCTCCACCGGCGGCCGCATGATCGGCGGCGACAGAGGGCGCGTGGTGGGCGCGATCGCCGTGATCGGCGCGATCATGAGCAATACCGATATCACCATGCTGATGGCCGCCATGGTCATGGGACCTTTGGCCGGCTACTGCATCAAAAAATTTGACGAGGCCATGGAGGGCCATATGCCCGCAGGCTTTGAGATGCTGATCAACAACTTTTCCGCCGGGCTCATCGGCATGGTCTTAGCCATGCTGGGCTATGTGCTGATCGGACCGATCATGAGCGGGATCTTATCCATCCTGTCAGGCGGGGTCAATATCCTGGTGGAGCGAGGTTTGCTGCCGCTGGTGGCGGTGTTCATCGAACCGGCCAAGGTGCTGTTTTTGAACAATGCGATCAACCACGGCGTGTTCACTCCGATCGCGACCGCCCAGGTCACAGAAGCAGGCAAGTCCATCATGTACATGCTGGAGCCCAACCCCGGACCAGGCCTGGGGGTCCTCTTAGCCTATATGTTCTTCTGTAAGGATAAGACCACCAGAGATTCTGCGCCGGGCGCTCTGATCATCCATTTCCTGGGAGGTATCCATGAGATCTACTTCCCCTACATCTTGATGAACCCGATAGTGCTGGCTGCCCCGATCTTAGGGAGCATCGTGGGCATCTTCTGGTTCAATATGACCGGCTGCGGTCTGGTAGGACCGGCCTCTCCGGGATCGATCTTTGCCTACATGATGATGACACCCGGGCCGGATATGATCAAGGTCCTGGCAGGTGTGGCATTGTCCGCCGGTGTTTCCTTTGCAGTGGCCTCGCCCCTGGTGAAGATGGCAGGCGGAAAGAGCCTGGAGGAAGCCCAGAGTGAGATGGCAGATATGAAAGCCAAGGCCAAAGGCCAGGCTGTGGTCCCCGGTACCATCGAGAAGGCATCCGCCATCGGCAAGATCGTCTTTGCCTGTGACGCAGGCATGGGCTCCTCCGCCATGGGCGCTACGAAATTCCGCAACCGGATCAAGGCCAACCGGCCGGATATCACGGTGATCAATACCTCCGTGGACAATATCCCCGCAGACTGTGACATCGCTGTGGTCCAGACCACTCTGGCCGAGCGGGCGAAGAGATCCGCTCCCCAGGCCCAGCTGCTCACGATCGGGAACTTCCTGGCCGACCCGGCATTGGATGCGCTGTATGTACAGCTGACCACCGGAGATGCCCCGGCGGCCCCGGCTGGCGAGAACACGGATATCAACATCCCGGATGTGCCGATCAAGAAGCAGGTCATCATCGCTGACGGCATCAAGCTGGGCTGCAAGCCGGTGACCAAGGAAGAGGCGATCCAGGCAGCCGGAGAGCGCTTAGAGCAGTTAGGCTATGTGGACGGCACTTATGTGGCCGCTATGCAGGAGCGGGAGAAGTTAGTCTCCACCTACATCGGCATGGGCGTGGCGATCCCTCACGGCACTACCCAGGCAAAGGGTACGGTCAAGAAGACGGGCATCGTGTTCTTCCAGTATCCCGAGGGCGTGGATTTCGGGGCGGAGAAAGCCCAGCTGGTGTTCGGCATCGCCGGTATCGGAGACGAGCACTTAGATCTCCTCAGCAAGCTCTGTACACTGCTGGAGGATCCGGCCAGGCTGGAGACCTTAAAGACCACGGACGATGTGGATTGGGTGCTGGAGCAGCTTTCATAAGGGGAGAGATGACAGGCTGACAGCAAGGAAGGATAGATAGAGAGAAACGATAAGGGGAGTGTTTTAAAGGTGCAGACGATCCAAGATTTGGAGGGTCTGCGCCTATTTTTAGGATAAACGTGGAGGTCCCCGGATATCTGTGTGGATCCGGAGACGAGCTTTCGATGCCTGTAGTTAGGCGGAGCCATAGCATTCTCTGCTTTTCCTGCTAAGCGTTTATGGCGATCTGCCGCAATACCTGGATGACTTCCCGGATCAGGTCCTTGATCCCCTGGTCGCCTATGCCTACAACGATGTTGTCACAGTGGTTGATCGGGATCAGGATCCGTTTCGCGCCGCTCTGGCCCACGGCCATCGCCATAGCAGGGGTGATCTCGCCGAACAGAGAATCTGCCACCACGATCCCGATCGGGCCGATGATCACATCGGCTTTCCGTGCGCCTACGATGACCGCATTTTCTCCCGTGGCCCCGTGATCTGCTCCGGCTTTCAGCATAGCGGAGGTGGCCATGCTGTTCGTCCCTACAGCGGTGATCTCTGCATCCGGAAACTCCTCCCGCACTGAAGACACCACCTGCCTTCCGATGCCGCCGCCTTGTGCGTCGATGACTAAGATGTGCATAGGTCTTGTCCTTTCTATGATCTATCGTCTTTTACTTTTCCTTCTCCGGCTTTATCCTCTTGTTCGCTCAAGATCTGCGCCTTGATCCATTGCATTTATATTTATTATATCCTGATCCGACGGAAGATCCAAGCTTATTTTTCAGGTCGGCGCACAGGCGGACGATCATGCGCCTTCATCGATACAACGATCGGCATGGGGGATAGCAGCCTGATAGCAGCGCCCATCAAGAAAACCATTGACAAAAACCAGAACATCCGGTATATTTTTTATAGCATCTGCACAGAGCAGAGCACGGGAGCCGAAGCTCCCCGGTCCACAAGATAAGATACAGATACCCCATGAAAAAGTATGTCCAGAAGGCATACGGCTTTTCTGCAGAGGAGCCATTGACTTTGATCCGGATACATGCTTTTTCAGGGGGTTTTTTGCGTCAAAGATGCGATGCAGGAAAGGATGCTGAGAACGATGGTAAAAACAATGTTGGATAGGTTCGCGCGATCCATAAGATCGTCAAAAAGATGGTCCGTGATGGTCATCTTAGCAGGGACAATGGCGTTTGCGGTCACTGCATGCAAAGGCGGGGACGGACAGGGGCCCTCTGCGGGAACGGTCAAGGGGGCAGATGGAGCTTTGGCCGGAGGTGCCTCCGAAGGATCCGCCGGCGCAGGAGGAGAAAAGGGGACAGACAAGAGCACAGAGCAGACCACCCTGGTCTACGGCAGCGGCGACTATACCCGCATCAACCCGGCTATGGATGAGCACGGCGAGATCAATATCCTCCTTTTTAACGGACTGACCGCTCATGACGGCGAAAACCAGGTGGTCCCCGGTCTTGCGAAGGACTGGACCTTTGACGAGGAGGCCTGCACCTATACCTTCCATCTGGAGGAAGGGGTGACCTGGCACGATGGGGAGCCATTTACCGCAGAGGATGTGCGCTTTACGATCCAGGCGATTATGGATCCGGAGAACGGCTCTGAGAACGCGCCCAACTTCGAGGATGTGGAGAGGATCGACGTGTTGGACGACCATACGATCGTCTTTAAGCTGTCCGCACCTAATGTGGCGTTTTTAGACTACATGACCATGCCCATCCTGCCAGAGCATCTGCTGGATGGGGAGGATATGCAGACCTCCGCTTTTTTCCATGAGCCTGTGGGCACCGGCCCTTATAAGCTGGAGAGCTGGGATGAGGGGCAGGCGATCATACTTACGAAAAATGAGGCGTACTTTAAGGATCCGGCGAAGATCGACCGGATCATCTTTAAGATCGTGGCAGACGATAATGCCAAGGCGCTGCAGATGCAGTCCGGGGAGCTTGATCTGGCGATCCTCACGCCCAAGGATGCAGAGGGCTTTACTGACCGGGAGGGATATACAGTCTATGAGATGCAGACCTCCGATTATCGGGGGATCCTCTTCAATTTTCAGAACCGCTACTGGACGGAAAACAAGGATATCATCCCGGCGGTCTGCTACGGGCTGGACCGGCAGGCGATCCTGGACGCGGTGGTGCTGGGGCATGGGACCGTGGCCTATGGACCCTTACAGAGAAATAAATATGACAATGGGGATGTGGAACATTACGACTATGATCCGGAAAGGGCAGAGCAGATCTTAGTGGATGCAGGCTGCGTCAAGGAGAGCGACGGGTTTTATCACCGAGATGGGGAAAAAATCGGGTTTGTGCTCAGTGTGGGCGCAGGAGACCAGGTACGCCTGGATATGGCCCAGGCGGCGGCCCAGCAGCTGAAGGCGGTGGGCATCGACTGTACTGTGGAGATCCCGGCCCAGGTGGACTGGGGCGGACAGATGGCGTATCTGATCGGCTGGGGGAGCCCGTTTGATGCGGACGACCACACCTATAAGGTGTTCGGCACGGATAAGGGGGCCAATTACTCCGGCTACTCCAATGCCAAGGTGGACCAGTATCTCCTTGAGGCCCGACAGTCGGATGTGGAGGAGGTCCGCACCCAGGCTTACGCCCGGTTCCAGGAGGAGCTGGCCAAGGATCCGGCCTTCGCCTTTATCTGCTATGTGGATGCGGACTATGTAGCAGTCTCCGGTCTCCAGGGGATCAGGGAAGACACGGTCATGGGCCATCACGGCGTAGGGATCTTCTGGAACGTGACCGAATGGACGATCCAGCGGTGAGCGGCAGCCACAGACGGATCCGTCTGTGGGCGGGCCTGGCCCCGGGTCCGGGAGAAAAACGGGGAGAAGAGAGCCAGAGAGATAGGAGAAAGACTGGGATAAAGATCAGGATAAGCTTAGAAAACTCCGGGGAAAACGCAGAAAGATCCCAAAAAAGCATGGAGGAGGAAAGGAGGCGCAGAGGATGGCAGCACTGCTGGAAGTGGAGGACCTAGCGGTCAGCTTTGCTGTGGCTCAGGGCCAGGTGCAGGCGGTCCGCGGCGTGTCTTTTTCCCTGGAGCCAGGGGAGATCATGGCGTTGGTAGGCGAATCCGGCTGCGGGAAGAGCGTGCTGTTAAAGAGCATCTTAAAGCTCCTTCCCGGCACGGCCCGGATAAAGAGGGGATCCGTGCGGGTGGACGGGGTCGATATCACCCGATACCGGGAGCGGGATATGCAGAAGCTCAGAGGGAGCGTTTTTTCCATGGTGTTCCAAGATCCCATGACCTCCCTGAACCCTACGATCCCGGTGGGACGGCAGATCCAGGAGGCGGTCCGGATCCACCGGCCAAAGGATACGAAGGAAGCGGTATACCAGAGGACGATCCAGTTGATGGAGCTGGTGGGGATCGCGGATGCAAAGGAGCGGTACGGCAGTCTCCCCCATACCTTTTCCGGCGGACAGAGGCAGCGCAGTGTTCTGGCGATCGCATTGGCGCAGGATCCGAAGATCTTGTTCGCCGATGAGCCCACTACGGCGCTGGATGTGACGATCCAGGCCCAGATCCTGGATCTGATCCGGGATCTGGGGCGGAAGATGGGGACGGCGATGCTCTTCGTGTCCCATGACTTGAGCGTTGTGGCCCGGATCGCGGACCGGGTGGCGGTGATGTATGCCGGGAGGATCGTGGAGGTGGGCAGGGTGGAGGAGATCTTTTACGATCCGCGGCACCCCTACACATGGGGGCTGTTAAAGTCCCTGCCTTCCCTGGCAGAGGAGGGGAAGGATCTGCAGACGATCCCCGGGATGCCGCCTCTTCTGTACGATCTGCCTAAAGGCGATCCTTTTGCCTGCCGCAACCGATACGCTCTGGCGATCGACTATGAGGAGGAGCCGCCATATTTTAGGATCACGGATACCCATCAGGCGGCTACCTGGCTGCTGGATGAGCGGGCGCCAAAGATCATGACAGCAGAAAGGGGATGGACCGGAGACCGGGCAGAGCGGGCCGGCCTGGTGAGCAGGGACAGGGGCGAAGATGATGTGGATGACGCTCCGGTGTGTGACAGGAACAAGGATCGACAAAGCCAAGGATACCTGCCTTTCGCTCAGGTAAAAGCTGTGGGTCAGATCCTGCACATCCAAAAGGACCT
>CAJUSS010000178.1 GCA_910588895.1 uncultured Lachnospiraceae bacterium
CTGATGAAATTTTACTAAGTATCCAACAGCCCGCCCGCTACATCGGCGGCGAGGTGAACATGTGCGTCAAGGACCCTAAGAATGTGGCCATCCGTTTTGCCATGTGCTTCCCGGACGTCTATGAGATCGGCATGTCCCATCTGGGCATCCAGATCCTCTATGATATGTTCAACCGGCGGGAGGATGTGTACTGTGAGCGGGTCTATGCCCCCTGGACCGATCTGGACAAGATCATGCGGGAGCAGCAGATCCCTCTTTTTGCCCTGGAATCCCAGGACCCGATCCGGGACTTTGACTTTTTGGGCATCACCCTTCAATACGAGATGTGCTATACCAATATCTTACAGATCTTAGAGCTGTCCCAGATCCCGCTCCATACTGATGCGCGGGGGGAGGATATGCCGATCGTGATCGGAGGGGGACCCTGCGCGTATAACCCGGAGCCTTTGGCGGATTTCTTTGACCTGTTCTATATAGGGGAAGGAGAGACGGTCTATGATGAGCTGCTGGACCGCTATAAGGAAAATAAAAAGGCGGGAGGGACCAGAAAGCAGTTCCTGGAGCTGGCGGCGGAGGTTCCAGGGATCTATGTCCCCTCCTTTTATGAGGTGCGCTATAAAGAGGATGGCACGATCTTAAGCTTTACGCCGGTCAACGACCATGCCAAGGAGACCGTCACTAAGGAGCTGGTGATGGATCTGGACCAGGCGGTCTATATCGAAAAGCCTCTGGTCCCTTTTATCAAAGTCACCCAGGACCGGGTGGTATTGGAGATCATGCGGGGCTGTATAAGGGGCTGCCGGTTCTGCCAGGCGGGGAACATCTATCGTCCGCTGCGGGAGAGAGGGCTGGACTATCTGAAAGGTTATGCGCTTAAGCTGCTCCAGTCTACCGGCCATGAGGAGATCTCCTTAAGCTCTTTAAGCTCCAGCGACCATTCCCGGTTAGAGGAGCTGATCGGCTTTTTGATCGATCAGTTCAAGGGGAAAGGGGTGAACATCTCCCTGCCCTCCCTGCGGATCGACGCATTTTCCTTAGATGTGATGAGCAAGGTCCAGGATGTGAAGAAGAGCAGCCTGACCTTTGCGCCGGAGGCCGGTTCCCAGCGGCTGCGTGACGTGATCAACAAAGGCCTTACGGAGGAGGATATCCTGACCGGGGCGGCTCAGGCCTTCCATGGCGGGTGGAACCGGGTCAAGCTGTATTTCATGCTGGGCCTGCCCACAGAGACCAGGGAAGACATGGAAGGGATCGCTCTGCTGTCCGAAAAAGTGGCAAAGACCTATTATGACGAGATCCCCAAGGAGCAGCGTCATGGGAAAGTGCAGATCGTGGCCAGCTCCTCCTTCTTTGTGCCTAAGCCCTTTACGCCCTTCCAGTGGGCCAGGATGTGTACAAAGGACGAGTTTATCGAACGGGCGAACATCGTCCGGCAGAAGTTCAGGGAGATGTTGAACTACAAGAGCTTAAAATACAACTGGCATGAGGCGGAGCTGACCGTGCTGGAAGGCGTCTTAGCCAGAGGGGACCGCCGGGTGGGCGCCGTGGTGGAGGAAGCCTACAAAAACGGTGCGCTCTTCGATTCCTGGTCCGAATACTTTGACAATGCGATCTGGATGAAGGCCTTTGACACCTGCGGCATCCAGATCGGGTTCTATACCACCAGGGAGCGGGATCTGGAGGAGATCTTCCCCTGGGACTTCATCGATGCCGGGGTCTCCAAAGCATTCTTAAAGCGAGAGTGGGAGAAAGCCATGAAAGGGGAAGTGACCCCCAACTGCCGGCAGGCCTGTTCTGGCTGCGGCGCGAGAAAGTTTAAAGGGGGTGTCTGTTATGAAGGTTAGGATCCGGTTTTCCAAACAGGGGAGCGCGAAGTTCATCGGCCATCTGGATGTGATGCGCTACTTCCAGAAGGTGATGCGCCGGGCGGAGGTGTCCATCCGCTACAGCGGCGGATTCAGCCCCCATCAGATCATGTCCTTTGCCGCCCCCCTTGGAGTGGGGATTACCAGCAACGGGGAGTATCTGGATATCGAGGTGGAGGATATGGAAGATCTGTCCACCATGAAGGAGCGGATGGACCAGACCATGGCGGAGGGATTCCGTGTGGAGAGCTGCCGCCGCCTGCCGGATAAGGCAGACAATGCCATGTCCATCGTGGCTGCCGCCGCCTACACGGTCTCCTTCCGCCCGGGCTATGAGCCGGAGGATCCAAAGAAATGGCTGCAGGAGCTGGAGGCCTTCTATGGACGGGAGCATATCCCGATCACCAAGAAAACCAAAAAAGGGTATAAGGAGCTGGATCTTAAGCCTTTAGTCTATACGCTGCAGGTCCGTGATGCCCATGTATACATGCTGCTCTCCGCCGGCAGTGCGGAGAATGTCAAGCCGGAGCTGGTCCTGGACGCGTTCTACCAGTCCAGGGGAGAAGAGCGTCCGCCCTTCGCATTTTTGATCCAGCGGGAGGATGTGTACGCGGAGCAGCCGGATGGAGAAGATCCCAAGGCAAGAAGGCCTGAGGATATCCATGGAGGCACTGGGGTATATAACGGCCGCCGTTTTATCTCGCTGGAAGAACTGGGAGAAGGCGGGGAAGAAGCTCTGACCGAAGGAGAGGAGACCGTCCATGGAAAAGCTGATCATCACCCGCTGGGGGCAGTCCATATGCACCGCTCTGGCTGCGGACCGGAAGATCCTCCAGCTCAGTCTGGAACCGGAGGGAACGGGACCGAAGCTCAATGATATCTATGTGGGCAAGGTCCAGAACATACAGAAAAATATCAGCGCCGCCTTTGTGGATATCGGCGGCGGTGTGGTCGGCTATTATAGTCTGAGCGGGGACATGGACCATCTGTTCACGGATCAGAGGAAAAGGAGCGCAAACGGTCCCGCCCGGAAGCTGAAGGCGGGCGATGAGATCCTGGTCCAGGTCTGCCGGGAAGCGGTGAAGACCAAGGCACCGGTCCTGACGGAAAAGCTGTCCTTTGCCGGAAAGCGGGCCGTCCTGACCTTAGGCAAGAGCGGGATCGGTTTTTCGGATAAGATCACCGACCAGAGGTGGAGGCAGGAAGTAAAGAACGCGCTGCTCCCTCTTCTTGAGGAGCCTTGGGAGGAGTCCCGGGATAAGGACCGGCCGCAGGAGGATCGGGGCAGAGAGATCGGGATCGTCATCCGGACGAACGGGAAGGATGCCTCCATAGAAGAGCTGTGGGCAGAGATCGGGCAGCTGAAAAGCACCTGTCGGCGTGTCCTGGACAATGCCGGCTTCCGCAGCTGCTACAGTCTTTTGTATCAGGCCCCGCCAACATTTCTGGCCGGGATCCGGAATGCCTATGCCGACCGTCTGGAGGAGATCGTCACAGATGATCTGGCACTCTACGGGCAGATCGGCCGCTTTTTAAAGGAAGAGCAGCCAGAGGATGCGGATAAGCTGCGGCTCTATCAGGACGATCTGCTCCCTTTAAAGGAGCTGTACGGTCTGGATAAGGCGATAAAGGATGCGCTGGCGAAACGGGTCTGGCTGAAGTCCGGCGGTTATCTGGTGATCGAGCCTACAGAAGCTCTGGTGTCGATCGACGTGAACACCGGCAAATACAGCGGCAAAAAGACCAGGCGGGAGACGATCTTGAAGATCAACCTGGAGGCGGCAGATGAGATCGGGCGGCAGCTGCGCCTGCGGGACCTGTCCGGGATCATCCTGATCGACTTTATCGATATGGAGGAAGAGGAGGATCGCGCCCGTCTTTTGAGCGGCCTGCGGGCTGCGGTGCAAAAAGACCCGGTGAAGACCACTGTGGTGGATATGACAAAGCTGAACCTGGTGGAGCTGACCCGAAAGAAGCTCCATCGGCCGCTGCATGAGCAGCTGGCTGCGGTAAAAGCATTTTCAAAGATAGACAATGGTACTAAGGATACAGAAACCCCGTCATCGGCGGCTTTTTTGCATACTTAGGCAGATGTGAGGAGGGACTTTGCTATGAAGATCTTGATCGTGGGCTGCGGCCAGGTCGGCTTCACTTTAGCAGAAAGGCTGAACCGGGAAAACCATGATATCACCTTGATCGACAATGACCCGGATACGCTGCGTTCTGTGGCGGACTCGATCGACGTGATGTCTGTCACCGGCAATGGGGCCAGCTATCAGGTGCAGATGGAGGCCGGGATAGCCGATGCGGATCTTTTGATCGCCACTACAAATTCGGACGAGCTGAACATGCTCTGCTGCCTGATCGCAAAAAAGGCAGGAAACTGCCACACGATCGCCAGGATCCGGAACCCGGAATATTCTACGGAGATCAACTATATCCGGGAAGAATTGAACCTTTCCCTGGCGATCAATCCGGAGCTGGCATCGGCGGTGGAGGTCTCCAGGCTCTTGCGGTTCCCCTCGGCGATCAAGATCGACACCTTTGCCAAAGGCCGGGTGGAGCTTTTAAAGTTCATCATCCCTGAGGGTTCAAAATTAGACCACATGAAGGTCATGGAGGTGAGCACCAAGCTTAAATGCAACGTGTTGATCTGTGTGGCGGAGCGGGGGAAGGATGTGGTGATCCCCAGCGGCGGTTTCGAACTGATCGCAGGTGATAAGATCTCCTTTATCGCCTCCCAGAAGGATTCCACTGATTTCTTCCAAAAGGTGGGGATCGTAAACAACAGCGTCCGCTCGATCATGATCATCGGCGGCGGCAAGCTGACCTATTATCTGGCCAGGGTCTTAAAGGAGTCCAATATCAAGATCAAGATCATCGAGCAGGATCTTGATCACTGCAGTGAGCTCAGCGAGCTCCTTCCCCACACCATGATCATCCATGGGAACGGCTCTGACCAGCAGCTCTTGGCGGAGGAGGGGCTGGAGCGGATGGAGGCCTTTGCCTCCATGACCGGTCTGGATGAGGAGAACATCATGCTGTCTTTGTATGCGGCCAGCAAGTCCAATGCAAAGCTGATCACCAAGGTGAACCGGACCACCTTCTCAGATGTGGTGGATTCCCTGAACCTAGGGAGCGTGATCTATCCGAAGCTGCTCACGGCGGACCTGATCTTGCAGTATGTACGTGCCATGCAGAACTCCCTGGGGAGCAACGTGGAGACCTTGTATCGGATCGCAGACGACCGGGCGGAGGCGCTGGAGTTTCGGATAGGCCCTGACGCGCCGATCGTGGGCATCCCTCTGGAAAAGCTGCAGTTTAAGAAAAATCTCCTGGTGGCCTGCATCAACCGCCGCGGAAAGGTGATCACTCCTCGCGGAAAGGACCGCATGGAGGTGGGGGACACTGTGATCATCGTGACCACGAACCAGGGCCTGCAGGACATAAAGGATATCTTACAGTAACCTTCATGCGCCTGACAGCGGACGCACCACCACACAAAAAGTCTGGCGGGCGCATTTGGCATTCCTGAACTTAAGCCGCCTATCCGGCGGCAGGATTTTTAAAAGTAAAGGCGGTGTACATAGATGAACCTTGCGATCATCCGATATTTTCTGGGATGGATCTTGAACGTGGAGGCCGTGCTCATGCTCCTTCCCTGCGGGGCTGCCCTGCTCTACAAAGAGCGGAGCGGCATCAGCTTTGTCATCACCCTGCTCCTCTGCGGTGGGATCGGCATCCTGTGTACCTTTCGGAAGCCGAAGAACAGTATTTTTTATGCGAAGGAAGGCTTTGTGTGCGTGGCCCTTAGCTGGATCGTCCTCAGTATCATGGGGGCCCTTCCTTTTTATCTGAGCCGGGAGATCCCCGCCTTTGAAGACGCGCTGTTCGAGGTGGTCTCCGGCTTTACCACCACAGGCTCCAGCATCCTGCCGGATGTGGAGGCGCTCAGCCGCTGTATGCTGCTGTGGAGGAGCTTTACCCACTGGGTGGGCGGTATGGGCGTGATCGTTTTCATGCTGGCGGTCCTTCCCTTAGCCGGCGGCGGCTACAATATGCACATCATGCGCGCGGAGAGCCCCGGCCCCTCTGTGGGCAAGCTGGTGCCAAAGGTAAGGCAGACGGCAAAGATCTTATATCTCCTTTATTTTGGGATCACCATGGTCCAGATCCTTCTTTTGCTGTTCAGCGGGATGCCGCTCTTTGACACCCTCTGCATGAGCTTTGGAACGGCGGGGACAGGCGGATTCGGCATCTTAAATTCCAGCGCTGCCTCCTACACCTACCTGCAGCAGGGGATCATCACTGTGTTCATGATCCTGTTTGGGATCAATTTCAATGTGTATTATCTGTTCTTGATCCGCAAGCCCAAGGATGCTTTTGGCTGCGAGGAGGCCAGAGCCTATCTGGGG
>CAJUSS010000179.1 GCA_910588895.1 uncultured Lachnospiraceae bacterium
GAAAGTGTGAGCTCAAAAGCAGTCCGGTATGGGATACCTACTCCTGGAAGTGGCCCACAGGGGAAGACTACTATTATGAGGAGCGATGGAGATCTTTTGACGAAAATGCCAGGTCGGCATACAAAAAATATATAAACAGCGGCGATCTTGTTTCCATACATGGCAGGATGTTCCGAAAAAATACCGGAGGATTGCGGGATGACCTTTACCAGTGTCTGACAGAAAACGATACGCTGGAAGGATTTCCTTGTATCACTTACGCCGAAGTGCAGGGATATTCCTGTAAGCTAGAGAAGCTGTTCTCTACAGCGCCGCTGCTCCGGACACTGCGCCTGCAAAAGGCAGGGGTGGAGATACTTGACCTTGGAAAGACCTGTCTGGAGGATCTGGAGCTGGATATGACTGGGATCAGGAAACTGGTACTTCCAAATAGTACCCGCTCTCTGAAACTGTATGGGGAGATCCGGCCAGATCTGCAGATCGACAACAGCCTTTGCGGCGGGAAGATGACCCTGGAACTATCCTTGAAAAAAGCGCTGCTCCAGAGATACGGACTTCAAAAAAACCGGATCCAAAGGCTTCGCCTAACCGACATAAAAGAGCTGGATATGAGACAGACAGCCGGACAGTTTCCGGAGGTAGGATATTTAAACATGAGCGGAAGTCCCGGCACTGTGATCCATATGCAGGAGATAGGAAAGCTGTCCGGGCTCCGGAACCTTTACTGTAAGGATCTGTTCGGATATGATGCGGGGGATATGGAAGCATTGGAGGGGCTGCAGGAACTGCGGGAGCTGGATCTTGACAGCGTTCCCAAGGAAGCGGGCCAGTACTTGAAAAAACACTGGAAAGGAAAGCTGGACCGGCTGAATGTCACCCACCTGCGGGATGAAGGCTGGCTTAGGGATAACCTGGAGAACCCGCTCTGCCATTGGGATGGAAATGGATCTATCCCTAAAGCAGCATATCGGGGCGCCAGAAAGTGTTACAAGGATACAAAAAAGCTGCTGACGGAGGCGATGGACAGGGCGGCGGATAAGGAAGAGATCAAGGAGATCGTCCGCAGATACACACGATCTTTTAACAAGCTCAATGACCGCTATGAGGAGTTCATCGAGACCGAGGAACGGGAGGATATCTTTATGGCCATGCAGAAGCTTTACGAAGAGTGTATCCTGCAAGGGGAATGTGGGCGGGCAGATGAGGATGGGACACCTATGACGCTTTCGGAGATCTGGGATGTAATGGATGAGGTGCGGGAGGACTGGTGATCGCTGTCCGGCTGTCCAGATATGGAATGTCTGGTAAGGAGACGGATGCATATGAAGACAAAGAAAAATACAGGTTCTGCACGATCGATATAAAGTCGCCGGAAGAATATGACCTGAAAGTTGAGTGCGCAGGGAAACTTATGGAAGTCATGGAAGGACTTGGAGAAGCGATATAAAGGTTATGCGGTGGCGGGAAGAAAAGGTGAGGAAAGAGGATACAGATAGGATTTCAGGATGAGATGAGACAGATGTTTCTGCGTGTTGCGGCGGGGGACACAGGACCAGAGGAGTGGGAAAAATGGTGGGACAGCAACCGGCTTAAGCTGGAGGAGATCCTGACCCTTGGAGACAGAGGGCGGATCATGCCCGCTTTATGGAGTGCAAACTATTACTGGATGACAAAGACCCAGAGGGGCGTCGCCTATTATTTCCATGCCCAGGGGCGCCCGGTGAAAACCTCCGGCGATCATGAGGAAAAAGCACGGGAGGAGGAGATCCGCGACAGGCAGAAAGCCATGGAAGCTTTTCAGACAAAAGCGGATGCATAAGCTTACGATCTTTCTTGGAGCGATATATCTTATCCGACGATCCGGCACTGTATCGTATGGTATCGGACGCTTATATTGAACGGCTTATCGAAACCTCGGAGGGGGAACTGATCGATCTACTAAAACAAAGATATGTGCCAAAGGAGCATGTCGTGATCGACTGTAAAAGCATAAGGACAGAAGAAGAGTTTATCCGGCAGTTAAAAAGGGGATCAGGCTTATCGGCAGCAACAGGGTTAAACTGGATGGCGATGGATGATCTGTTCTATGATGCGATCTTTCCAGAAGTCTTAGAGATGATCGACTGGGATGATCTTGAGGAGAGACTGCCCCGGTGTGCAGAACGAGCGAAAAAGTTTTTGTGTCGGGTGGATGGATGCGGTCGGCAGGTGGTTGGGATCGGCTGATCTGCGTAGAGAAGGAGCTGTATGTTAAAATGGATGAAATGCTGGGGTTAGCATATATGTTAGAACATATTACAGGGTTTACTTGGTCGGATGCATTATTTTTACCAGAAGATGAGGTGTGGGACTTGAAAACAAAGTGCATGGTCTTGGATCCCGATGATATCGAAGATGATGTGCCTAAAGCCGCTAAAGAGAAAGATCTGATCTATACATTAAGCATACAGACCATACAGATGATCTGTGAAAATGTTTATGAACAAAAGGATGACCCTTCTGGTGAAGATCTACTTGAAGGGTTTCTATATTATTTTGATCACGATGCCTATATGGAGTTTTGACGTTGTATGGAGAGCGCAGGACGATGTTTTTTGTGAAAGATAAGAAGACAGCTGGCATAGCAGGTATGGACAAGGCGATCGCCCGGCTTAAAAGTGGGGATCTTGGGGTGCTCCGGATCGTATACACGGTCTTTGCCACAGAGGATCGGGAGGCGATCTGGCAGGCCGGGGAGGCGGTCCGGGAGCAGCTTTCTTACCAGACCAGGATGGGGCTCCTCAAACTCTGTGAACGTTTTCGGACCTTTACCTCCCTGGAGTGGTCTGTTGACTGGAGCCGGGCAGAGCCGGAACGTCTGAAAAAGGAACTGAAAAAAGAGGCTTATGGCTATGTGCTGATCCTGGGCTCCTTCCATCCAAATGGGTACTATCGGGAAAAGTGTGTCCATGCCATGGCGGATGTTTTGGGCATGCTCTACTGGCTCCTGCCCAGGATGAACGACTGGGTGTTCCAGGTCCGGGTCCGGGCGGAGAAGGTGCTGGAGCATTATCTGGCCTCCTGTGACGGAGGGGAGCTGATCGATGCCCTGCCGGCCTATGAGCGCCTGCAGGATTGCCGCCGCCGGACAAAGGAGCAGATGGAGAGTCTAAAAGAGCAGATGATGGAAAGGCTCTCCCAGGCCCTGACGGAGATGGATGTCCGGGATGTGCTGCGCAGGGAGCCTTCCGTGCGCGCCTCTCTGTATCGGATGGCTGCGGGCAGAGGCCTCTGGACCATGGAGCAGATGGAGGACTGCCTGGAGCGGGAAAAGCAGTCTTGCCTGAAACGGATCTTGATCAAGAGGATCCTGATACATCCGGACTGTACAGTGGAGTGGACCGAGCATTATCTGAAAGACCCTTCCTCTGTGGTCCGCAGGATGGCAGTGGAGTCGCGGTATGGACGGCTAAAGGACAGTTGGCCGGGGCTGGAGGAGATGCTCCTAGACGGCAGCAAGGGGATCAGGGGATATGCCGCCTACATCCTTGAGCGGCATGGGAGCCTGGATATCCGGCGCTATTATCTGGACCATCTGACCGAGGATGGCCGCGGATACGCGGTCTTAGGGCTGTCCGAGTACAGCAGGCGGGGCAATGTGCAGAGCTTATTGGGCTGTCTGGATGCGCAGGAAGAGCAGGGGGCGCAGACACGCCGGGTCCTCCGGTCAGTCCTCCTGGCATTGGGGACCCAGGAGGACTTTGCAGACGAAGACCTGCTGTGGCGGTATCTGGCCGATGAGCGGGCGGATATCGCAAAGGCGGCCTATCTGTCCCTCCGGAGGATGGATATCCGACTGGGTGCCGGGAAGCTTTGGAAGGCCTATACGGAGACTGGGACGGAGCATCAGAAGCGTTATCTTCTGCAGCTCCTCCTCAAGGAAGACTCCTGGGAGCGGCTTCCCTATCTGCTCTGCCTGTACCGCCAGGATCTGCCAGAGCAGGAAAAGGGGCAGATCTTGTCCGGCATCTGCTGCCGGTCTATGTATGGTAGAGTGACCAGGCCGCTGCAGCAGCAGATCCTCTCGGCTCTGGAGCAGAAAAAGGAGGAGCTTCCGGCAGGGGTGGAAAAAGGGATCCTGTACGATATGCGGTTCCTGGTGAGATGATCCCAAGATCGGATGAAGGAGAGCAGGAGGTCAAAATGGTAAGGATAGCGGTATTGCAGATCAAACTATATGCACCATGGGGGCATTCCCAGAAGGAAAAACGGATGGTGGTAAAGAGCCTGTTGGCCAACCTGTGAAAAGTAACCTCAGTGATATAGCGTCCTGCCAGATACGATCGACCGGTTGAAATATCCACTTTTTCATGATACACTATAAAGCGCGGTCATGGAGTTTTGCCAGTCCTTATATCATGATCAGGAGTATTTGTTTGGAAAGCAGTGCAAACATATTGGATGAGGAAAAAAATGGAGACATGGAAAATGATGAAAAGATCAAGGATCATATGCGCGGTCTTGATGGGACTCCTTCTTTTTAGCGGCTGCTCTGCGTCGGGGCAAAAAACAGATCCGGCTTTCGGACCGGAAAGCAGCCGTGTATCGTCACCTGGCGGGCCGGAGACTGAAAAAGATGGACAGGAAGAGCAGACAGACAAGAAGGATGATCGGACGGCTGTGGAGATGAAGGGGTTGATGCAGGGGGAGTTGGGCGGTATAGGATCAGGCTTCCTGGCGTATACGCTGCCTGAGGGGGAAGACAAAGACTATACACTCTGCTTTTTTAAAGAAGGCAGCAGAGCGGCAGAGCTGGAAACGGGAAAGCCGATGGCAGAAGTGGGCGAGAGGTCGATATGGTAAGGATAGCAGTATTGCAGATCAAGCTTTACGCATCTTGGGTGCATTCCCTGAAGGAAAAACGGATGGTGGCGAAGAGCCTTCTGGCTAAGCTGCGAAATAAGTTCCAGGTATCCGCCGCCGAGGTGGGGGATCAGGATGTCCATCAGTCGCTGGCGATCGCGGTGGCTGCCATCGTTCCCCACAGCGCCCAGGCGGACAGCCTCATGGATGGGATCGTCCGGTTCATCGAGCAGAACACAGAGGCTCAGATCGTGGGGGAGGAGCGGGAGATCCGGTAGCGCATCTCCATGAAGCCGGTCTCACAGAAGATGCGCCATTGGACATCGCGTATCGGGGCAGAGGTGATGAGGCCAAGATCTGGACGATGGAGGCCCCCATATGAAAAGATGTCTGGGAAAATTTGTATAGTTATGGTAAAATGGATCGCAGATAGAGCTAGCTTTTTAGAAAGGGGCCCCCTTATATGTATGAGGAACAAAGACACTTGGCAGAAAAAATAACAAGGCTTCGAGCGGATCGACCGGATGAAGCGATCGCACTGTGCCAACAGGCTATAGCGCAGTTTCCTACCAATAGCTTTTTCCCAAAACTAGAAGGGGATATCTGTCGGCAATACAAACGATATCCGCAGGCTGCGAGGGCCTATTTAAAAATGTTAGTGCTGCTGCGACCAGAGAAATTTTCGGTTTTTGTGACAGCTTATAGAAATCTGGAAAAAAATGCGCCCAAGAAGATCATGCAGTCCTTTCTAGAGGATATCAAAGGATCATTAAACAGCGAAAGTCTGTCCAAAGAGTTGCGGAAGAACCTGTATATCTTTTTAGGCAGTCAGCTCGTTGTAGATGACGCGTTCCTGCGCTTTGCAGAACAGGCAGATAGCGATGATAATTTTGACCGTATCAAAAGCAAGGTTGATGGATGGGAAGCAGCACAGGATATAGCCAAGATAGAAGCACTTGCTATGCTTAAGCTGGACAAGGAGGATGATGCCAAAAGCAAAAGGATCGACACGCTCCTGATCTATCGATTAGAAAAATGGGAAAAATACGATCTGGCGTTGGCCCTGATCGAGAAAACCCAAAAACCCTATCAAAATAAGCTTATCCTTGCCGCCATGCTGAGGATCTGCCGAAAAAAGGAAGACTACGCTTTTGTGGAAAAGGAACTGGACATCGATGAACGGTTTATTGACACATCGGATTTCAATCTCCAGTATGAGTTGGTATACTATTTCCGGTCAAAGGATGATGGCGAAGGGCTGGAAAGAACACTGAGGCAGATGCGCACGAGTGCTACAGGAAGCATACCTATCGCACGTACTCTGTATAATTTTTACCTGGGTCTGGATCGGTTTGAGTCCGCACAGAACATCTAC
>CAJUSS010000180.1 GCA_910588895.1 uncultured Lachnospiraceae bacterium
ATCTCTACAGCCTGGCCGGGGCCCCGCAGCTTCGATGGCTCTTAGCTCCTGTCGCCTGGCTGGCCCAGCACTTCGGGAAGATCCCCTTCCTATGGGATCTTCAGCTGGGCTACATCAGCCACCCCTACCGCTTTATCCTGGCCCCTTCCTGCTCTGGTTTCCAGTTCATGCTGATCGCGGCCGCTACCCTGTACTTCACCTTCCTCCATCGGATGGAGACAAAAAAAGAAAAGTTAGGCTGGACACTGTCCAGCCTTATGACCGCTTACCTCTTTACCATCTTTGTCAATAGCCTCCGGGTCATCCTGTCCGTCTATGTCCCCCTCCTTTTAGAGGGGACGGACATCTTTCGGACATGGCTCACAAAAGATCGCTTCCACACTGCCACGGGCGTCCTTGTCTACTTCCCGGCTCTGCTCCTCTTATACCAGATGGCCCGCGCCTATCTGGATGCGCACCAACCAAAGCACGGGCCGGCCATCTGTTTTACAGGCTCTGTACGCCGCTATATCCCACCAGTGTTCTGGTACCTTTTTTTCGTACTGGGCCTCCCCTTCCTGCACCAGGCCTGCCAGACCCACGATAGCGCCTTCTGGTCCTACGCCCTGCTGGTCGTGAGCCTATGCCTGGTGGTGCTCCTCCTTTTAGGCGCCATCCTCTGGGCACAGAGATGCTACCTGCCGCCCCCATCTTTTAATGACACCGCCCGCCGCCCGTTGACGGATACAGAAGCCACCCCGACCGGGCAGCAAGAGATATGAGCTTACGTCCACCGCTCAAATTCCTCATCCGTACACTTCACTTGATGGCTCCCGGAGACAAGGTGGTATGTCCCTGCCCCATAGTCGATCCCGGCCGCTCTCTTATCATAGCTCTCTGCCACCCGCAGCTTCTCCACCACCGGGTTCGGCGAAGGGATCGCGGACAGCAGGCTCCTGGTATAGGGATGGATCGGTTTTTCAAAGATCTCCTCCGTGGTCCCCGTCTCCAATAGATGTCCCAGATGGAGGACCCCGATCCGGTCGGAGATATACTTCACCATCGAGAGGTCATGGGCGATAAAAAGATAGGCCGTGCCCGTCTCCTCCTGGATATCCTTCATCAGGTTCACCACCTGGGCCTGGATGGACACGTCCAGGGCGGAGATACACTCGTCAGCGATGATCAGCTTCGGATCCATGATCAGCGCCCGGGCGATCCCCACACGCTGCCTCTGCCCGCCAGAGAACTGATGGGGATAACGGCTGGCGTGCTCCGAGGCCAGGCCTACCTTGGCCAAGATCTCCTTCACCCGCGCCTCCCGCTCCTTTCCGTTCCTTAAGGTATGATGGATGTCCAATCCCTCGCCAATGATATCCCCCACCTTTTTCCTGGGGTTTAAGGAGGCCATCGGGTCCTGGAAGATCATCTGCATCTGGGTGCGGAGGGCATCATTGGTGGTCCTGTCCATCTTCCGGCTGATATCCATCCCGTTAAAATGGATCTGGCCTGCCGTCGGCGTGTACAGACGGATGATGCTCCTGCCGATCGTGGATTTGCCGGACCCGGATTCCCCTACCAGCCCGTAGGTCTCGCCGGGATAGATCTGAAAGGAGACATTTTCCACCGCCTTGACCGTATAGCCGGCATTGATCTTAAAATACTGTTTCAGCCCCTCCACCTTTAGGAGGGGTTCCGCTTTATAGTCCACCGCCATACTTTTCTGCCTCCTTCTTCATCCGCCCGATCCTGGCCTTTAGCTCTGCCGGCATCTCCACCTTAGGTGCTCTGGGATCTAAGAGCCAGGTAGCGGCATAATGGGTGTCCGTGACCTTGAACATAGGCGGCTCCGCCTTATCGTCCACCACCAGCGCGTAACGGTTCCGGGGCGCAAAAGCATCTCCCGTCCGCTCATGCAGAAGGTTGGGCGGGGATCCTGGTATGGTGTACAATCGCTCGTCCTCCGTATCCAGGTCCGGCATAGCCGACAAAAGCCCCCAGGTGTAGGGATGGCGGGGATCGTAAAAGATCTCCTCGATCCTGCCCTTTTCCACGATCTTCCCGGCGTACATCACGTTCACATAGTCCGCCACCTTGGCCACCACGCCCAGGTCGTGGGTGATGTAGATGACGGAGATCTTCCGCTCCCTCTGGATCCGCCGGATCAGCTCGATGATCTTGGCCTGGATGGTCACGTCCAGCGCCGTGGTGGGCTCGTCGCAGATCAAAAGGTCTGGGTTGCAGGACAACGCGATCGCGATCACCACCCGCTGCCGCATCCCGCCGGAGAGCTGATGGGGGTAATTTTTCATCCGCTTCCCGGCATCCTCGATCCCCACTTCCTTTAAGAGCTGTACTGCCCTTTCCCAGGCCTCCTGCTTAGGTGTCTTAAAATGCCAGATCATCCCCTCCATGATCTGCTTCCCGATGGACATGGTGGGGTCTAAGCTGGTCATGGGATCCTGGAAGACCATGGCGATCCGCTTGCCGTTGATATGCCGCCGGATCCATTTCTTATCCTTGGTCAGGATATCCACCGTCTCTTTGGCTCCGCCTTCGTGGTGGTAGCAAAACTGGATGGTCCCTTTATCCACGGTGGCATTGGAGGCCAATATGCCCATAGCCGCTTTCATGGTCACCGATTTCCCGGAACCAGATTCCCCTACGATCGCCACGGTCTCGCCCTTGTGCAGGTCGATATCCACGCCGCGGATCGCATGGACCGGTCCGGCAGTAGTCTTGAAGGTGATATCTAAGTCTTTGATCTGAAGGATCTTTTCTCTGGTCTTTGTCTCTGCCATGATCGTCTCTTCCATACATATCCCCTCACATTTCTTTCAATTTCGGATCTAACGCTTCCCTAAGTCCGTCCGCCACCATGTTAAAGCTGAGCATCAGCAGGGCCATCACCACGATCGGCGGGACGATCTGGTAGGGGTGGGTGGTAAAGCTGTTAAAGCCCTCTGAGATCAGAGAACCCAAGGAACACTGGGGCACTGGGATCCCCAGGCCTACGAAGCTTAAAAATGCCTCCGTAAAGATGGCTGTGGGGATCGAAAACATCACCTGGGTGATGATCGGCCCGATGATATTGGGCAGGATCTCCCTAAAGATGATGAAGAAGCTCCCTGCCCCTAAGGTCCTGGAGGCCAGGACAAATTCCTGCTCCTTTAATTTTAACATCTCCGCCCTTGCGATGCGGCTCATGCCCACCCATTCGGTCAGCATCAGGGCAAAGATGATGGTCAGCATGCCCGGCTGCAGCACCAGGAGCAGTAAAGTCACGATCACCAGGCGGGGGATGCCGTTGGCTACCTCCAAAAAACGCTGCATCAGCATATCCACCTTGCCCCCGAAATACCCGGATATCAGGCCGTAGCTCATGCCGATCACCATGTCGATGACGGCCGCGGCCACCGCGATGATCAGGGAGACCCTGGCCCCGGACCAGGTGCGGGTCCAGATATCCCGGCCAAAATTATCGCTGCCGAACCAGTAGTATAAGTCGTCCAGCTCCTTATCCTTGTACAGGTTGGCGACCTTCGTGCCGGTGGTGGTCTTTATGGTCTCGTCACCGTCAAAGATCCCTAAGCCCTCCAGGACCCTGACACGGGGCGCAAAGTTCTTTTGGCTCAAGTTCTGCTCCGAATAGGTGTAAGCGTTCATCCCCGGCCCTACCACAGCCATGGCGGAGATCAGGAGGATCAGCACCAGACCGATCACGGCGCTGATCTTCTTAAAATACCGGACCAGCACATCCTTCCAGAAGCTCTGGGCCGCAAAGTTGGTATCGATGGCGATCTTGTCGGCATCTTCCTTCAGCCGGAAATCCCCGTCTTGCGGTATATAGGCCGGCTGCAGGACCCCTGCGGCCGCCCCGGAAGCTTTTCCAGTCTTCATAGGATCAATCCTCCTTTGTCAATCGGATCCTGGGATCGATGATCCCGTACAGGATATCCACCACCAGCATGATGGCGATGTACATGGCCGAGTAGATAAAGCTCAGCGCGATCACCACGTTATAGTCATTGGATTGGATCGCCGTCACCAGGAGGCTGCCCACGCCGGGGATCGAGAAGATCTTCTCCACCACCAGGGAGCCGGTCATCAGGTCCACGATCAGAGGCGCCAGGACCGTGATGATGGGGATCAGGGCGTTCCGCAGGGCATGACGGAAGATCAGGGCCGCGCCGGAGATCCCCTTGCTCTCCGCCAGCAGCATATAGTCGCTGCCTAAGACCTCCAGCATCTCGCTCCTGGTGAACCGGGCAATGCTGGCCATGGTGAACATGGACAGGGCGATGCTGGGCAGGGCACTGGAAGCAAACGCCTGCTTCTCTTTATAGAGCATCGGGAACCACCCCATCCTAAAGCCCAGGGTATAGCTTAAGGTCAGGGCAAAGACATAGGAGGGCACGGACACCCCGATGACCGAGATGACCGTAGCCAGAGAGTCCCATATCGTATCATGCTCCAGCGCCGCTACCAGGCCTAACAGCAGCCCCAAAACGGCGCCGATGCTGACCGCAAGACCGCCGATCCGGATCGACACCGGGAGCCTGGTCTGGATCAGCTGGGAGATCGGCGTGTTCTTGGAGATATTGTAGCTGACGCCGAAGTCTCCTTTCAGCATGTTTTTGACATAGTTGAAAAATTGGACCACGATCGGCTGGTCCAGGCCATATTTTGCATAGAGGGCCATGCGCTGGTCATTGTTCAGTTTTTCATCGTTAAAGGGGGAACCCGGCATCAGCTGCATCAGGATAAAGAGCACCAGCAGGATCGCCAGGAGGGTGAAAAGAGAGGTCAGGATCCTCTTAAGGGTATATTTCTTCACGTTCTGCCTCCTTTGATGTGTAAGGCTCACATTTTTATATGGGGTAACTTGCGAAAACATCGGATCGTTGCAAAAAGGATCAAAACAAGGAGCAAGGTGCTGCGTTCCTCCACAAAAAACCGCTTTTTTGATGAGTGAGCAGCACCTTGCCATCATGATCGTCTTTCCATCTATCAGTCTGCCTTTACCGTATTCTTGTAGACACGGTTCAAGGCTACCGGGTGGAACTCAACACCGGTGACCTTTGCGGACATCATCTCCGCATTGCACTGGGTATACAGCGGGAAGATCACCGCTTCGTCCAGCACCAGCTTCTCCGCGTCATACAGCCTTGCCCAGCGTCCTTCTGCGTCGGTACACAGCTCGCCTGTGGTACACTCCGCGATGATCTCATCGTACTCGGCATTGCTCCACAGACCGTAGTTATTGGAGTTATCGGTGATCCACATGCCTAAGTAGGTCATCGGATCGGCATAGTCCGGCCCCCAGCGGGTAAGCCCCATCTCAAAGGTGCCGTTCTGCATATCTTCTACGCGCTGCTTCTTGGGCTCCACGGTCAGGTTCACAGTAAAGCCGGGAAGAGTGGTCTCCCACTGCTCCTTTAATACCTGTGCCACCTTCTGGGGCGCGTCGTCCGCGTCAACGATCATATCGACCGTGAGCTCTGTGATCCCCAGCTCCTCCAAGCCCTTATTCCAGTATTCCTGGGCCTTCGCGGCGTCAAAGGAGCATACATCGGCATATCGTTCCTGGTCTGCCGAGTAATCGGATCCGTCCGGGCCGGCTGCGAACTGCATGGGGACAGCCGTATAGGTGGGCGCGGAGCCATCCTTTAACACGTCCGCGGTGATCGCTTCCCTGTCGATGGCGGCAGTCAGGGCCAGACGGATGTTTAAGTTATCCAGCTCCGGCACCTTGTCCATGTTGGGACACACATACCACAGATAGCCTGCACCGATGGTCATGAACTCCGGATCGTCCTGCACCTGATCCACCTGCTCGCCGTTGACCAGGGTCAGATCCAGATCGCCGGTCTGATAGCTCATCAGAGCCTGCTGGGAATCCTGGATCACCTGGTAGTTTAAGCCGGGGAGCTTTACCCGGTCCGCATCCCAGTAATCCGCGTTCTTGGTCAGATGGAAGGCGGTAGCCGCCGGCTCGTAGGAATCCATCACGAAGGCGCCGTTGGAAAGGGTGGTCTCCGGACTGGTGGCGAAGGTATCGCCGCAGGATTCAAAGAAGGCCTGGTTCACCGGATAGTAGGTGGGGAAATACATCAGAGACAGGAAATAGCTGACCGGTACATTTAACTGGACCTCTAAGGTCT
>CAJUSS010000181.1 GCA_910588895.1 uncultured Lachnospiraceae bacterium
CATCGATCGCTACCCCCACTGTCCCCATCACACTGCCGTCAATATCATACAAAGGAGATTTATATGTGGTCAGCAGCTTCTCGCCATCCCTGGTCTTTACCGTCTCCTCGGACACACAGGTCTGTTTCCGGTTCATGACCTCCAGCTCCGACTGGATGCAGGCAGGGTCATCCGCCTCCACATCCCAGATATAGGCGTGGCCTTTCCCTTCTACCTGCTCCATGGTCTTATTGACCGTCTTGCAGAAGCTGGCGTTCACCTTTTTATGGATCCCGTCTTTATCCTTATACCAGATAAGGTTCGGGATATGGTTGATCGTGGAATCTAGAAAATGGCTGGTCTGCCAAAGGTCCTTGCTGACCTTATAGGTCTGCTGCCACCGAAGAAAATGAAAGCGGAGCTCATCCTCAGACATAGGGCTGGTCCATATATCCCTGACCTCCGAAAGCTCTTCCTTAAGGGCCATGGTCTGCCCTTTTTCTGCCAGCAGGATAAGCTCGGCTTCTCTGACCTTTCCAAATGTCAATATCCGTAACGCCTCTTTCACATCTATACCACGAAGATCCGCTAAGATCACATCCGCCCTGGCCGCCAACGTCTCCTGTGGCGTGTCGCTCTCGATAAAACCATGGGTAAAATGTTCCAACGGGGGCATCTCCTTGATGATCTCAAACAGCCTCTTCTGGCGGCCCGCCAGATAGAAATGTATATGACAATGATACATACCGATCTCCTCCTGCATCCTATTGGTCGTCCGTAAAGATCTCGTCTGTATTTATTCTAACAAGGGTAGCGGGTGATGTCAATTATACTTTGTTGCAGTCACGTTGCTTTTCGGCTGCCGCTCTTTTTTCTGCCCATCCCCACAGCTGTTGACTGGGCCCCCTCTGCTATGATACAATCCCTTTAAAACAGGTTACAGACCAAAAATGATCACAGAAAAGGAGGATCTCATGGAGAAGATCACCAGTTTTACGATCGACCACCTGGCCCTTTTGCCCGGTGTCTATGTTTCCCGAAAGGATATGGCGGGCACTGTGCCGGTCACTACCTTTGACCTCAGGATGACGCGCCCGAACTTTGAGCCGGTGATGAACACCGCAGAGGTACATACGATCGAGCACCTGGGGGCCACTTTTTTGCGCAACCATGCCCAGTTCGCCTCAAAGGTCCTTTATTTCGGCCCTATGGGCTGCCGTACCGGGTTTTATCTGCTCTTGGCAGGAGACTATAGCTCCGCGGATATCGTACCCCTGATGAAGGAGATGTTCACCTTTATCCGGGATTTTGAAGGGGATGTGCCGGGAGCGGCGGCAAAGGACTGCGGCAACTATCTGGATATGAACCTGCCCATGGCAAAGTATCTGGCCGGCCGCTATCTGCGGGAGGCCTTAGAGGGGATCGGTCCGGAGCGGCTGGTCTATCCGGGATGATCTGGTAAGGAGAAAAAGGAGCGCTGCCATATCTCTTTTTGCAGCGCTCCTTGATCCTCATCCTCTCTATCCCAGACGTTCCCCTCAAGTGTTTTTCAACGGGTCTTCCTTTTTCTTCCTGTTTCTGACTGTCGACGCGCTCTCCTCTGCCGCCGTCAGATCCTCCTCCGTTTTCTTTCCCACAAAGACAACGATCGTCCGGGCCTCTACCATATGCTGCTTCTGTCTTTCCAGGAGGAGCTCTCCTCCCTGCGGATAGATCCCGCCTACCACGTCAGCCCCCGTATCGATCACGATGTGCCAGCGCTGTCCCTTTGGCGGATTCGGCAGGGAAAACTCATGAGGCTCCCAATGCATATTGTAGACCACATAAAAATGATCGTCCGGCCCCCCATTTTCCAGCTTTGCATATCGGCCGCAGTAGAGTACCCCCAGCTGGCGGCGAAAATTTTCAAATTCCGGACACCACGCTTTTACCCCGTGATAGGATACATCCGGCTGGCCGCAGGAGAGATAGTCCATTATCCTCGGCTCCTGGGGCAGATGGAACATGGGATGGGCCTTGCGGAACCGGATGATCTTCTTTACAAACTCCAAAAGATCTTTATTGGTATCTGCCTGCTTCCAGTTCAGCCAGGAGATCTCGTTGTCCTGGCAATAAGGGTTATTGTTCCCGTTCTGGGAATTGCCGAACTCATCACCGGCCATAAGGAGCGGGGTCCCCTGGCTTAAAAAGAGAAGGAGATAGGAAGCCCTGAGGAGTCTCCTGCGCATCTCCATCACCTTTTTCTTTCTGGAGGGGCCCTCCACCCCACAGTTCCAGGAATAGTTATAGTCGCTCCCGTCTAAGTTGTTCTCCCCGTTCGCCTCATTATGCTTTACGTCATAACAGACATTGTCCATCAGCGTAAAGCTGTTAACGTTCGATATATAGTTGATCACGCCTCTGTCCTTTGGGTTATACCGGACCCGGAAGGCCAAGGCATTGAGCCGGTCCTCGTCACCTTTTAAAAACCGCTTCATATCGATGGCAAAGCCTTCATTGTACTCGGCCAGATGTCGGTATCGACCGCCCGGGGTGCCATCCCAGGACTGGGCCCATAGCTTCACGCGGCTTAGATACGGGTCCTGCCCCACCAGACGGCATGGGACCGATCCGATCAGATGGAACCCGTCCACATGATATTCCCTGACCCAGGCCCGAAGGACCTCCAGGATAAATGTCTCCCGCTCCTCGCCGGTAAAAAAAAGGTCCATCACCAGTTCCATCCCTGCCTTGTGCAGAGCTTTTACCAGGTCCTTGAACTCCCGTTCCGGGTGTTTTTCCTTGCCGGAGCAATAGGATGCCTTGGGAGCAAGATAAAGCCCCGGGATGAAGCCCCAGTAATTGAGCTTGCCGCTGGGCTGCAGCGCAGATCGCTCCTCTCCCGCCTCCATGGGATGATCTGTTTTCCGGGCCATGGCCGGATACAGCTCCTTCGGCTGTGCCATCACTTCCTGGAACTCGATAGAAGGCATCAGTTCGATGGTGGTGATCCCCAGATCAGCCAGATAGGGGATCTTTTCGATGATCCCGGCAAAGGTCCCTCTCTCCTTTACCCGGGAAGAGGGGTGCCTAGTGAACCCTCTGGGATGGAGGCGATAGACGATACAGTCCTGATAGGGGATCTGGGGCTGTCCATCTCCTTCCCAGTCATATCCCTCCTCCGGAAGAGATGCCCGGAGCACCCTGCCCAGATGCTTCTCGCTCCCCCATATCTCTCTCCCGCTGAAATGTCCTCCAAAGGGATCCTCTGTCAGCTGTCCATCGATCTCAAAACAATATTCTATATCATGAAGGTCGCCTTTGACCGTCATACTCCAGACATCGCCGATCCTCCCCTCCTTCGGGAACGGGATCTTCTGCAGGGGGGTCTTCCTGCCTGCTCGGTATAAGACCAGACTGCAGCTCTCCTCCTGGGACACAATGGAAAAATGAACACCGCCTTCCACAACTGCCGTACCCACAGGATAACATCGATCATCTCTTACTATCCGAAAATCTTCCATCTTGTCCTCCTTTGTCTGTTTTCTATCCGTATTCTCTTCTTCCTTCTCCCATATGACCTTTCTCCGCTCTGTTCTCCCTGGGCCCTCCAAGGCTCTGCCCCGGATCCCCATCTGTATCTTCGCATCTTTTTTTACAATGACCTCTTTCTATAAAGAGATCCTCACATGTCAAGCGAAAGCTCCACCGGACAATGGTCGGAACCCATCACCTCCGTGTGGATCGCCGCCCCTTTGAGCTTATCCTTTAAGCTCTCGGAGACACAGAAATAGTCGATCCGCCACCCTGCATTCTTTGCCCGGGCAGAAAAACGATAGGACCACCAGGAATAGATCCCCTCCTGCTCCGGATAAAAGTAGCGGAAGGTATCGATAAAGCCAGCCTTAAGAAGCTCCGTGAACTTCCCCCGCTCCTGGTCTGTAAAACCGGCATTTTTCCGGTTCGTCTTCGGGTTCTTCAAGTCGATCTCCTTGTGGGCCACGTTCAGATCGCCGCAGAAGATGACCGGCTTCTTTTTCTCCAGATCCTTTAGATAGCCCCTGAAAGCATCCTCCCAGGTCATGCGGTAGTCCAGCCTGGCCAACCCATCCTGGGAATTAGGCGTATAGCAGGTCACTACATAGTGATCCGGAAATTCCGCCGCGATCACACGGCCTTCATGGTCATGCTCCTCCACACCGATCCCATAGTTCACGGACAGAGGCTCCTCCTTGGTGAAGATGGCCGTCCCTGAATACCCCTTTTTCTCTGCATAGTTCCAATACTGATGGTACTCCGGCAGATCTAAAGTGATCTGCCCTGCCTGCAGCTTGCTCTCCTGGATACAAAATATATCAGCCCCTGCTGCCTGCATATACTCTAAAAAGCCTTTTTTGATGCAGGCGCGCAGGCCATTGACATTCCACGATATCATTTTTTTCATATTTTTCCTTTCCCGATCGAGATATCCAGTCAAGAAGGGACGATCATGCCAAAAAAGGGCACACCTTGATGCATATTCCTTCAAAACGGGACGCCTTCAGCTATAAGGTATAATGTCGTCTGCCGATATTATAGCATTTGAAGATCTAAATGAAAAGAAAAACTTCCCAATATCCTAACACTTGGGAAGTTTTCCAATATATGTATCTTTTTGTCCTTACCGATATCTCTTTAACAGCTCTACCTTATCCAGCCTCTCCCAGGGAAGATCTAAGTCGTTCCGGCCAAAGTGGCCATAAGCAGCGGTCTGCTTATAGATGGGGCGTCTCAGATCCAGCATGCGGATGATGCCGGCCGGACGCAGGTCGAAGTTCTCCCGGATGATCTCCACCAGGCGGTCATCACTGACCTTTCCGGTGCCGGAGGTGTCCACCATGATCGAGGTAGGCTGTGCCACACCGATCGCGTAGGAGAGCTGGATCTCACACTTTTTCGCCAGCCCTGCCGCTACGATGTTTTTTGCTACATAGCGGGCCGCATAAGCTGCAGAACGGTCCACCTTGGTGCAGTCCTTTCCGGAGAAAGCGCCGCCGCCATGGCGCGCGTATCCGCCGTATGTATCCACGATGATCTTCCGCCCGGTCACACCGCTGTCGCCGTGTGGGCCGCCGATCACGAAACGCCCCGTAGGATTGATGAAAAACTTGGTATCTCTATCGATCAGCTCCTTTGGCAGGACCACATCGAACACATATCGCTTGATATCCTCATGGATCTGCTCCTGGGACACGTCTGCACTGTGCTGGGTGGAGAGCACCACCGCATCTAAACGGACCGGCTTCCCCTCCTCGTCGTATTCCACCGTGACCTGGGTCTTTCCATCTGGGCGGAGATAGGACAAGGTCCCGTCCTTACGGACCTGGTTCAGCTTTCTGGCCAGCTTGTGGGCCAACGCGATCGGATAGGGCATATATTCTTCCGTCTCGTCAGAAGCAAAACCGAACATCATGCCCTGATCGCCTGCGCCGATGGCATCCAGCTCCTCCTCAGACATCTGGTCCTCTGCCGCCTTCTTTGCCTCCAGCGCCTTATCCACGCCCATGGCGATATCTGTGGACTGCTCATCTAAAGCCACGATCACGCCGCAGGTGTCGCAGTCAAAGCCATATGCTGCATTGTCATAGCCGATCTCCCGGATCGTCTCCCGGACCGTCTTCTGGATATCCACATAGCCGCTGGTAGTGATCTCACCCATCACCAGCACCAGGCCAGTGGTGATCGCCGTCTCACAAGCCACCCGGCTCATGGGGTCCTGGGCCAATAAGGCATCCAAGATCGCGTCGGAGATCTGATCGCACATCTTGTCCGGATGTCCTCCTGTCACAGACTCTGAAGTAAATAATGTTCTTTCCATCGCTTCCTCCTTCTCTGCAAAAAAGAAAAGTCCGCATACGAGCGGACTTGAAGCGATCGGCATTCAAATCCTCTTATTGCTCGACGCGCAGCCGGAAGCTTAGAGCTATGCCCAAAAAGCCTCCTCTGTCCTCGCTCAGGTTGGCACCTTCCGCTCTCTCACTGACCGGGAATGCTTCCCGGACCGCTCGAACGGGGTTGCCGTGACTTCACAGATCCTTTGTATCTCCATCACTCTGAATAAGG
>CAJUSS010000182.1 GCA_910588895.1 uncultured Lachnospiraceae bacterium
CCCCTTATAGACGATCTTCTCCGGCACATCTACAGCCATATGTGTCCAAATGCCCGTCCGGGCACAGCCCAGCTCTGTTTTATCCGTGACAAAGATCCCTGTGATCTTGGCTGCCTCTACTTTGGCCCTGACGGCCGCAACGGCCTGCCGGAAGAACGCTGGTACCTGACCGCTCCACAGGACGGCCGTCTGCTCCCCGCTCTCGGCGTTGATGCTGACCAGCCCTCCGAACCGGTTGACAAAGTGGCGGCAGGCGCTGCATCGGTAGCACTGTCGTGCCTCTTCCTGGATATCCTCCAGGAACAAGGTATATAGATCCGCCGCATCGGTGGTGAACAGGAGCGCTGCCCCATCCTCCACCGCCTGGGCAAAGCTCTGGCGGATGCCGGAAAGCAGGGTTTCATAGCCGTCCGTTCCCCTCATGGCTCCTATACTGTCTATGTAAAGTCTATCGTCCATCCTCTGACCTCCTTATACACAGGATCGCTCCTCATCCCGGTCTTTTTGCTCTTTCGATCATATCGCAAAAGCGTCCCTAATGGAATACACTTTCCCAAGATCATCACTGCCGTACATCTTGCCAGTCTGTCAAAAATCCCACCCACTCTTCCGGCAAAGCCGACCAGGTCCGCTTATCGCTCTGGCAGAACACGGCTCTTCCCTGTACTGGATGACAGCGGTACTTGATCCTGTACTGGAGAAATGGGTAGTCCTTATGGTGCAGGATGAGGGATATGCCGGACCATCCGTCACGTTCCAAAAAAGGACCCTCTGCCTGCTCTCCGCCACCGCTATAAGCCTCTAACAGAGCAGCGATCAGGGCCGGATCGTCTGTCTGTATGGAAGCACTCTCCTCCTCTCCGTACACGACTGTGACAGCAGATACCGTCTCTGCCTCCGGCGATCCAAGAGAAACATCCTCCCGCATCCAGAGACGGCCTTCCACGCCGCCAAAGGAATACTTACGGGGCTGGGTATAGAGGAACCTGCGCTCCTCATCTCCCGCCACCTCATAGACCGCAAGTCCTCCTCCACCCTCAGCTCCCTCGCCACAGACACCGATCTGCTCCCCCCTGCCTCTGGCCAGTGTCCAGACATAGTGGTCGTCATCACTGTAATAGCAAGCTTGTCCATCACCGTACTTGGCCAGATCCCGCTGATACTGCACCCCATCTATAGAAAGGACCTCCCTATGTCCTTCCAGATCCTCCATCGGATAGACGGGAAAGCGCGCTTCACCCTGGCATCCGGCCAACAGGAAAAACGCGCAAAACGCTGCCAGCATGCAAACGTATCTCTTCTTTATCATCATAAACCTCTAACAGGACTATCGTGTCTCCTGCCTCATAGCCTCATCAAAGATCTCTGCCAGTTCCTGCTGCTCCCCGTACTCAAATCCGATCCGCCCCTCGTACGTGATCGAATCACAGGAATCCGCAGCCACGAACATCTGCAGTGTCTCCCCGTCTTCCCGTTCCAGCTCCAGCACCCCCACATAAGGACATCCGTTCAAAGCCTCATGCCCCCGGATGGCGTTGCCCAAAAGCTTTGACAGCCGCTCCAGCTTTTCTGCCTCCGTGATGGTCTGCCTGCCGACCATAGGGGTCCAGCCTCCATCCTCTCCCTCTTCCATCCTGGGAAATACCAGAGAAGCCTTTACCAGCCCGCCGTCAAACCAGTTGTCTGTAAAATCCCCATAATCCTTCCCCACAGCCTCTTTGATCCTGTCCAGCACATAAGGATAGATCTGCTCTCCACGCATCAGCCAGCAGGCCATATCCTCTTCCCTTCCGATCACATATCCGCCGCCATCTCTGCTCCCCAGAAGCTCATAGACTCTGCCGTCCAGATCCAAACTTGCTCCTGTAGTGCGGACAGAGGGAGCTTCCTTTCTCAGCCACTCTATCGCCTCTCTATGATCCGCAAAACCCTGCTTCTGATCCTGCCCCTTTTCCAAAAGTGTCCTTATTTTTTCACTTTCCCCCTCATCCAGGTGGATATAGCAGGGATAGGGCTCCGGATAAAACGCTAGCGTATCCTCATCTTGATAATAGAACACGATACAGTTTTTCCCTTCCTCATGATAAGAAAGCTCTGGATGCATTCCTATAAACTCCAGCTGCTTTCTCCCGTTCTCCTGAAACGCACTCAAAAATACCCCGTCCTCCGAAGCGCTCTGCGGGATCAGACAGAACATGTCCAGCGCGCTCTCCGATCCCCTGTCCATACAGCTCTCTACAATATAGCCTGGGATCTCGTAAAGCACCGTTTCCTTTGCATCCCCATCGTAATACCCGATCTGGCACACTTCTTCCACGGAGCCGGCGCGATACACATAGCCTACCGACAACTCATCAAGATCTTCATATACCGGTGCATCACGACGCCGCACTGCCATATAATACTCCCGCCCATCCTCCGCTTTCCGCCCTGCCACCTCATAATGGCCCGACAGCTGCTCCTCCAGGTTTTCTGCCTGCCCGTCCTCTGCGGGCATAAAAGGCGTATCTTCCATATACTGCTCCGCCAAAGACGCAAACACATCGCATTCCTCCAGAAGCTCCTCATCTACCCTCTCCCGCTCTTTAAACGAAAAAAGTACCTTTTCCGGAGCCGTCGGAGCTGTCGCCTGACCGATCCCAATGCTTTCTGTTGTTCTTTCCGTTGGTGTATCCTTTCCTTCTGTACCTGAACACCCTCCGATACAGATCGTCATAGCCAGGACCCCCATCATGATGCCCATCCTTTTCCGACCGGTATCCACCCTCTGTCTTTTCATATCCACAACTCCTCCATATGCTCGATAACTGATCCCTTCTCTCCCTCATCCCAATGACTTCAGGCTTTTACGATACCCTGCCATCTCCTCCTCGCTCACCATGTCGATGAGCGTCTCCCCATTCACTCAAGCTCCATCGAGATATTCCCCATCAGCTCCCAGGCCGCATCTCTCTCCTTTTTCTGCTCCGGCGTCAGCTCTTCATAGCGGCACAGCATCGGATGCTCTCTTTCCGCGTCGATGCGGGCAGGGCCATAGCTCCAATTGTAAAAGGTGTAGAAGCGGAGCCAGCGCATATGGTCCAGCTTGCGATACCTTTCCCGCACCTCCTCCGAGACCACCGTCTCACGGTATCGCTCATAGGCCTTCTTTACTGCAGAGGCAGTGAGCTCGGTGATCGATCCGTCTTCCAGAAGGATACGGGTCTTCATCAGGAGATGATCGGCAGCTACGATCTTCGACTGCCGGTGAAGATCGTCCAGCTCCTCCCAGCTGCGGGTAGGATATGTGACAGACCTGCAAAAGATCTCATTGATCATGATCGCCGCCTTGTTCAAGTCTGTACGGATGATCTGCTGGGAGGTGTAGATATCCTCATTTGCCCCAAAATAAGAGACACCCGGCGCCTTTCGGCTGCTCCGCAGGTCGATGCGTCCGCGGATCTTATAGTATTTGTTCAATGTCCAAAAAATGCTCCAGCCTGCCTGCTCATCATCCTCGCAGATGATGATCCGGTCTGCCCGTTCCAGCACCGATCGGGCTTCGGTCCAGGTCTCCTTGTGAAAGATCAGCGAATCCCCCGTCTCGGACTCCTCATCCAGAGAAAACAATGTCCCCAGACGATGATGCACGGCAAGAAAATCCTTCCCGTCTCCAAAGATATGATAGGCCACATGCTGCTCGATCGAGAGGATATTGGTCAATATCGCCCGCTCCAGGATACTGCTCCCATAGTTTCCGAACCCGATGAGCACGATCCGGTCTTCATGGCTGCATAAGGGTCTGGAACGCCAGTATTGCCTGGCGCAGCATTCATAGCTGTGAAAAAAATGGATGTTCCCTGAAAGCTCATCTTGTCCGTTCGTCGTTCTGGCATAGACCTCTACCGGAAGCTTATGCAGATCGGCCGCTCGGCTGTTCACGCCGATGTCATTTTCCTTCATCAAAAAGACCTTACATCTGGCGCCGATCCCCTTCTTTTTTGCTACGATCATATCCAGCGGAGCCCGCAGATAGAGGCAGGGATGATCGGGGATCTCGCTCTGGCTGCTCCTTTTCTCCCCGTAGATGATCAGCGCATCTGGGTCTTCCTTGTAGATATTAGAAGCCAGCGTATAGGATCCTACCTCATGGTCTGCGAAATAATACCAGTTTTTGCGCTTCTGCAGGCTGAGCATAAGGAGAGGCATCCCTTCATTGGTGATAAAGGATACCGCTGCGCCAAACACCGTCATCATGATCCCTGCGGACAAGAGCATGAAGATCATCCCCACCACATGGCCCAGCGGGGTCACCGGTACCAGATCGCCATAGCCTACCGTAGTCAGGGTCACTAAAGAATACCAGAACGCATCTCCAAATGTCCGGATCATCGCGTCATGGTCTGCGGACTCCGAACAGTAGAGAGCGATCAGCAGACCGATGTAGATCAGTACGATGATCGCAAACAGATATAGATAGATATTCTTTCTCGCTTTCATGATATCCACTATCCCCTTTTTCTTATAGAACAAAACGGAGTCCGTCAGGGCTCCATTCTGTTCTATCATCCGGTCTGTCATCCTTCACTCACGGTACTATCCGACATCTTCAGCCCGATGAGCACCAGGAGCATCAGCAAGATCCCCACCGGGAGGGCGATCCATGCACTCTGCACGAACCCGGCCACGATATAGGTGATGAACGATACGACCGCCGCCGTGACCGCATAGGGCAGCTGGGTCGTCACATGCCCCACATGCTCGCACTGAGCGCCGGCAGAGGCCATGATGGTGGTATCGGAGATCGGCGAGCAGTGATCGCCGCACACAGCCCCGGCCATACAGGCGGAGATCGAGATGATCATCAGCTGTGGGTTGCTGTTCTGGAACACTGACACAACGATCGGGATCAAGATCCCAAAGGTCCCCCAGGAGGTCCCTGTCGCAAAGGCTAAAAAGCATCCTACCACAAAGATGATCGCCGGGAGGAATATCAAAAATCCCTTCGCGCCGGCTTCCACGACCCCGGCCACATACACATCCGCTCCCAGACTGTCGGTCATAGCCTTTAAGGACCAGGCAAAGGTCAAGATCATGATGGCCGGCACCATAGCCTTGAATCCCTCCGGGATACAGGCCATGCACTCAGAAAAGCGCAGGACCCGGCGGATCTGGTACAGCCCGATGGTGATGACCAGTCCGAAAAAGCTGCCGAAGGTCAGCCCCAGCGATGCATCCGACTGGGAAAAGGCAGTGACAAAGTCTGTCCCCTCAAAAAAGCTGCCGGTATACAGCATCCCGATGACGCAGCAGACGATCAGCGAAAAGATGGGGATCAAAAGATCGATAACGGTCCCCTTGGCAGACTGCTGCTCTTCCTTTGCCTGGCCGTATGGACGGCCGGGCGTGGTGTAAAGGTCTCCCTTCACTGCATTGGACTCATGGAGCTTCATCGAACCGAACTCCACCTTCAGAAGGACCATGCCCACCATCATCACGATGGTCAGGATAGCATAGAAATTGTAGGGGATCGCCCGCATGAAGATCGAAAACCCGTCCTCTCCCTCCACAAAACCTGTGACAGCAGCCGCCCAGGAGGAGATCGGAGCGATCATACAGACCGGGGCTGCAGTAGCGTCGATCAGGTAGGCCAGCTTCGCTCTGGATACCTGGAACTTATCCGTCACCGGACGCATGACGCTCCCTACGGTCAGACAGTTAAAATAGTCATCGATGAAGATCAGGACACCTAAGAGGATCGTGGTCAGCTGGGCCCCCACCCGGCTATGGATCTTCGTGGCGGCGAACTGTCCAAAGGCGGCAGAGCCTCCCGCCTTGTTCATCAGGCAGACCATGGTCCCCAAGATCACTAAAAAGACTAAGATCCCCAC
>CAJUSS010000183.1 GCA_910588895.1 uncultured Lachnospiraceae bacterium
TGCTCTGCGGTACAGAGTTGGACTGTGCCAGCATGGACTGAGATGCCTGCAGAAGGATGTTGTTCTTCGTGAATGCAGTGATCTCATCCGCCATATCGGTATCACGGATACGGCTCTCGGCAGCAGTGATATTCTCAGATGTAACCTTCAGGTTGTTAACGGTATGCTCCAATCTGTTCTGAGCCGCACCAAGATCGGCACGGTAATCAGAAACCTTATTGATAGCAGCCTTAATCTTGTCAATCGCAGCATTACCACCAGATAAGGTACTAACATTTATAGTATTGATAGAGATATCGGTAGGAGCCATACCACAGGTAGTTAAAGCAAGCGTCTCACTAGCTGTCGGTCCGATCTGGAATGTAATCGTACCAGCACTGATCGGCTTAACACCGTTGAAATCAGTATTATCAGAGATACGCTTAATCTCTTCCAGCAGACGGCTAACTTCCTTCTGCAGGTTCCCTCTTGCTACAGAGTTATAGGTACCATTTGCAGACTGGCTGGCCAGAGTGGTCAAACGCTGTAACATGGAGTGGGTCTCGGTCAGAGCACCCTCAGCAGTCTGGATAAGGCCGATAGCATCGTTAGCGTTCTTGGTAGCCTGGTTCAGACCATTGATCTGTGATCTCATACTTTCAGAGATAGCAAGACCAGCAGCGTCATCACCAGCACGGTTGATCCTGTAACCGGAAGACAGTTTCTCTAAGTTCTTGCTCAGATTGCTCTGGTTGGTCCCTAAGTTCCTGTAAGAGTTGATCGCAGCTATGTTGTGTTGAATGATCATAAAGTTACCTCCTATTTTTCATGACTTTTTCATTTCAGGGACTTCCCTGTCCCCAAGTCCTTCCGAAGAGGGCCTCACTTCGGAAACGCTGTAAAGTATATAAACTTTGCTTTACATTCATGATTATCGACGGCTTTTGGTAGAACTTAAGCGTCTTTTTCATCTTTTTCCATGACTTTCTGTTACTGGAGGAGATTCAGGACCAACTCCACCGCTGAATTCGCTTGGGCCGCCATAGCGTTCGCAGACTGAAGGACGATATTGTTCTTTGTAAAGTCTGTGAACTCCTCCGCCATCTTCGTATCACGGATCTGCGCCTCTGCCGCATTCATATTCTCATCCGTGACATACAGATTGTTATATGCATGCTGAAGACGGTTGCTGGCTGCGCCAAAGGTGGCACGGACATCCGCTATCGCTTCGATCGCTTCTTCTATCTTTGGCACAGCGGCATTGGAATCAGCCAACGTGGCAAAACTGGTCTGGTCCAAGTTCATATTAGCACTGCCCACATAATATCGCTCCATGACCAGTGTCTCTTCTGCAGAAGCTCCTACCTGGAAGACCACGTCATCATTCGGGACTATCTCCGGAAGCGGCGGCCCCTTAGGGGCATCGTCATGGCCAAATAACTTGATCCCCGCAAAATGGGTCGTCTCCCCGATCCGGTCAAGTTCATCCAACAGCTGCTGCCGCTCTGCATCCAGGTTCATCCTGGCCACAGTATTATAAGTACCGTTCGCAGACTGCACAGCTAAAGTCTTCAATCGTGACAGCATAGAATGGACCTCTGCTAGAGCACCATCTCCTGTGTTGGTAAAACTCATACCGTCATTACAGTTCCGCATGGCCTGATCCAAACCTCGGATCTGGCTCCTCATCAATTCTGATATCGCAAGACCCGCCGCATCATCTCCAGCCCGATTGATGCGATACCCTGAAGAAAGCTTCTCCAGATTTTTCTGGAGCTTTGCCTGTGAGATCCCTTTATTTCGTGTAGCGTTGATTCCAGGTATATTGTTCCGTACGATCATATCTGCTAACCACCTTCCATGATCCCGATCCAGTTCGCCAATCCATCTGTCTTTCTGACTGGTCCTCTGATCGATCTACCGTACCCAAAACTGTCCTTGTCTTGTTCTTGTTTATTATATCGGCAAGATCCCAAGAAGGTTAAGAGTGTTTTTCAGATTTTCAACATCTCAAGCCTCTCCGCCGCCTTCCTGTACCCTTCCTCTGCCGCCATCCTGTAATACCGCACCGCCAGCTCCATCTGCCCGCTGACCTCATACCAGGCTCCCAGGTTATACGCCGCCTTAAAGGAACCGGTCCCCACGACGCCGCCTTTTTCCGGGCGCTCTCCCAGTTCCAGGCATCGTTGATAGCATTTCTCGATGTTCGGCAAAAGCCCGATATACCGCTCCACATCAGACAGCACCCGCTTCATGTAGAAAAGGCCGCATACGAAGCAGAAATCGGACCAGCCCCCCAGCGCTGCTCCTTCCTTCTCTACAATCTTTCCAGCCTCATCCAGACAGGCCGATGTACCGATATCCAGTAAGGTATACAGATACAGCACGATCCCGCCCGCCCTATATCCATCTTCCGGCTTTGCCAGACGGTAAAAATCCCGGAAAGGCGCCAAACTTTCTTCCAGTCTCTTCAAGTTCCGCAGCGTAGAGGCCAGCTGGAAATGATAATAGCTGTCATCCGGATGGTCCGTCACCGCCTGCTCCAGATATGGCAGGTTCCTCTCCCCTTTATCCGCATACAGGTAGCCATCATGGTCTGCCTCCAAAGGGACCGCATAGCAGGGATAGTCTCCGGCAGGCCCAGAAGGCTGCTCATGGATAGAACCGATATAGCGGACACCTCGCGGGAGCATACGTGGGAGCACAGATGTGCTCACACTGATCCCCTCATCATCCTGATAGACATCATATCTTGTGATCCCGCCCAGCCACTTTCCGCTCCCTGCCCGGTCCCCATCTGCAAGGATCCTTTCCAGCTCTTTCCGTTTGTCCGAACATCGCCGAGGCACCCCTGTCCCATGCGCATACGCAGACATAGGATCATGCCCTGGCCGTTCTGCAGCAGCTCCTGCCAACTCTGCCACTCCCGGCAGACCCGCCGCGCTCGCCACCGATGCGCCCGCCGCCTCTCCACTCCCCCACCGCACCGTCTCATCCGCGTCCAGCACCAGGTTCCAGTCCCCATCGGACTTCTCCAGGGCAAAGTTACGGGCGGCAGAAAAATCATTTACCCACGTAAACGGATACACTGCCGCCCCCATCTGCCTGGCTATCTCCACAGTCCTGTCCGCAGACCCCGTATCGGCGATGATGATATCATCCACTAAAGGCTTTGCCGCCTTCAGACACCGCTCCAGGGTCCGCTCCTCGTTCTTTACGATCATCACCAGGTTTATCTTCAATCCTTCTTTTCCTTCCTTTACTGCCGCACCAGCTTCCTCTGCAATTTCTCCTGCTGCTTCATATACACAAATTTCCGTATAGCGGCCTCCACATCGCCCGGCAGCCCAAAGAACTGGCAGCCATAGCCTACGCCTCCTTTGGCCGGACCGGTCAGACGGAGGACACGGACCCCGATCTCATAGTTAGCCATGCCGTGGGTATAGTGGAGATAAAGATGCTCATTTTTCTTCAGAGCCTGGGTGGTCACCAGGAAAAGACCGCCTGCGCTTATGTTCTGGATCGTGCCAAAAAAGCTCAGGCCGTCTTCCCGATAAAATTCTGTCCGGATCTCCACCGGCACCCTTAAGTCCTTCTGGCGCTGGAAGACCTCCTGGACCTTTAAGACCTCGCAGACTGCCATCCAGGGCTCGCTCGCCTTGCTCGGCCCGTCATTTCTCTGGATGACCACCTCACAGCGGCACCGGACCACGCCCTGGGCCCCGTCATAAAGATCCACCATCGTTTTAAAACGGACGCTCCGCAGCTTGGTGGTAGCAAAATAGAGCAGGATCTCGCCTTCATTGCTCACCTCTACCCTTGCTCTGGATAACGGCCGGTTATCTGTCCCGTATACCAGACAGCGTTCACAATCCTTTAATTTCATGATGCTCCTCTATCCCCTCTATACTTTTTATCGCAAATGTCACAGCTCCTGTCCTCAGATCGTGATATTCCCCACTTCTCTGCTGGCGTTCATCATCATCTGCAGGCGCAGGATCTCGATCAGACTGACAAAATTCGCTTTGCTGAGCGAGATGGTGTCCCCATCTCCGTCTACCGTGGCAGAGCCCAGCAGCATGCTCATGGTATCCGCGCTGCTGCCCGTCATCCCATAGAGACCGGATAGCTGGTTATAAGAAGAGAGTCCAGCCATCCCGGAAACACCAGAACTCCCCGACGAGCCGGAGCTGCCCAGCATGCTCCCTACACTGCTGGAGGAGGTCCCATACAGACCCGCCGCGCTCCCATAAGCCGCCAGGCTGCCAAGACTGCCATAGGCGCTCAGCCCGGACAGGCCGTTTAAGCTGCTGCCGCCGGAAGATCCGCCTGTAGTCACCATCTTTCCGGAATAGATCGGCGCACCACCCATGTAGGAAGTGACGATCCTCACATAATTCTGGGTCTCCTGATAAGGCGGGATACCGCCGTACTTCTGGACCGCATTCGGTCCGGCATTATAGGCGGCCAGAGCCAGGCTCACATTGCCGTTAAAGCGGTCCAGGTTCTGCCGCAGATACTTCGTACCGCCCATGATGTTCTGTCTGGCATCATAAGGGTTGGTGACACCCAGGGACCGGGCTGTGGAAGGCATGAGCTGCATCACGCCGATCGCACCGGACTTGGAGACCGCATTGGGGTTAAAACCCGACTCCGCCTTTGCCACAGCCTTGATCAGGTTCACGGAGACATTGTAGGCGGAGGCGGCCTCCTCAAAGATCGCGTCCATACTCTCCGTACCGCTGTATGTATTCTTAAATACCGTTTGGAACCCTTTCTCCGTCTTTTGTGCCTGGGCAGTACGCCCACTCTGGATATCCAGCCCCTCCAGGCCGGATACGGATGTCACTAAGCTCATGTTCCCTGCTCCTCTTCTCTATCTTTTCCTCGTCGATCCTATCGTTCTGTCTTGACGACCGCTCTGTATGCACAGCGGTCATCTCCTCTTACTGGCGGGCGATCCCGTCTGCTCCGATCGTCCACCCATCGATCACCCCGTTCACCGCCATGCTCCCATCTGCGAAAAAATAACGCCAACTCCCGCCATCCTGGAGCCAGCCGGTATGTGTGCGGCCTTCATAGGTCATATAATACCACTTGCCCCCATCCTGAAGCCAGCCGCGGTGCATGAGGCCCGTAGGTTCCAGATAATACCAGATCCCCGGCTGGGGCTGTATCCAGCCGGTGCGCATCTCGCCGCTCTCCTGCAGGTAATACCAGGTGGCCCCTGCGCCGTCCGGGGTGACCCAGCCGTGCTGCATCTTCCCGCTCTGGTCCATATAATACCAAAAACCGCCTACGTTCTGCCAGCCTCTGGCCATATTCCCGTTTTGATCAAAATAATACCACTGACCGGAGATCTTCTTCCAGGTGTTCACCGCCTTACTGCCATCCGGCAGGATATAATTATAGCCCTTGACCGACCCGCCGTCGCCGCTGGTCCGGCCGCCATTGCTGCTGCTCCCGCTGCTGTCATCCGAGTCATCCCACTCCAGCTCCTGACCGGTGGAGGAGACCACCTCCCCTTCCTTCAGATACTTTTTCTGATCGGATGTGACCGGGACTGCCTTGACTTCATAATAATAGGTCTTATCCGTATCCTTCATGTATTCTGCCAGGTCTACCGAATTCGTCTCCACCGTCAGCCGCTTGGCTACCTTATTGTCCCCATACAGGGTCACCGAATAGCCGGGCGCGTATTCCACCGACTTCCAAACTGCGCGGGTATCGGAGGTATTGCTCCATCCGGCCTTCTCCGTCTCGCCTAAGACCATGATCGGCTTGTAATCCACCTTGACCTGGAGTGTGCTGTTATCCAATGCCTTAGCCGACACAAAATACCAGACCCTTGAAATGCTTTTGGAAACGGGGCGTAAAGGTAAACTCA
>CAJUSS010000184.1 GCA_910588895.1 uncultured Lachnospiraceae bacterium
GTATACCTCACCATGTACTCTCCCCTCCAGATGGCCGCCGACCTCCCCGAACACCAACCATTTGTTTTAAATTTAGGCGCGATGCCCATTTTATTCGTTTTCATATCAAGTGATCTTAAAAATGCAGGATTGCTAGTACAATGTTAAAATAAGGTATTTTCCAGTAAATGAAAATAGTCTTCGCCGATAGAGATCTGCTCTTCTGCGATAAGAGATCGATATAGTATCCATCCTATAAAATGAAAAAAGAGTTGGTCGGATACGGACCAGGATGGTGTCAGAGAGCTCGTGATCCGCCTGGATCCGGACATGGATAAACGTGCGCCTAGGCCACGTACCCGGACGAAATGCAAGCAGTCAGGTACACAGCAAGCATGAAACTGTTGAAAATACCGGTCTTCCGGCCATTTCCTCTTTATAAATGTGTGGATATTGTATGATATAAAAAAGAAATAGCGCACATATATTCAAAGGAGGGACTACATGTTCAGGAAACGATCTTTCTTAAAATGATCGACTCAGACTGGAAAGGGGGATTTTAGAGATGGAGAAGGATAAACGGATCTTCGACGAGGGAATGGATGATCTCCCGGAAAAGAAAAGCGGTGCATATGAAATGTCCGATGCCGCCATAGAGCATGTGCATGACAGACAGGGATCTAATGATGAAAGATATAGAGGACCTATAGACCGGCATCACAGGTCTCAGTTGGATCTTGGACTTGTTATCGGAGGCGTGACAGCCGTAGTCGCTATACTGGTGTCAGCAGGGCTTATCCTTTATTTCCTTGTACAGGACCAAAATGCTTTGGAGCAGATCGTTGAGGGGGATGCCATAGTCTGGATGCTAAACTGTACAAGCGTGTTTGTGCTCGTTTTACTTGCTGCCTGTTGTGTGGCTATGGTCACGTTCAGCATCTTGAAGACAATAGGGAGATTGATGGGAAATGTGCATGATGTAGATAAAAAGATAGAGGCCGGGATCGAAAGTGTAGAGGGATGGCTTACCGCCCTGCTGAGTATCTTCCTATTTACCTTTTTCGGAAGAAAGACCATGGAAGACCTTATCGCCTTGATGAGCGGAGGAAAAGCGGTCGTCATATTCCTGGTGGGGCTTGTCAGCCTGATCGTGGTGGTGATGTTTTACCGTTGTGTGTACAAGCTTCTTGGCTCGTGTGTCAGGAGGGATGGGATGATCCGGAGGTATGCAGATGCCATCACGAAAAAACTGGCCAAAAGTGTGCTGGATCTGCTGGAAAGGATGGCCGATACGATAGCAGATATACCAGATCTGTATGAGATCCTGGTGAAGGTTATAAGTAAGGGGATGCGGGGATTTGTGAGGTACATATTTTTGGAAGATCGATAGGTGATCGCTGGGGAGGCTGGGATATGAAGAGTGTCGGGATCGATGATAGTCCAAAAGAGCGTACGTTTGAATGGGATGTGCCTAGGATCTCCTGGGGGATATTCGCTGTCCTATCTTTTATAACGACGGCACTGGGGATGAGCGAAACCTTTTTTGATGGGGACTGGCTGGGAGGGCTTTCCATATCCTTTGGGATCCAGCTGCTGCTTTTATGGATGAACCGGAAAATGACCATGCTATTTGTGCAGGTAAGGCAGAAGGTATTGAAAATGCTGATCGTACTGGTCTATGCTGTAACGGTTTTCTGGTCGGCAGGCTTTTCCTATGTCTACATAAGCGATCATGTATACCGTTCTGTATTCATGAGGGATGATCAGGACAAGCTTGTGGAAAGCTATCAGCGGGGCATGGTGACGTTGAAAGATCTGGCAGAAAGGGATCTTTACGATATGCTGAGGATGATCACGGAAGATGTGGCAGAGCTTCAGGCAGGTACAACAAGCACGGAGACGATACAAATGGAAAACGGAGCTGAGGCTATAGAGGCTCTGAAAAAAGCATTCGTTCAAGACGTGGAGATGCTTCAGATCATCGATGGAGCCAAAAAGGCGATGGAAGGGGAAAGCTTTATCCTTACAGAGGACAGGATGGAGATGCTGGAGGATACGATAACAGAGGATAACGCGGAGGTGAAGGACAAGGACAGAGAGATCCGGGAGAAAGAGGAAAAATACATAGAGTGGGATGAAAAAGCGGAACAGGCTGCAAAGGAACGATATAAGTACAAAAAAGGAACGGCCATGGATCAGTTTTTGGAGGAGCGGGTCGCTGCCTATACAGCGGAGGCAGATAAATGTAGAGCAGATATAGGGATATTGGAAGAGGAAAGGAAAAAAATAAAGGAGATCATAGGAGATCTTGAGGCATTGCAAAGCTATCTTTCCCTTTTGAAGGAAAGCACGGATGTTGTGATAGCATCTAGCTTTATTGAGATATTGACCTTGCTCGGACAGAAAGACTTAGGTGCAGAGGAGATGTCTGAGGCAGAAAGACTTGCAGATGAAGTATTTAGAGTCCTTTCAGAGCGGTCGGGAAAGGAAAAGGATAATGCGGTCTATGCAGAGAAGATGAAGGTCTATATGAAGCTGAAGGAACATCTGGCTAAACTACGTGACATCCGTTTGGTCCAGGAGCATTGCAAGGATGCACAACAGGGAGCGGTGTTAGCTGACACAGAAGCGATGGTCGCCTCCTATCCATCTAAGGAGGTCGTGGGGGAATGGAGAGCTCGATGGAACACGGTATACGGAGGTATGAAGAGCGATCTTTATCAGCTTCCATCCGCAGCCAGACCAGAAGTGATCGAAACCTGCGATCAGATAGCGCGGTTACAAAGAAGTCTCCTAACAGAGCTGAATGGGGTTGAACGAGGTATTTACTATCTGACTTGTCCGCATCCACTGCTGGCCTGGCTTGCATTTCTGCTGGCCCTGTTTTTGGACAGCTCATCGATCATATTTATGTTGGTCAAGGCAGAACTGGGAAAGATCCAGGAGCCGGGAGCTGTACCAGGGGATCTGGTACCAGAGTGATCTGGTGGGCATCCCTGCCTTCATCGGTGCTATAAGAGGACGATAAAGCTGTCCCTTTTGTCATGCGAATGGCATAGATGAGCAGCAATTTAATATCAAAAAGCAGCGTAAAGGCGCATGGAGCAGTAAAATGTAAACTATGCGCTTTTTTGCGTTCAAATGGAGGGATGCGGCGGACCCTTTGGCAGACCAGTGAACAGTATTTTTGTCGCTGACCATCTAGGCAGCCGGGCGGAGACCGAGTATAATGGAGAGGGAGAGATCGCGCAGAGCGTGTTCTGCCTGTGGTTTTTGCTTTGAAGGAAATAGATGATCTTAGTTACCGGCCTCTATGACAGAGAAAACAGGTCGTCAAATGGAGATAAAGCAGCAACGATAAGGAGCGGATAGAAATGGAGTTAACGGATCTGATGCGATACATGAAGAAAACCTGATAAAGTGGTGTTCGAGGAAGAGAAGATCGATCAAGGGATATTGGAGCGATGGCCAGGAGAAAAGGATAGGTACGACCAAAGGTCTGGAGGAGATATCATGGGATGGAGAAAGACATGGGGAGCTGTCATCGCCGCAGCAGCAGTATGCCTTTGCGGTGTGCTCATGGAGGGGTGTCGTCCGGGTGTGGAGCTATCAGATCCCGGGGCCGATGAGGGGATCTGTGCCGATGAAGGAAGAGCAGCCGGAGAGGGTGCGGACGAAAATACGGATGAAAACATGGATGAAAACACGGGAGAGGCCCCGGATATCGAGCTTACCATCCGGGAGTCCCCTGTGGACACAGAGCGTTATGATATCCGGACAGACCGGATCTATAAGGAGGCGTTCTTAAAGGCCATCACAGGCCAGGCCCCTATCCGATACCGGGAAGGTACCGTCACCTATAGAGAGCTGCTCCCGGATGGAGAGGGGATGGAGGATGAGGCGTTCCTGAAAGCGGTCCGTCAGTCGGACTTTTTCTACCAGGACTATGATGACGACGGCCTGCCGGAGCTGATCATTGACACGGAAGGTCCCTGTGTGTTAAAGTATCATCCGGAAGAAGATGAGGTGGAGCTGTATCAGCAGAAGGAGCCGGGGTGGAGGCTGTTGGGGGCAGGGCAGATGTATGCCGATCTTTCCGGACCGGCGGATGGCTATTATGTGTATCTTTATCACTATGAGTCTGTAGGCGGAAGATCTGGCAGTCCAGCATCTTATCATTGGAACAGTGAGGATGGATATACCTGCCAGGTGACGATCGATGGGCAGGAGTATACGGTGACAGGTGAGGATGCGGTGACCCGGCTGCGGCAGGCGTATGTGAGGATGATAAAGGATGCGCCCCATCCTATGACCTTTGCCGCGCTGTTTGGGGACGGGGGAGAGCAGGGTTATCTCCCTGGCGAAGAACCGCCGCCCCGCTATCTGCTGAAGGAGACCGCCGCGCTGCCGATCAATGAGGAGAGCGGGGAGGAATGGGAGGCCTATAAGACCATGCTGGAGGGAGACTTCTCCATTGTGGAGGATGAGCGCTGGGGCGGCCTTCAAGCCTCTTATGAGGATGATCTTGAAGAAGGGGACGGGAGATGCAGCTGGAGCTATCTCCTCATGGACTTTGATCAGGATGGGACAAAAGAGCTTTTGCTGCGGCTTTACCCGGACCGGGTCAACACGACGGCTTACTTCCGCTATGAGGATGGCCACATCAAGATGTGGAGGACTTATATGTCGGCGGATCCACATTGTTACAGTCTCCCTCTGATCAATGGGAGGGTCCTGGTAGTAGAGTGGTACCAGGATGACAGGGACTGGTACATCGAAGGGCCGGATCCACGGGACTGGGAGATAAGAGAAAAGCACTATAGCAAGACGAAGTATACGGGCAGTCAGGAACTAAAAGAAGGGGATCCGGAAGATCATTATACATTCCAGGACTATTATCACGACGGGAAGATCTGCGGTGCGCTTATGGATCTGTCACCGGAGGAGTGGGAGCAGATCGAGGAGATGGTAGAGGGACTGCTGATCTTGGAAGAGGCATGGAAGCCCTGCTCGGTGTTCACACCTAAGGAGGACCGGCCGGAGATACCGGGGGTCCCCTGAGCGGCGCTGCACGGTCGCCATCATAAGGCGAGAGGTCATAGTCGAAAGGCGTTCTTAAGAGATCTGGCAGCGGGGGCTTTGGTCTGGAAAGGTCGATCGATATGGAAAGAGTTTGGGTTTGGGGGACTGGCGGACCGCATTTGTTGATGGAAAAGAGGCTTATAGGCCTTTGGGAGGCAGATGCGGGTACGGAGGAACGGGGCCTTTATCATAAAACGGAAGAGGTAGATGGTGCGTATATCACAGAAATGGCACTAGGAGATGGAAGCTGTATCGTCATCAGCGAGGAAGGGCCGAGCACATGGGTATCGAATGAAAATGGTGATGGTGGTATTTTAGTTGTATCGATCTATGTAGAAGAGGGGATCGATGAAGAGAGGTTTCTTGAAAGCCTTGGAAAGATCCCTGATGATCGATACAGCGAGACAGGGATAGGATACAGAGTTTTTGATGATAGATCCTATCTATTCCCGGCATGCGATCTGAAACCCGGATATTCCGAGCCTTATTACCAAGTCGATCTGATCCCAGGTGTATATCAGATCAAAATGATCGAAGAGTATGGATCGGATGATGGAAGCTTTATCCTATTTAAATTTACCCGGTTATGATCTAAGCACGATATAAGCTTGAACAGATATGGAAGGGTATCTGACGGCTGATGGATCTGAAGATCACACATAAAAAAGACATCTGCCAAATGGTAGATGTCTTTTAGATAGCGGAAATTGGACTTGAACCAACGACACCACGGGTATGAACCGTGTGCTCTAGCCAGCTGAGCTATTCCGCCAGATATATGGGGCCTACAGGGCTCGAA
>CAJUSS010000185.1 GCA_910588895.1 uncultured Lachnospiraceae bacterium
GGATCGCGAAAAGCTCTTCCTTCGTAGCCAGGGTATCCCGGATGCTCCCCCCGGAGATGATCTCGTCGGAGAGGCGGGCCTTCTGCTCCTGGAGCTTGTGGATCTTTTCCTCCAGGGTGTCCTTCATCAGGAGCTTGTACACGGTGACCACCTGTCTCTGCCCGATCCTGTGGGCCCGATCGGTAGCCTGGTCCTGGGCTGCCATGTTCCACCAGGGATCGAAGTGGATCACCATGGAGGCAGCAGTCAGGTTCAGGCCTGTCCCTCCGGCTTTTAAGGAGATCAAAAACACCGGTGTCTTATCCCGGCTAAAGGCCTCCACCAGGCTGGCACGTTTTTCTTTGGACGTGTTCCCGGTCAGCACATAGCAGGAGATCTTTTCCTGCTCCAGTCTTTTTTGGATGATCGTAAGCGCCGTGGTGAACTGGGAGAACAAAAGGATCTGGTTCCCTGCGGCGATCCCGCTGCGGATCAGCTCCAGACAGGTCTCCACCTTCGCCGCCGGGCCTTTATGATCCTCATACACCATAGCAGGATCGCAGCAGAGCTGCCGCAGCTTGGTCAGCTCTGCCAGGATCTGGAGCTTGCCTGCACGGAATCCTTCCTGGCTCTGTCCCTCCAGCGAGGCCAAAAGCTTCTGCAGGTTCGCGTCATACAGCGCCTTCTGCTCCTCTCCCATCCGCGAGTAGACGATCTTCTCGATCTTATCCGGCAATTCCTTCAGCACATCGCCTTTCAGCCTGCGGAGGATGTAGGGGCGGATCATCTTCTTTAGCCGCGCGGCCACCCGTTCATCCTGGTCCGCCGCGATCGGCTGTTCATAGGCCTCCCGAAAATGCTTATAGCGGTCCAAGATGCCCGGCATCAAAAAGTCAAAGATGCTCCACAGCTCGCTGAGCGTGTTCTCGATCGGCGTCCCTGTAAGGGCAAAGCGCTGAGCACTGTCCAGGGTCTTCACCGCCTTCGCCGCCTGGGTGGTATGGTTCTTGATGTTCTGAGCCTCGTCGATGATCACGTTTTCAAAACGGATATCCTGGTAAACCTCCACATCCCGCTTCAAAAGGTCGTAGGAGGTCAGGAGCACATCCCCCTCCCCGGCCAAAAGCTTCGCCTTTCTGGCAGCCGCGCTCCCCGTCACCGTGACAGCGGACAGGGTGGGGGCGAACCGCCCGATCTCACTTTCCCAGTTATAGACCAGGGACGCAGGGCAGACCACCAGACCCAGGTAGCGGATCTTTTTCACCGCTCCCTCCTGTGCGATCTTCTCTTTGGCCACTTGCTCTTGGACCGTCTGCCCCTGCGCCACCTGCTTTTGGGCCAGCAGGTAGGCGATCGTCTGGATGGTCTTGCCCAATCCCATATCGTCCGCTAAGATCCCGCCAAAGGTCAGCTTCTGCAGGGTCATCATCCACCGGAATCCGAACTTCTGATAAGAGCGCAGGGTGGCCTTAAGCTCTTTTGGGACCTCAAAGTCGCTGTCCTCTATGTTCTTCATATCCCGGAGCAGAGCCTTGAAGCGCTGGCTCCTGTCCACCTGGATGTCCCCTCCGTTTTCCCGCAGGATCTGGTCTAAGTAAAAGGAACGGTAGCCCGGGATGGTCAGATGGCCTTCCGCCAGCTGCTCCCCTTTTAAGTCCAGCCCCTCTGCCAGCTCTGCCACCGCAGAGAGGCCATTGTCCTCCAGCCGTAAAAAGGCCCCGTCCGGCAGCCGATAGAATCTCCTTTTCCTGCGGTAGCCCTGGAGGATGGCTTCGATCTGATCCAAGGGCAGACGTTTTGCCTGTATATCCACGTCTAAAAGACCGGCCTTAAACCCGATCCCCACCGAGACCTTGGGCGGCCGCACGATCTGGAGCTTTTTTAAGCTGTCGGAGATAAAGACCTCCCCCAGCTGCTGCAGCTGCCCGATCCCCTCATCCAGCAGAAGGTACAGCCGGTCCTCATCCTCTTCCGGGAGCAAAAAAAGCTGCTGCCGCTTATCTATGCGGACAAAGAACTGTTCCAGCACCTTTAAAAAGCCCTGCTCCTTCTCAAAGTCCCGGTGGAGCCTGCTGACCGTGATCTCCTCTAAAAGGTTGTAGCTGGTCTCCCCGTAGGAACAGACTGCCCTGGCTGTGACCTGCTCCTCCTGCCGGTCCAGATAGACTTGGATCTGGCAGGGCGCAGGCTCATATCGGACCAGCTCCTGGGGCGTATCGCAGCTGGTATACTGCTTTAGGATCGGAAGGACCGATGCGCAGAAGGCGCTGGCATCGTCGGGGTGGATGGTGTATTCCATCCGATAGCCGGTGAACAGGCTGGCGATCATCTTCATCGGCTCCGAAAATTCCCGGCTGCACACATATAAGGAGCTCCCCGCCCGTATACAGATCCGATCCTGCCCGATAAATGCCTCCGCAGGAGGCACGATGAGCCGATATCCGCCCTCCGGCCGGGCGATCAGCTGCACCTTCACCATCGGGTTCCCTTTTTTGATCTCCAGCTCCGGCTTCATATTCCCGGTCCCGTTAAAGGGATAGCTTCCGTCGGCCAGCACCTCGGCGAACCGGACCAGCCAGCTATCGGAAAGGCTCAGCTTCCGTCTGGTCAAGATCTCCCCATGCTCGTAGTGACCGTAATAGCTCCCACGGCAGTGGTAGTTCCAGATCACGTTCTTTTCCTGGAGGATGTACTGCTCCAGGACCTTTAAGAGCGCCTGGCTCCTGGGTGTGAAAACGCTCCATTCATGATAAAAGGCCAGCTTCTTCCCGTATTCCACCCAGTCATGGCTCCGGACCGCCTCCACCAGCTGGGTGATGTTCTTCAGCACATATTTCTGGGCGGCCCCGATCTTAAATTCCAGGCTCCAATACCGCTCGCTCTTCTCAAACACCGGGATCAGCTCCACCTTCCCAGTCAGCTCCGGCTGCAGGTATCTGGCTTTCTCCTTCATGGAGCTGGCGTAGATGATATCCGTCAGGGCTTCGTCCGTGGCCCGCAGCCTGACCCGTGCCCGCTGCCTGGCCGGGAGAGCCCCTCCGCCTGCCGACTGGCCTCTGCCGCCTGCTGCGGGACTTTCGCCGCTCCCCGCCGGCTGGCTGTGGCTTCCTTCCGACATGCCTGCGCCACCTCCTGCGCGACTTTCTCCGCTCCCCGCCGGCTGGCTGTGGCTTCCTTCCGACATGCCTGCGCCTCCCGCTGCCAAGATCTTATCGCTCTCTGCAGGACTTTCGCCGTCCACTGCCGCCAGGCTCGTTCCTCTTGCGGACACCCCACCGTTCTTTGATCCCAGGCTGTTCTCTATATAGTACATCTTCATAGCTACCGCCACACAATGCTTGCACATCTTTGGATATGTCCTGAACGCCGGACAGGTGCAAGCATAGCTGCTCCACATATCCATCTTTCCCCGATGGGTCAGGACCACCTCATAGCGGGCGCCGCGGGTGGTGCCCGCCACCTCCGCCTGGATCAGCTGGTCCTCCCCCATCTCTATCCGCCTTAAGCTTCCCACCCTTTTGCTCATATAGACATGCTCGCCCTTTTTATAGGTGGCCGCCACAGTGGCTCCTCGTATGGATCTTAACGTGATCATCCAAAACCTTCTTTCTCTTCCGCGGCCATTCCCTTGCGCCGTTCTCTTCTGCCGAGAACGCTTTTTCCTATCAACGCTCCCGGCTCCATACGGCCACCTGGACCAGATTGGTATGCTGCGGGTTTCCTTTTGCTAAAGGAGTGGGATGGGCCGCCGAGGTCAGCACATTGATCGACCCCCTTATGTCTGTCCCTTCTGCATCCGGTGTATACCAGCCGCCCTGGGACATGGCCACCACGCCCTCCATGATCCGTTCCGTCACCACCGCCGGGATGCGCACACGGCCGCGGTCGTTAAAGACCTCCACCAGCTGTCCCTGACCGATCCCTCGGGCCTTGGCATCGGCGGGATGGATCCAGAGGCCGGGACGCTCCACCTCCTCCTGCCACTGGTTATTGTCATGGATCGAATGGCAGCGCCTGCGGGTGTGCCAGCCGATCAGCTGGAGGGGATATTTTTTTCTCAGCTCGTCCTCCGGCCCCTCCGGACAGGGGATAAAGCCCGGGATCGCCGGGATATCCTGCTGGTGAAAGTCGTAGAGCCTCTTAGAAAAGATCTCGATCTTCCCGGAAGGAGTGGCAAAGGGGTAGCGGACCGGATCGCGGATCTCCTTTTCAAAGGCGATATAGCGGGCTTCTTCCTTATACTGCCAGCCTCCCTTTGCGCAAAAGGTCGGATAGTCCGGCAGCTCCTTCTCCTTTTGCCGCAGGATCTCGTAATTTGCCTCCAGCCACTGGGAAAGCTCCGGACGGCCATCCACGAACTGGTCGTACAGGCCTAAACAGGCGGCCACCTCCTTTAGCCATCCCCACTCAAAGCGGCAGGCAAATGGCGGGTCCAGAGCCTGGTTATTTTTCAGCAGGTAGCTGTCGCCGCGCCAGGGGCCGGTGATGTTCTCCCCCTCGAACACCGAGGTGGCCGGAAGGAGGATGTCCGCATAGCGGGCGCTGGGCGTCATGAAGATGTCGGAGCAGAGGATGAACTCGCATTTTGTCTCATCCTCCAAGATCCGTATGGTGTCGTGGATATCCGCGTGCTGGTTGACCAGGGCATTGCCGGCTAAGTTCACCAGCATCTTGATGTTGCTCTCCAGCCGCTCCACCCCGCAGATCCGGTCTTCCCCTGGGGTCATCTCGGTCCCGTGCTCGATCGCCTTGGTCCACAAGAACACCGGGATCTTGCCCGGATAGGGATCTGGGGCCTGATCGGTGAAGAGCCGGATCCCCTCCCTCTCCTTCAGCTCCCCGGCCCCGGCGCTGCCGCCGCCAGGTATCCCCACATTGCCGGTCAGACAGGCCAGCATGCAGAGGCCCTTTGTGGTCTGTTCCCCGTTCCCGTGACGCTGGGGCCCCAGGCCCGGAAGGAGGCAGGCAGGCTTTGTCCGCCCATAGCTCTCGGCCAGGCGACGGATCGTCCCGGCCGGGATCTTGCAGATCTTCTCCGCCCACTCCGGCGTCTTGGGTATCCCGTCCTTTTCCCCAAAGAGATAGGCGTGGTAGCTTTCCCCGGCAGGGATCTTCTCCGGCATATGCTCCTCATCAAAGCCCAGGCAGTAGGTGTCCATAAAATGCTGGTCCTGGAGCCCCTCCGACCAGATCACATAGGCCATGGCATCTGCCAGCGCGCTGTCTGTGGAGGGCCGGATGGGGATCCATTCATCGGCAAAAGCCACCGCCGTCTGGCTCATCCTGGGATCCACCACGACGATCTTCACGCCCTTGTCCTTCAGCTTGGACAGATAAGCGCTCTTTTCCGGTCCAAAGACCGTCTCCGCCGGGTTATCCCCCCAGAGGATCAAAAGCCTGGTATTTAAAAGATCTGCCGGGCTGTTGCCGCAGTCCGCTATCCCATAGATATAGGGCGACATATAGCTGGCACAAGCTGAACTGTAGTTGTTAAAATGGTCCAGATACCCGCCGTCCAGTGCCAGGAGCCTTTTGGCCAGACGGTTGGGGCGCATGATCCCGGCAACCCCCCAGCCATAGACCACATACCGGGAGCCGGGCCCATAGGTATCCCGGATCCTGGCCCACTGTCCGGCGATGATCTGGACCGCCTCCTCCCAGCTGATCCGGGCAAACTTCCCGCTCCCTCTTTTCCCGATCCGCTTCATGGGATAGCGCAGGCGGTCCGGATGCAGAAAGGTCCTCCGGTACCCCCTCCCTCGGACGCAGGCGCGGATCCTCACGTCCGGGCTGCCGCCATCCGAGTCGATCTTGAGCATGCAGCCCTCCTGGACCGTGGGACGGATCACGCA
>CAJUSS010000186.1 GCA_910588895.1 uncultured Lachnospiraceae bacterium
CTCGTTATGACCACTTCGATATCTCTCCAAACGTGCTTTGCTATTTTATCAGATCAGCAACGGTTTGTCAAGAACTTTTTTTATTTTTTTCAGTCGGTCGATGCGGGCTTTTCTCTTCTCCCTCAGCGCGACTTGATTATTTTACCATGGGCACCTGGATCTGTCAACTATTTTTTTTACTTTTTTCGATCTTTTTTACGATCCGTTCACTCTCCACATCCACGCCAGAACATCCTACCGCAGAGATATGTCGCAGCCGCTTTAGCCGGCTGGCTTTTTGATCTGTCGCATGCCAGCTGCCCGGCATCCGGAGGGCCGGAGCGGTCAGCCCCGCAAAAGAGCAGCGGCTATGGGCAGATCCTCCGGCGTGGTCACTTTGATGTTCTGGTAGTCGCCGTCGATCAGCTTTACCCGCTCTCCCAGGAACGTCTCCACCACCATCGCGTCATCGGTGATCCGCTCCTGCCCCCCGGGATCTGCCAGCATCTTCTCGTATGCCTGATATACCAGCTCGTACCGAAAGGCCTGGGGGGTCTGGACCTGCCACAGCCTCCTGCGGTCCGGTGTCTCTGCCGCAAAGCCTTCCTTGTCGCTGACCTTGATCGTGTCCTTTACCGGCACAGCCGACACACAGGCCCCGTAACGGACCGCTCCACATATCGTCCTGCGGATCGTCTGATCCGTGACCAGCGGGCGGGCGCCGTCATGGATCAGCACATAGTCCGGGGCCGAGCCACGGCGAAAGGCCTTTAGGCCTTCATATACGGAATGATAACGCTCCCTCCCGCCGCAGACGACCGCGGCCACCTTAGAAAAGCCAAAGGCCTTTACGATCTGATCTTGGCAGTAGGCGATCTGGTCCCGACCGGTGACCAGGATGACCTCATTGACAGGGCTGGCCTCAAAGGCTTCCAGAGCATAGGTGATGAGAGGCTTCCCTTCCAGCTCTAAAAACTGCTTGGCAACCTCTGTCCCCATCCGCTTTCCCTGCCCTGCCGCCAGGACGACAGCTCCTATCTTTTCTCCCATCTTCCGTCCCCCGTTCTCCTTTATCCCTTTCTGACCAGGCCGCTCTATCCGGCCCGGTCCTGATCTATTTTGGCTTTTATCTCTCTCCCAGTTTCAGATGGGGGACTGCATTTAAGTCCCAGCCGCTCCGGACACCTTTTTTATACTCGTGATAGCCGGCCACGCCGATCATGGCCGCATTGTCTGTACAAAATATAGGAGATGGATGATATAAGGAAAGCCCTTCCTTTTCACAGACTGCCTTCATCCTGGAACGGAGCGCAGTGTTGGATGCCACTCCTCCGGCGATGGCTACCTTGGTGTAGCCGTATCCTTTTGCCGCCATCACGGTCCGGCTCACCAGGGACTCCACCACCGACGCCTGAAAGGATGCCACCAGATCCGGCACACAGATCTCCTCCCCCATCATCTTGGCATGGTTGATATGGTTTAACACACAGGATTTCAGTCCGCTGAAGCTAAAGTCGTAGGGTGAGCCCTCGACCTTCCCTCTGGGGAACCAGATCGCCTCCGGGTCGCCTTCCCTGGCGGCCTTGTCGATCTTCGGACCTCCCGGATAGCCCAGGCCTACGGCTCTTGCCACCTTGTCAAAAGCTTCCCCGGCCGCGTCGTCCCGAGTCCGTCCAACGATCTCAAACTCACCATAGTCTCTTACGATCACCAGATGCGTGTGGCCGCCGGATACCACCAAACATACAAACGGAGGGGCCAGATCTGGATGTTCGATATAATTGGCCGAGATGTGCCCTTCGATATGATGGATCCCGATCAGCGGCTTTTTAGCCGCATAGGCGATCGCCTTCGCCTCGGCTACACCCACCAAAAGGGCCCCCACCAGACCGGGCCCATAGGTCACCGCGATCGCGGTCATCTGTTCCAGCTCCATATGCGCCTCTTCCAAGGCGCTCTCTATGACCTGGTTGATCTTCTCAATATGCTTCCTGGACGCGATCTCCGGCACCACTCCGCCATATAGGGTATGGAGGGCGATCTGCGAGGAGATGACATTTGATAAGACGACCCGCCCGTTTTTCACCACTGAAGCCGCCGTCTCATCACAAGAACTCTCTATCGCCAGGATGTAGATCTCTTCCTTCATGCTCATCCTTCTATCCTCATGCTCATTTCTCATCTTGCGAACGCGCTCCGTCTCACAGGGGCGCGCTTACTCCTCATCAAATCCCAGCTCCATGCTCCATCCGTCTCTGGCCGCCTTGGCCCGCGGAAAGATCTCCCGCACCTCCTCCATGAACATCTCCGGCTTCGTCATGGATGGACTGTAATGGGTCAGCCACAGCAGCTTGGGATCGGCCTTCCTTGCAAGGGCAGCCGCCTCATAGACCGTCATGTGCTTATAGGCCCGCGCCTTTGCCGTCTTATCCTTTTCTCCATACATCCCTTCGCAGATCATCAGATCCGCGTCCTTGGCGTATTCCGCGATCACGGGCACCGGCCGGGTATCGGTGCAGTAGGCCACCCTCAGCCCTTTCCGGTCCGGTCCCAGGACCATCTGGGGCGTGTAGATCCGGCCATCCTCTTCTATGGTCTCCCCCTTTTGCAGCCGGTTCCACAACTTCTGGGGGATCTGCTGCGCCCTGGCTCTCTCCACATCGAACCGTCCAGTCCGCGGGATAGACAGGGCATAGCCATAACAAGTCACATTGTGGTCCACCCGGTAGGCATCCACCTGGTAAGGGCCCAGCTGCAGCTGCTGCCTTGCCTCTGTCAGCTCGATGAACTTAAGGGAAAAAGGGAGCTCCGGCGCGATCGTCCGGAGGGCTCCCACCACTCGCTCCAGGCCCTTTGGCCCCACCAGGGTCAGCGGCTCGGTCCTCTCCGCGTTCCCCATGGTCAGGAGCAGACCGGGCAGGCCGCTGATATGATCGGCATGATAATGGGTAAAACAGATATGGTCGATCGGCTTCGGGCTCCAGCCCTTTATCTTCAGCGCGATCTGCGTGCCTTCTCCGCAGTCGATCAGCAGATCGCTCCCTTTGCAACGGGTCATCAGGGACGTGAGCCACCGATAAGGCAGCGGCATCATCCCTCCCGTCCCTAACAGACAGACATCTAACATAGCTTCCCCTCCCTCGCACTCAAGACATGCGCGCACCGCTGCAGAGAGAGGGCAGCGCGATCATAAAAGCTCCGTCTGCTCCTCCACCTCTACCGCGATCTTAAACTGGTCCACCCAGTCGTCGTAACAGCTTTCGCAGATATCGATATGATGGACCTCCCCATCCTTCTCGGAAAAAAAATCCCAGCTGTGATCCAGCATCAGGGCGCCCTCTCGCAGGATACCCCTCTCCACTACCATCTTCTTGCCGCATCTGTTGCAGATGACCGTCTCCAGTTGTCCATTCTTACCGTATCGTCTCATAACATCCTCACCTTTCTTAAGATCGACGCGCAAGGCCTTTGCTCTGCGCAGCAGGAAACTGATCGTTTTCCCTTGCACCAAGTATAACGCAGATTTTGTCGATTTTAAGTGGTAATTGTTGCATGGTCCGGCCGTTAAAGCCCTCTGGCCCACATGATGACGGCATCCTCTTTAGGCTTCCGGTAATAGTCCTTCCGCCTGGCTTCCTCTTTAAATCCGGCGGAAATGTAGAGCCTGCGGGCGGCAAGATTGGACTCCCGCACCTCAAGGGTCATAGCCCTGGCCCCTTTTTCTCTTGCAGCCTCTACCAGCGCATCCAGCAGTTCCCTGCCCCGGCCCTTCTGCCGATAGTCTTTTAAGATCGCGAGCCGCCAGATCTCGCCTTCTTCGCCGATCACGCAGGCGGCTCCATAACCTACCAGCCTGCCCCCCTCCTCTGCAGCCAAAAGGAGGTTATGCGGGTTTTTTAAGCTCTCCTCCAAAAGGGTCTTTGACCAGCTCTCAAGGAAACAGGCAGCCTCGATCTGGGCAGCCTGATCTAAGTCCTTTGGGACCATATCCCGGACCATCATGTCCGGTCTCCTTCTCTTTCACGCTCCGCCTGGGGCTTCCTTAGATATTCCGGCTTATGCTCCGCAGCCGTCTCCGTCTTTCCCTGCGCCATATAGAGCTCTCCTAAAGCCGCCACGGAGGCCGCCCTCTGCCGGCCGCTCTGGGCCGGAGCGAAGGCAAAGGGGACCATGAGCCCCTCTTCCAGCGCCTTTTTATATACAGGAACGCCGTCGCCCAAGAACAGCACCCGTTCTCCCATGCCGTTCAGCTCTTGGATTAGCCGGTCCACGCCCATGGCGCACTGCCCCTTCACGACCTGCAGCTCCGCCTCCACATGGTAGAGTCCGGTATAGACCTGGGATCTTCTGGCATCCATGATCGGACAGACCAGGCCCGCTGCTCCCCACAGGTTATATGCCATGGCATCCAATGTGGGGATGTGCAGGAGAGGCTTTTTTAAGGCTAAGCCCAACCCCTTTGCCGTGGCGGAACCGATCCGCAGCCCTGTAAAGGATCCCGGCCCGGCTGCCACCGCGATCCCGTCGATCGTATCCAGATCCAGCTCCAAAAGCTTTACCAGCTCATCCAGCATGGGCAGCAGGGTCTGGGAATGGGTCTTTTTATAGTCCACCCCATATTCCCCTGTCAGCACCCCGTCTGTCACGATAGCCACGCCGGCCACCAGAGAAGAGCTCTCTATCCCTAAGATCTTCATATCCCGATCACACCTCTCTCCCAGTCTCATCTCCCCGCATGCCGTCTTTGGCCTTCTCTGCGCCGATCCGGATCCGGCGGCAGTCAAACCCCTGTGCCAAGTCCTTTTCGATGGTGATCCAGACCGCATCCTCCGGCAGGATCTCCCAAACGAGGGTCGGCCATTCCACAAGGCTCACCCCGTCTCCGTAAAAATGATCCTCGTAGCCGATCTCCTCCATCTCTTCCACATCGCAGATGCGGTATACATCAAAATGATGCAGCGGGAGCCGTCCGCCTTCATAGGACTGGAGGATCGTAAAGGTGGGGCTGGCCACCACCTCATCGATCCCCAGGCCCTTGGCAAAGCCCTGGGAAAATACGGTCTTTCCCACGCCCAGATCCCCCTGCAGGCAATAGACCTGGCCCGGCTGGGCGGCCTTTCCCAGCCGTTCACCCAGGCGGAAGGTCTCCTCCGGTCCATATGTGGTCACTGTCTCCATCCTTTTCGCTCCTCTTTCCGGCTCCCCTTAGCCGATGCTTTCATCTCAGACACCCCTGCGCCGGGCCTTGGGCAGCATTTCCCGCACCAGCTGGCGGAAGGCCTCCTCATCGCTCCCCATGACCCCACGGGGGATCAAGGATGCATGGGTCCGGTCGCCGTAGACGATCACCATGCCGCCTACGATCTCGATCTTGCTGATATCCTCCCACCGGACATGGCCGCCTTCTCCGCCCTGATCCACCGTCACCCCGTCCTTTGCAAACTCCAGGATGAGGGGCGGCTGTTTTTCCAGCTCCTTTGCCTGGCGCAGTGCCTTTGGGTACAATATGGCCGGCTGCCAGATCACGAACAAGAATATGACCGCGAACAGCAGCAGCCGCTGGACAGCCTCCAATATATCCCATCTGGTCAGCAAAAGGAACACCGAACCGCCCACTAAGATCAGGTTCACGCTGCCGCGCAGGCCTTTGTTGGCATAGATCATCGAAAATTTCCAGAGCTCCTTGGCGGTAGGTCTGGTGGTGAACGTAAGCTTTTTTTCTGTATCTTCCATGC
>CAJUSS010000187.1 GCA_910588895.1 uncultured Lachnospiraceae bacterium
CTATGATATCAATGACCTGGTCAAAGGTTTTCTGGATGCTTCCAACAACCACTTCGGCTTTGAAGAGATCTCCTACCTCCTTTTATTTGGGAAGCTGCCCGATCAAAAGGAGCTGACGGATTTCCACGAGGCGCTGACCAAGAGCAGCTTCCTCCCCACCAACTTCGTCCGGGACGTGATCATGAAAGCCCCCGGTAAGGATATCATGAACTCGATCACCAAGAGTGTCCTGACCCTGGCCTCCTACGACGACCAGGCGGCGGATAATTCCCTGCCCAATGTGCTCCGTCAGTGCATGATGCTGATCAGCGTGTTCCCTATGCTGGCCGTATACGGTTATCACGCCTACAACCATTATGAATGCGACGACAGCCTCTACATCCATCGCCCAGATCCCGATCTGGCCACAGCGGAAAATCTCCTGCGGATGCTGCGCCCGGATATGAAGTACACCGATCTGGAAGCACGGGTCTTAGACCTGGCACTGGTGCTGCACATGGAGCACGGCGGCGGCAACAACTCCACCTTCACCACCAGGGTCACCACCTCCGCCGGCTCCGACACCTATTCCGTGATCGCGGCCGCCCTTTCCTCTTTAAAAGGGCCCAAGCACGGCGGAGCCAATATCAAGGTAGTGGAGATGATGGCAGACATGAAGGAGCATTTGAGCGACTGGACCGACGAGGATGCGGTGAAGGATCACTTGATCAAGCTCCTCCACAAGGAAGCCTTTGACCAAAAGGGACTGATCTACGGCATGGGACATGCGGTCTACTCCATCTCCGATCCCCGCGCCAAGATCTTTAAAGGATTCGTGAAAAAACTGGCAGCGGAAAAACACCGTGAGGAGGATTTCGCCCTCTATTCCATGGTAGAGACATTAGCCCCCAAGATCATCGCAGGCGAGCGGGCTATCTATAAAGGCGTCAGCGCCAATGTAGACTTTTACAGCGGTTTCGTCTACAGCATGCTGGATATCCCTACCGAGCTGTTCACCCCGATCTTCGCGATCGCCAGGATCGTAGGCTGGAGCGCCCATCGGATGGAGGAGCTGATCAATGTGGATAAGATCATCCGTCCCGCTTATCAGAGTCTTCTTCCTCTCGAAGCAAAACCCTATACCGATCTGTGTGACCGCTAACACCACATCCTCTAAAAGATCGTTTAAAACCATTTTTTAAGATCGGATCATGATGCGCATATCCCCAAAAAGCAGATCTTTTTGGAATATAAAAAAAGTCCTTATTTGCGACCGTACAGACTTTTTTCACTTTTTTTATAAATTTTTCAGATCCTCTTGAAATACATTCCATGAGATGATATACTCTCATTTATAGAGCCGTTTTTACGGCCATCAAAGATCAAAAGGAGGTATTTTTCATGCCACGTGGAAGAAGAAAAGCGATCACAAATCCATCAGAAGAGATCGCAGCGATCGATCAGAAGATCGCCGACTTACAAGAACAGATCTCAGACCTGAAGAAACAGCGCAAAGCTGCCATCGCCAGAGCCGATGAAGCTGCAAAGCAAAAAGTCATCGATGCTTTTGTTGCATCCGGAAAAACTGCAGAAGAGTTTTTGGCTGACGTTAGCAACGTTACAGAATAAAACACACAGACCAGGGCGCCGCCTGCGTCCGGATGAGGAAGCCTTTACGATCCCTCATCCAGTCCAGCAGGACGGCGCTCTTCTTATCGCTCCGAAAACGGCCGCAAAGTTATAGTTGCAATATCCCCCACCATCTGCTAATATTGCTATAATATAAGATATACGCTCCAGAAAGAGAAAGGAGACCTCGCTTATGAAGGGGATCATCTTAGCCGGCGGTTCCGGCACACGGCTTTATCCGTTGACCATGGTAACTTCAAAACAGCTTCTGCCCATTTACGACAAACCTATGATCTATTATCCCTTATCCGTTCTGATGAACGCAGGGATCCGAGATATCCTGATCATCTCCACTCCCCAGGACACACCCCGTTTTTCCGAGCTGTTAGGAGACGGCCGCCAGTTCGGCATCCAGCTCTCCTATGCCGTCCAGCCCAGTCCCGACGGATTGGCCCAGGCGTTTATCATCGGAAAAGACTTTATCGGCGATGATACGGTCGCAATGGTATTGGGAGATAATATCTTTTCCGGCCATGGTCTGAAAAAACGATTAAAGACTGCATTGACGAACGCGGAGACCGGAAAAGGGGCGACCATTTTTGGTTATTATGTGGACGACCCGGAACGCTTTGGCATCGTCGAGTTCGATCAGGAGGGAAAAGCGGTCTCGATCGAAGAAAAACCATCCCATCCAAAAAGCAATTACTGCGTGACCGGTCTTTATTTCTATGACAACCATGTTGTAGGATATGCCAGGGATCTAAAGCCCAGCGCCCGGGGCGAATTAGAGATCACCGACTTAAATCGGATCTATCTGGAAAAGGGCGCATTGAACGTGGAGCTTTTAGGACAGGGCTTTACTTGGCTGGACACCGGTACACATGAAAGCCTTGTGGATGCCACCAACTTTATCAAGACCGTAGAGACCCATCAGCACCGCAAGGTGGCCTGCTTAGAGGAGATCGCATACCTTAACGGCTGGATCTTAAAAGAAGATGTATTAAAGGTCTACGAGGTATTAAAGAAAAACCAGTACGGACAATATCTAAAAGATGTACTGGATGGAAAATATATGGATGTGCTGCATTAACCTGGATATCCGTGCCCGCACAACATACAGGACCATCAAAGAAATAAGGAGGATCGATCATGAAGATCATCGTTACCGGCGGAGCCGGTTTTATCGGAAGTAATTTTATCTTCCACATGTTAAAGAAATACCCGGACTACCGCATCATCTGTCTGGACTGCCTGACCTATGCAGGCAATCTGTCCACTTTAGCCTCGGTCATGGATGCCCCAAATTTCCGCTTTGTAAAGGAGAGCATCACAGACCGTAAGGCGGTCTTTGCGTTATTCGAGGAAGAGCATCCGGATATGGTGGTCAATTTCGCCGCGGAGAGCCATGTGGACCGCTCCATCGAAGACCCGGAGGTCTTCTTAGATACCAATATCAAAGGCACCGCCGTCCTCATGGATGCCTGCCGCAAGTACAATATCCGGCGCTACCACCAGGTCTCCACCGATGAAGTGTACGGCGACCTGCCGCTGGACCGGCCGGACCTTTTCTTTACCGAGGAGACCCCGATCCACACCAGCAGTCCCTACAGCTCCTCCAAAGCTGCAGCCGATCTTCTGGTGCTGGCTTATCACAGGACCTACGGCCTGCCGGTCACCATCAGCCGCTGCTCCAATAACTACGGCCCCTACCATTTCCCGGAAAAGCTGATCCCCCTGATGATCGCCAACGCCTTGAACGACAAGCCCCTGCCTGTATACGGCAAAGGGGAGAACGTCCGGGACTGGCTCTATGTGGAGGATCACTGCAAGGCGATCGACCTGATCATCCACAAGGGCCGGGAAGGCGAGGTCTACAACATCGGCGGCCACAACGAGATGAAGAACATCGATATCGTCAAGATCATCTGCCGGGAGCTGGGCAAGCCGGAAAGCCTGATCACCTACGTCACCGACCGCAAGGGACACGATATGCGCTATGCCATCGATCCCACCAAGATCTTCCAGGAGCTGGGCTGGCTGCCGGAGACAAAGTTCGCCGACGGCATCAAAAAGACGATCCGGTGGTATCTGGATAACCGGGAGTGGTGGGAGACCATCCTTTCCGGGGAATACCAGGATTATTATGAAAAGATGTATGCGCGGAGGATCTGAACGCACAGACAGGAGGTTTGAACGAACATGAAGGTACTTGTCACCGGCGTAAAAGGACAGCTGGGCTATGACGTTGTCAATGAATTAAAAAAACGGGGCCACGAAGCCCTCGGAGTAGACATCGAGGAGATGGACATCACAGATAAAGCTTCCGTAGATACCGTGCTGGAAAAAGCGCGGCCGGACGCGGTGGTCCACTGCGCGGCGTGGACCGCCGTGGATGCCGCCGAGGATGAGGAAAATAGGGAAACGGTCCATATGATCAACGTCATGGGGACCGCGAACATCGCCGACGCCTGCCGCCGTCTGGATTGCAAGCTCCTCTATCTCTCCACGGACTACGTTTTTGACGGCCAGGGCGATACCCCCTGGCAGCCGGACTGCAAGGACTATAAGCCCTTAAATGTCTACGGCCGGACTAAGCTGGAGGGAGAGCAGGTCGTCCAAGATGCCCTGGACCGATATTTCATCGTCCGGATCGCATGGGTCTTTGGCAAGAACGGAAAAAATTTCATCCGGACCATGTTAACTGTCGGAAAGACCCACGACCGCCTCACCGTAGTCGATGACCAGATCGGCACCCCCACCTACACCTTCGACCTGGCCAGGCTCCTGGTGGACATGATCGAGACCGACCGTTACGGCGTCTACCACGCCACCAATGAAGGCGGCTACATCAGCTGGTACCAGTTCGCCTGCGAGATCTTCCGCCAGGCTGCAGAGCTGGGCCATGATGCGTATGCGCCTGCACATCTGACCGTGACCCCGGTCACCACAGCCCAGTACGGCATATCCAAAGCTGCCAGACCCTTCAACAGTCGGTTGGATAAGAGCAAGCTGACCGAAAACGGCTTCGCCCTCCTCCCCACCTGGCAGGATGCCCTGCGCCGTTACCTGCAGGAGATCGATATCTAGCGCATCCGCCTCTGCCGGCAGATCCTCCAGAACGGACCTGCCGGCAGGCCATTTCCAAATAATGAGCACAGATAAAAGGAGCTACAACGATGGGACAGATCAAAGTAGAAAAGAACGTGGGCGGTATACAGGGCTTATGTGTCATCGAGCCCACAGTCCACGGCGACCTCAGAGGATATTTTATGGAAACCTATAACCAGCGGGACATGGCGGAGCACGGCCTGGACATGGTCTTTGTCCAGGATAACCAATCCTGCTCCACCAAAGGCGTTCTGCGGGGCCTCCACTTCCAGAAGGAGTTTCCCCAGGGCAAGCTGGTCCGGGTGATCAAAGGCCTGGTCTTCGATGTGGCCGTGGATCTGCGGAGGGACAGCAAGACCTTTGGAAAATGGTTCGGCGTAGAGCTGAGCGAGGAAAATAAAAAGCAGTTCTACATCCCCGAGGGCTTTGCCCATGGCTTTCTGGTCTTGAGCGATATGGCGGAATTCTGCTATAAATGCACCGACTTTTATCACCCCGGCGACGAGGGCGGCCTAGCCTGGAACGACCCCGCGATCGGGATCGCCTGGCCCCAGGTCGTCGGGACCTATCAAGGAGATGCCTCTGTGAAAGGGTACTCTATGGAGGATGGGACGCCTTTAAATATGAGCGGTAAGGATCAGGCCCTCTCTGTCCTCAAGGATACCTTTACCTTTTAAGACGGCCCTCTTTCCGTCTCAGCGACTGCGTTAGAAAGGAAGGAACGGATGGGAAAGATAGCCCTCCTGGTGCCGCGTGAAGAGATGATCTACCAGGCACATAATATCCTCCAGGAAAAAGAACAACCGCATATGCACTACGAGAACGCGATCATGAAGGTAGTGCGCACAAAAAATGTAGTGATGGAAGCCCGTCAGGCGATCGCCGATGGAGCTTCCATTATCATTGCCAGGGGACTGCAGGCTTCCCTGATCAAGCAGTATACGGACATCCCGGTGGTGG
>CAJUSS010000188.1 GCA_910588895.1 uncultured Lachnospiraceae bacterium
CAGAGGCATTGGATGAGTACGGCTTTTCCTATTCGGATGATGAGCAGAACATGATTATGAACGGTTCGCATCCGCTCTATGCATAGCAGAAAGGAGAAGATCCATGCTGATAGTGAGCCAGGATAAAGAGAAAGTCCTGTTGTTCGGCATCTCATTCAATACCTTGCAATATGTAGAGATGGTAGAGCACATAGACCATAAGGGGAGGGGCGGATCGATACGGCACACGATCTATATCTCGGATGGATGCCTCGAAGAGATTGCAGAGTACCCAACGAAGGAGCGATGCCTGGCCGCGTTGAAGGATCTTTGTGGAGTGTATGCAGGTGGATGCTACACTGTAGAATTTTTTGACATCGCAGCGGGTGCTGTCAGACCAGGGGCTTATAAGCGGAATGTGGTTTATGAATTTCCTGCAGAATGATAAGTTGCATGCAAAGGAGGAATGTGGAATGCTCACGCTGCAGATCAAGCGCCCATGGTTCAACATGATCCTAGGTGGAGCGAAAAAAGAGGAGTACAGAGAGGTCAAACCGTATTACGATGCCCGGTTCAAGAACCTGTTCGGAGCCATCATAGTAGGCGGGGAACTACTCCAGGGAGAAGATGTCCCGGAAGAGATCCGCAAGGCCCCGGTCCAGGAGGTCATATTCCGGAATGGTTATGCCTCAAATGCTCCAGATATCATGGCTAAGTGCAGGCTCGCCTATGGAGAGGGACGACCGGAGTTGGGGGCAGAGCCTGGGAAGAAGTACTACATCTTGAAGATCGAAGAGGTGATCAAATGAAGGCACATGGACTGACCAGAAGGACATACAAGGCCATAAAGCGGATGGACCATGGACAGATGAACGAATTTTGCGAACGCATGTACAGCAAAGGATACGAGGAAGGTAAAAAGGATGCAGAAGGATTGACGGTCGATGAGATGAGATCCGTTATCCTCAGGATCAAGGGTATTGGAGAAAAGAGAGCCGCAGATATTGTGACGGCTTTGTCACTGGCTATGGAAGACAAAGGGAAGAAGGAAGAAAAAAGGTAAGGCTAGGGATGTCCATATCCCAGCAACGCAAGGACCTCTTGGATCGTATGGTCGTGTGATCCGGAGGTCCTTTTCTGCCTTCTGGCCGCCTTGGCAAGTACCTTACAAATGTGTGATCTTATGGCTAATATATGAACATTGCATCCCCGAAAGAAAAAAACCGATACCTCTCCCGGACCGCCTCCGCATAGGCGGCCATCACATGCTCCCTCCCGGCCAATGCACAGACCAGCATGACTAGGGTGGACTCCGGCAGATGGAAATTGGTGATCAGGCAGTCCAGCAGCTTGAACTGATACCCCGGGTAGATGAAGATATCGGTCCAGCCGCTCCCGGCCTTTAAGCGTCCGTCCTCCCCGGCGGCCGATTCGATGGTCCGGCAGCTGGTGGTGCCCACGCAGATCACCCGCCCGCCGGCAGCTTTTGTCTCGTTGACCTTTGTGGCCTCGGTCTCCTCGACCTGATAAAACTCCGTGTGCATATGGTGGTCCAGCACATCGTCCACCTTTACGGGACGGAAGGTGCCCAGGCCCACATGGAGGGTCACTCGGGCGATCTTTACGCCCATAGACTGGATCTTTTCCAGCAGCTCCTTTGTAAAATGGAGACCGGCGGTAGGGGCTGCCGCCGATCCCTCATGGACGGCGTACACCGTCTGATAGCGGTCTTTATCCTTCAGCTGGTGGGTGATGTAGGGGGGCAGGGGCATCTGGCCCAGCTGGTCCAAGATCTCCTCGAAGATCCCCTCATAATGGAACTGGATCAGGCGGTTGCCATCCTCCACGGTATCCAGTATCCTTCCGGTCAGGAGACCGTCCCCGAAGGAAACGACCGTCCCTGGCTTTGCCTTTTTTCCCGGCTTCACCAGCGTCTCCCAGATATCCTCCTCCCTCCGCTTTAAGAGGAGCAGTTCGATCTTGGCCCCGGTCTCTGTTTTTACACCGAACAGCCGGGCGGGGATCACCTTGGTGTCGTTGATCACCAGACAGTCCCCGGGCCTTAGATAGCTGGTCACATCCCGAAAGGTCTTATGCTGGATGGCCCCTGTGTCTTTATCCAGCACCAGGAGCCTGGAAGCGGCCCGGTCTGTCAAAGGATCCTGGGCGATCAGCTCCTGGGGCAGGTCAAAATAAAAATCTTTAACGTTCATCCGTTCTCCTCTCCCTACGGTACGATCTGGACCTCTGCTTCGCGAGAGGTCTCTGCGGCAGAGGGAGCCGCCCCTGCGCCATCCTGTCCTCCTGCTGCGGGGGAACCTGCGCCTGCGCCATCCTGTCCTCCTATCGCAAAGGATCCATCCTCTGCGCTGCTTTGGCCATCTGTGCCAGGCGCAGCTCCCGCCGCGTCACCTGGGGCCCCGGCATCCGGGGAATCTTCTCCCTGTCCGGAGGGCTCAGTCTCTGCGCCCTCCCCGCCGGCTCCGTCCTGCCCGTCTGCCGCGGCGTCCTGCCCGATCTGGATCTCTGCGCCCTGGCTGGTCCCTCCTGTCCCGATCTGGACCTCTGCCTCATGGCGGTCCTCCTCCTGGCCGCTCCCGGCTGCGCCGCCCTGCCGTTCCAGGATGCTGTAGCTTTCCGCCAGGGATGGATCCTCCTCCAATGCCTGGCGGAGCCGTGCATAGACCTGGGTCCGCAGGAGCATGATCTCGTCGGTCCGCTCTGCGTTGGCCGCCAGCTCCAGCTCTGCCGCGGACAGGCTCTCGCTGTCGGTCAGATAGAGGCTGCCGTCTTCTTTTGTCTTGATATAATTCCACTGGAGCCCTGGGGCCAGGGTCAGAGAGTTCTTAAACTTCAGGTCATAGCTCACATAGACCAGATAACTGTCCTCGGTCAGCCCCTGCCGGGTGTAGCAGACGATGTTCCGGTAACCGTCGGTATACCGGGCGTCATACTGGAGCAGACGCCGCAGATCGTCGATACCGGTCAGATCGTCCCAGCCGAAAAGCCGATAGATCGTCTCCGCGTCCGCCGCCTGTTTTGCCGTGAAATACTGGTCGATCAGATCGCGCACCTCGGGCACCTCGCCGATGGCAAAACCGCTGTCCGCCTCTTTACCGTCCTCATCCGCTCCCGTGGAGGGATCCTCGTTGGACCCATCCGACAGGAGGCTCTCCTCCGGGATCGTCTCTTCTGGTCCCGGATGGTTTTTCCGGTCCGCCACCAAGATCACGATCACCAAGATGAGGACCGCCAATGGCAGGAGCAGGAACTTCCCATATCGTTTTAAGTCTTCTTCCGACCAGGAACGATATCCATATCGGTTGTCACTTATCTTTCTCATCCACTATCCTCCGTGAAAATCTATCCTAAATGAAAGCCTTCTCGTCCACCGCGATATCTGTTTTCCCATGGCTTTTAGGAAAGCAGGGTGCAGTGTACTCGCCTATTTTAACAAGATCCCTTATAAAAATCAATCGATCCGGAAGGATTTTCTTGCCATCCAGCGGGCTTTCCTGTACACTAAAGAAAAAGATGGACAGCCCATGATCTGGCGTATCCTTGTGATCTGGGAGAGAGGGATGCGCCAGTCCGCTGGGATAAAAAACATTTCCATGGGTATATTAACCATCAGGGACGATATGGACCATAAAAGGAGAGACATAGTGATGAATGAGACATTTGAAGCATTAAAGCCCCGCTTGGACCGCATCATGGCATTAAAGACCGCCATGATCTTGTTTGAATGGGATAATGAGACCCTTGCGCCCCAGAAAGCCGCCCGCCTGACCTCCAATGTGATCGGGATCTTGTCCGGCGAGTATTTTCAGGCGGTCGATGACGGCCAGGTGCGGGAGCTGGTGAAGGCCTGCCAAGGGGACCAGAGCCTGACGGAGGTGGAAAAAGCCCAGGTCCGTGAGCTGTCGAAAGAGCAGGAAAAGCTGGCCTGTATCCCCAGGGAGGAGTACCAGGACTTTGCCCGTCTGACCGCGGAGTCCACCCGCATCTGGCAGGAGGCGAAGGAAGCGGACGATTTTGAGCGGTTCGCGCCCACCCTGGAAAAGGTGATCGGCTACCAGAAGCGCTTTGCCGCTTACCGGGCAAAGGATGGGGAGAAAAAGTATGATGTGATGTTGGCCGACTATGAGCCGGGCTTTGACATGGAGCTTTTGGATGCGTTTTTTGCCACGATCAAAAAGGAACTGGTCCCACTGCTGAAGGAGGTGCAGGCCAGCAAGGTCCTGATCCGGGATGATTTTCTTAGAGGAGACTTTTCCGATAGCCAGCAGGAGAAGATCGGGCGGTTTTTGGCAGAGTATGTGGGCTTTGACTTTTCCAAGGGTGTGATGGCCACCAGCGCCCATCCCTTTACCACCAACCTCCACAACCATGACGTGCGGATCACTACCCATTACAATGATAACCTGGACAGCTCGCTCTTTTCCGTGATCCACGAGGCCGGCCACGGGATCTACGAGTTTGGGGTCCGGGACGACCTGACCCAGACCCTGGTGGGGGAAGGGGCGTCCATGGGGATGCATGAGTCCCAGTCCCGCTTCTTTGAAAATATCATCGGGAGGAACCGGAGCTTTTGGGTGCCGATCTATGAAAAGATCCGGGAGGCCTTTCCGCAGGCCCTGACCGATATCGGTCTGGATATGTTCGTGAACGCGGTGAACAAAGCAGAGCCGGGCCTGATCCGCACGGAGGCGGATGAGCTGACCTACAGCCTTCATGTGCTGATCCGATATGAGCTGGAGAAGGCGCTGATCGAGGAGGATATGTCGGTGGAGGATCTGCCGAAAGCCTGGGCGGATAAATATGAGGCCTATCTGGGGATCCGCCCGGAAACGATGAAGGAGGGAGTCCTCCAGGATATCCACTGGTCCCAGGGTTCCTTCGGCTATTTCCCTTCCTATGCGTTAGGGAGCGCCTTTGGCGCGCAGCTCTATGCCCATATGAAGAAGGAGATGGACTTTGAAGGCCTTTTGGAGGAAGGAAAAGTGGATCGGATCCGTGAGTACCTGCGGGAGCATATCCATCAGTATGGGAAGCTGAAGGACAGCCGTCAGCTCCTAAAGGACACCACCAACGAAGACTTCGATCCCCAGTACTATATACGGTACCTGAAAGAAAAATATAAAAAACTGTACCATTTAGGATAAGAAGGGCACCTGTGGAACGGTTGGATGGGCGATAGGGCGTCCTGGCAAAAAGAACAAAAGACAGCGGCGCACAACGAAAGGATCTGGTAAAAAGCGAGAGAGGATCAGCGGTGAGAAAGATACAAGCTTTGGAAGTGTTGCACAAAAAATAAGGCGGATATCCTTGGGATCATACACAAAAATGAACTTCTTCACAAAAAATACTGACAATTCCTTCGAAAAAATGATAAAATGATACTATATCTTGAAGAGAGGAAGGCGTTATCACGGATGAGGAGGATCACTGTGTGCGTTTAAGAAAGAATGGGACCAAGTTTGTTGTGGAAGAAGAGAAGGCGGAGCCGGATGGATATATCGACCAGTAGTTGCTCCGCTCAGTGAGTGAAAGGACGGCAAGGATGTTTGAAAAAGGAGAATTTGTCATTTTTGAGACAGCAGGTGTATGCAAGGTCGCAGATATCGATACGGTGGATATGAAGGGTGTGGATCCGAAAAAGCTGTTCTACTTCTTAG
>CAJUSS010000189.1 GCA_910588895.1 uncultured Lachnospiraceae bacterium
CAAGGGACTTTTCACGTTACTTTTCACATCCACGCCAAGAGAGTCCTATCGCAGAGATATCTCGCAGAAGGTCCTCCGTCTTTTTGCTCTGTCGCATGACGATGACCGCAGACCGGCCCGCAGTGTCAGTCCGCCCGGATGCTGCGGAGTACGGCATAGGTCTTTCGGCCCAGCTCGTCAGGGAGCCGTACAAGCTCTGCCTGGGTCTCGATCTCTCGCGGGAGCTGGTGCAGGTCGATGACCTCCAGTCCCTTTTCCTCGTAATATTTCCGCAGATATCCTTTCCCGGCATGGAGACTGCTGGAGATGAAGTAATTGCGGTGCATCTCCTGCTTGACCTGCATCTCTTTGGCGATGTAATCGATCCAGCTGACAAAAGTCTTTAGGTTATAGTCGTTTAAGGAATAGCCCACGAACAGGAACACATGGTCGATCAGCAGGGACTTTAAGAAGGTCTCCATCAGGCGGTGTGTCTCGGGGTACTGGAGGTAATCATCTTCTTTAAGGACCAGCTTTTCCGGGTGGCGGATATCGCCATGGAGCTTTAAGAGGTAGTGGGCGGAGGTCCCGGTCAGAAGGTCCTTATCCTCACGGATGATCTGGTAGCCCTCGGCCACCTGATCTAAGAGCGTGTCGAAGTTGGTGGTGACGATGTGCTTCGGCCTGAGAGAGACGATCAGCTCGTTCAGAAGATTGGGCCGGGCATCCTCCGGGATCATGGATCTTATCAGGGCATAGTACTCGGCATGTCCTCCGCTCTCGTCCATACAGTAATGATATTGGGGGATCTTGATGTATTCTTCTGTGGCCAGACGGCCTTTCATGGGATAACCGATCTTCTCCGCAAAAGCCTGGACCATCTGTCCCCAGGTGGGAAGGCCCGAGTTTTTCGACACACCTGCCCCCACAAAGATCACCAGCTTCTCCCGCTCCAATGCCAACGCCATATCCTCGATCATCTCATAAAACGTCATCTGCTCTCCCTGCCTTCCTTCGTATCGTATATCGGTCATCTATACCCATCTTTCTACGTTCTGGTCGCATCTTGATCATAGTTTAAACCAGGATCTCCTGAAACGCAAGGGTTTTGGATCGATGTACGGCAGGCAAAGGAGACCACGTGTTGCTTTTCGCACCCACGCCAGCGAGTCTTAGTGCAGAGATAGGCCGCAGAGGGTCCGCTATGTGATCGGCCGGCTTTTTGATCTGCCGCGTGCCGGCTGTCCAGCATCTGAAGGCTATATCTACCCGATCCAATAAAACATGCCGCCTGCGCATCGGGTCAGGCACTCCGTGAGCATAGTGAACACCGCAGCTGCACATCTGGCCGGATAACCTGCCAGCTGCAGGCCATCCATGATCTGCTCCGCGAATGAAGAGGACAGGCCTCCCCTCTGGAGACAGCCGAAAAAAAAGTAGGCCATGAGCAGGAGAAAGGACAGCCTGGCTATCCTGCTCGTGGTCGTTTTCATCTCCGAGATCTTTTTTACATATCTGAAATTTCTTTCCATCCTGTTCCCGCCTTTTACGTTCTTGTCTTCTGAGCCCCGTTCTTTATCGGTATGGCCGCAAGGGATACTGGCCTGCACCTGTTCTTTGACCGTGCTCTGTGCTCTCTGTCAAGCACACTGTACGCTATCTATCATACGATATTTTTTCGTTCAGGACAGGAACATGTCCTCGAAGGCGGGTGGTCCTGTCCTCGGAGCTTTTCTGGGTCCGGGACAGGCGCGCCTGTATGTGCCGCTTTGTATCTGTGTACGGATATCTCCATCTCTGTGCAGATCATCTGCCGCCCTATAGCGCGTCGTGATCTGCCCCCGCGTTGACCGTGATGAACACATGGAAACGGCCCTCTGTATAGCCGTACTGGATATCTCCCTCGTATCGCTCCACGATCTTCTCGATGATCTGGGTCCCCCAGCCGTGGCTCTGCGCATCTCCTTTTGTGGTCGCAAGACCTTTCGCCGCGGCGAAAAAACGACCTTTCTTGCAGGGTTCCTGTTCGCTGTCATTTTCTACGGTCACACATAACAGCTGGTTCACTTTGCGGATATGGAGGATCACCTCCTTCCGGGCGTTCTCCACCGCATTTTCCAGGAGATTGGCAAAAAGGGAGCACAGGTCCTTTCTCTCGATGGCTGGCAGCTCCGCAAGAAGGGGCACATCGACCACGAACCGCAGGCCCTTTCCCTTACAATGTCGGACGCACTCCAGCAACACCGCATCCAGGATGTTGATCCCGGTGTGGACGGCTTCCTTTTTTTCTGCCTCTCCATAAAGAGAGATCGTCTCCAGACTCTCGATGTATCCCAACGCCTCCGGGCACAGCCCCGCCTGGAGCAGCTCATGGATCGCCCGCAGATGGTGGTGCATATCGTGGTACAGCTTGGCGTTCTCCAGATAAAAGGCATTGGCCTGGTCATAGTTCTTCTCCAGGATCCGGTTCTGATAGTCTAAAAGCTCCATCTGCCGGACATGCTCCTTCTGCCGTCTCAGTTGGCGTCCTGCCACCAGAAGGGTGCAGAAAAAGAACAAAAACACATACCAGCCCACGGTGACGGAGATATGGAAGCCTTTCAGATACTGCCAGAAAAAAAATGAGGCGCCCAGGTAGCCCACACATATCGCCGGAAACAGATGGTCCGACCTTCTGGCCCTGGGCACCTTCCTGCGCACCAGATGCAGCGCCAGACTGCCCAGCGCGGTCACCAGGAGGCCGTGGACCAGCAGGCCCGCCGCCCGCTCCGGCCCTTCCTGCCAGGCCACCTTATAAAGGAGCTCCTCCCCTCCGATAAAGCCCACCACCGATATATGGATATTTTCCACGAACAGCAAAAAAAAGAAATAGCAGCCCACCGCGCTCATACAGCCCACCAGATCGCACTGCCAGAAGAGCAGCAGGCCCAGGGTGCAGACCGCGGTCATACAGATCCCCGTATAGACCGAGGACAATCGATACTGGTTCAGCCCAAGGATCAAGATCGACGAGGCAGATACGCATATGGGCAGGATCCATTTCCGCAGAAAGGCATCCTCCTCCACAAAGGTCCTTTTGACAAACAGCGCATCTGCCAACAGCCAGATCCAGATCCCGTCCGCCACTGTGCAAAAGATGTTCAAGATCGCTGCGACAAGGCGCATATGGGCATCCCCTCCTCTCTTTTTTCTCCTGCGGGCTGCGGATCCGCCTACAGCCCGGTCCTTCTAGGTCCTTTTGTCCTTCTGTGCCGTTCCCCTGCAGATCATCTTATCTCCCCAGAACCGGTTAAAGGACCGCCGGATCTCAACGGCCCTGGCCATGCCTGCGCAGAAGGAAACGCCGTTGCTCATAGTGACCACACCGCCTTTGATCTGGGCGATATGCTCTAAGCTGATCAGGCAGCTCCGGTCCACATAGACAAACCCCTGGGACCAGATATCCTCCGCAAACCGTTTCAGGCTCTTCCTTTCATGGAACACCGCCCCGTCCTCCAGCACGATCTGGATATTCTTCCCTTCCTTCTGGACATACACGATCCTCTTCCTGGCGATCACCTGGACCTGCCTGGCCGTTTCCAGGCGATAGGTCTCCTCCGCTGCCAAAAGCATCTCAAAAGCATCCTCCAGAGCCTTCTCCAACCGCTCCTTAAGCATGCTCTTGGGGATATAGCGGAAGATCGAGAGCTCATAGGCATCCACCGCATATTTTTCGTAGGCGGTGATAAAGATGATCAGCACTTCCGGCAGTACCTTCCGTATCTCCCCTGCCAGCTCCATCCCGTCCAGCTGCGGCATCTCGATATCCGACAAGATCAGGTCGAAATGGGAGCCCTCCTGGATATCATATAAGAGCATCCGGCTCTGGGGATAGAGCCGGATATCCGCCATCTCTCTGCGCCGCGCCAGATGGTCTTCCACCCGCTTACCCAGCGCCTTAAGGACGCTCTCCTCATCCTCACAGACCGCGATGTACAACACTGTCGATCACCTGCCTTTTGCTTTTTTGGTCTATCTGGGTCTGTCGGCGTCCATCTATGGTCATCATAGTTTTATATCGCCTGCCCATATCATAACATAAAGTCAGGGGGCTGTCTCCTGTTACTTTTCACGGGGCGGGCCATCTGCTACATAGCTCTGCGATGGGACGCTCTGGCGCAGGTGTGGATAGGAACGCATCTATACAACGATCGCCACGGGTGTGAAAAGCCCCTTTTCATGGCACAAAAGAAATGTTATGATGGAAAACAGACAGAGAAGCTGCTGACGACAGACATCAAAGATCAAGGAGGTTTACCATGCTACATAAATGTAAAGTGACGGTCATCGACAAAAAGCTGTACCCCGAGCTCCAGGCGCAGTACTGTGCTGACCCGCAGGTGGGTCCATGTCCCTGCTACCATGTGGGGGACGGATATATCTTTGAACGTTATGGAAAGGCGGACCATTTCTGGCATATGGGCATCGGGACATTGACCGGAGAGGGTGGGGACAGGGAAGGGACCGCCGGATCCGCCGCTCTCCCCCACTGTTCCGAAGCCTGGGACGCGATCAGCCGCTATATCTATACCGCCCTCCAGGGCGGGAGCATCATGCATGGCTGGATGAACGATGAGCGGGTGATGATCACCTGCTGCTCCGACGGCACCAGGCCGGTGATCTTCAAGATCTGCCGGTTAGACTATAAAGCATTTTATATAGAAGGGGTCGGATGTAAAAAATGTGAGCAAAAGATCGCCGCCGCGCTGAAAGCCATCCCCGGTGTGACAGACGTGGTGTTCCGGCGTGATGAAAAATTTACAGAGGTCTATCTGGATACCGAAATGCCGGATAAGATCCTGCGGCAGGCGGTGGAAGGCTGCGGAGGATATCGGGTCGTGAAGATCGACCAGTGAGGCCGAAACGCCGGAACGTGCAATAAGAACAAAAAGATCGATGGACCCATCATCTTCCACCAGCCGGCCCAGATCCGGCGCCAGGACTATGCGGCAGCGCTAAGAGCGAAAGGAATCGATGCAGAGCGGATCTTCCAGTATGGCTTTGCATTTGAAGGAAAGACGGTAAGGATACGGAAAGCATGAACGGATGGGATGTATCGCACGAGACACATGGGCCGGGACGCTCGCCCCATCCCATGCAAACGCTTCCGCAGCATAAGATAATATCCCGAGACCATACACCCGGTCAGCATCCAGGAGAGCGGATATACGATCACCAGCGCAAAAAAGGTGTGCCATCTCGCAAAGACACATACACCCGAACACACGGAACACTACCGACCCGATCACCGTCAGCAGCGCCGGGACCGTGGAGCGGCCCATCCCCCGCAGGGCGGACCCCACGATCTCATAGCTGCTGGCCGCGATGGGCTGCGCTTTCAAGGTCCTTGCTATAAGCATAGCACAAAACGGGCTCCGGTAAAAGTACAGTCCCTTTTCATAAAAATGTGTGGGTGGTATAAACATGTATAAATATACATTATA
>CAJUSS010000190.1 GCA_910588895.1 uncultured Lachnospiraceae bacterium
AGCTGTAGTAGGCCCGCATCATGGCCTCGCTGTTGGGATCGATGATCGCCGCGTTCAGGCCGTCATGGAGAGCCATGGTAAAGAAAGCGGCATTGATAATCTCACGTTGGGGCAGGCCAAAGGAGATATTGGACACGCCCAGGATCGTCTTCCCATGGAGCTCATCCCGCACCCTCCGCAGAGTCTCTAAGGTGGTCAGCGCTCCCTTGCTGTCGGAGCTGACCGTCATGCACAGACCGTCCAGGATGATGTCCTCCGGTCCGATCTTGAAGCGGGCGGCGGTCTCGATGATCTTCTTTGCCACTTGGATCCGCCCCTCTGCCGTCTCCGGGATCCCGTCCTCATCCAGGCAGAGGCCCACCACCACACCGCCGTACTTGGCGACCAATGGGAACACTGCCTCCATCACCTCTGCCTTTCCGTTGACGGAATTGACCAATGCCTTTCCATTGTAGCAGCGGAGGGCCCGTTCCATGGCCCGGGGGCTGGCGGTGTCGATCTGCAGGGGCAGGTCGATCACTGACTGGAGCTCCCGGATCACCTCCTCCATCATAGAAGGCTCATCGATCTCAGGGAGTCCCACGTTCACATCCAGCACATGGGCGCCATTGTCCTGCTGGGTCACGCCCTGCCGCAGGATGTATTCCAGATCATGGTCCCGCAGGGCCTGCTTGAACTTAGACTTTCCGGTAGGATTGATCCTCTCCCCGATGATCACCGGGTCCTTTCCCAGCACCACGGCCTGAGAGTAGGAGGAGATCACCGTCCTGTGCTTTCTCTCCGGCCGCTCTACCGGCAGATCCCTGCACCGTTCTACCAGCTTTTCGATATGCACCGGCGTAGTCCCGCAGCACCCGCCCAGCATCGATATGCCCATCCGGGCGATCGTCTCCATCTCCTGTGCGAACCGATCCGCATCGATGTCATAGACCGTCTTCCCGCCCTCACTCCTGGGAAGGCCCGCATTGGGATTGACGATCACCTGGGTGGAGGACACCTCCAAAAGCTTCTGGGCGATCGACCTCATCTGCACCGGCCCAAGGCCGCAGTTCAGGCCGAGAGCATCCACTCTGAGTCCCTCCAAGAGAGCCACGATGCTCTCCACGTTCCCTCCGGTCAATAGCTTTCCCTTCTCGTCAAAGGCCATGGTGGCAAATACCGGCAGACCGCAGCTCTCCTTCGCCGCCAGGACCGCTGCCTTCACCTCCATGCTGTCGCTCATGGTCTCGATCAAGATCAGATCCGCCCCTGCCTGTACGCCTGCACAGATCACCTCTTTATAAAGCTCAACTGCCCGCTCAAAATCCAGGTCGCCCAGAGGCTTTAAGAGCTTTCCGGTGGGACCAAGGTCCAGCGCCACGAACACCGGGATATCGTCCTCCCCGGCACACGCTCCCCTGGCCCGCTCCTCCCAAGCATACTCTTTGCGGGCCCGCTTTCCGTTCTCCACCGCCGCCCGGACGAGCGCTTCAAGCTCCCACTGGCCGCCTGACGGATATTTCAAGGCGTTGGCACCGAAGGTATTGGTGGTGATGATATTGGCCCCGGCCCGCAGGTACGCCTTGTGGATGTCCACCAGCACCTGGGGATGGAGCAGGTTCCAGGTCTCCGGCAGCTCTCCCGCCCCAAGACCCTTTTCCTGCAGGAGGCTCCCCATGCCTCCGTCAAAAAAAACGTGATGTCCCTTCATCCATTGTAAGATATCCATATCTATGCCCAACTTTCCTGTTGTTCTTGCCTCCCGGCTCATCCTCCACGATATGACCGGCACATCTCCGGACCGGTCCGCCACCCCCTATCCGCTGCCTTCCCGCCTGTACGGGCAGTCTGCCTTTTTGCACGCCTCGCAGCCTCCTACCGCACAGCGGCGGGGCTTCTTGCTCACCCCGATCACCGCCGACACAGACTTGGAAGGCATCATCAGGAAGCTTTCCGTCAGCTTGATCCCGATCCGCTTTCCTGCCTCAAGCGCATTTAAAAGATCGGGCTGACAGTCTAGGGGAAGATCCCCGTAGCCCGGGCTGAACCGGGGGCGCAGATAGAGCCCCTGGGCTTCATAGCGTTCGGCCAGCTCCTTGCAGACCAGGTTGCAATAGGCCTCGATCATGGCCGCGGATGCCGCCTGGAGGACCACCGCCCGGCTCATCTGCAGCCGCCCGTACCGCTGGAGCAGATAGTCCACCTCCGCTCCCAGGGTGGCCGCGAACACGATCACCCGCTCACAGTCCTCCAGGTTCCGGCGCAGAGCCTGGCTCTTGACCAGAAAACAGCCCCCAAAGATCCTATCTCCCTCTAGCAGCTCCAGCTCAAACTCCCGCTGCAGATGCCTAGGCCGGGCTGTCCTTTCAAGCTCCTCTATCACCGTCTCTAAAAGCGCCAGGATCTGCCCGTCTGCCTGCTCCCGCCCATAGCCCAGGTAACGGAGGACTTCCTTTCGGTCGATCTCCAGCAGCCGATCATCCATCTCCTTGTCCATATCCCTCTTGCTCCTCCTTATCGGATATCCTCGTCCTGCCGCCGCACATCCTGCCCGACAGCTGCCTTAAGCGTAAAAAACATCCCCGTCACAGGATATCCGACAGGCTGTCCCAGATCCGCTCGGCCACATCCGGCTTGTTCATGGAGTAGACATGGATGGCATTGACCCCATTGGCCAGCAGGTCGATGATCTGCTCTGTGGCATAGGCGATCCCCGCCTGCTTCATGGCCTTGGGATCGTCCCCGAACCGGTCCACCACGGCCTTGAACTGTGCGGGGAGATAGGTGCCGGACATCCGGCAGATGGTTTTGACCTGGTTTTTATTGGTCACCGGCATGATCCCTGCGATCACCGGCACAGTGACCCCCTTTTCCCGGACACGGTAGAGGAAGTTATAGAGGATGTTATTGTCAAAGAACATCTGGGTGGTGACAAAGTCACAGCCTGCGTCCACCTTTTCCTTTAAGTGGAGGATATCCTCTGTTTTATTTTTTGATTCCACATGGCCCTCCGGATAGCAGGCGGCACCGATGCACAGATCCTCTGTCTGTTTGATCTCCCGGATCAGCTCTGCGGCATAGCGATAATCCTTTTCCACCTTTCCGTCTGCGGGGATATCCCCTCGCAGGGCCAGCACATTCTCGATCTTCTTCTCTTTCAGCTGCTCCAAGACCTGGTGGACCTTTTCCCGGGAAGAGGAGACGCAGGTCAGATGCGCCAACGGGGTCACCTGGTATCTTTCCTTGATCTGGGCCGCGATGTCCACCGTATACTTACTGGTCCCGCCTCCTGCCCCGTAGGTCACGCTCATAAAAGCGGGCTTTAGCTTGGCGATCTGGGCCGCCGCCTTGTCCACACTGTCAAATTTATCCTCTGTCTTTGGCGGGAACACCTCAAATGAGAGGGTAGGCTCGCCTTTTGCTAAAATGTCTCGTATCTTCATCGCTCTGCTCCTTATCTTTATCGTGTCTTTTCTATACCGTCTGCCGACAGATCCGCCCCTGCCGTAGGCCTCCTGCCTCCGCTGCACGGCGACGAGCCTGCGGCAGTGACCCACCTGCTCTCTATCGCCCCATAAAGATCTCCGCCAGCGGGGAGCCTGCCGGGAGGATCAGGGTATTGTCCTTGCCCACAAAGGAAGCCCTGGCGGCCTCCAGCGCCCTGGTAAAGGAATAAAATCCCGCCTTTTCCGGGGACCCATAAGCGTCCGCCAAGATCTTCATGTACTCGGCCTCCCCTTCTGCCGTGATCTGAGCGGCCTTTGCCTGGGCATCGGAGATCAAGATCGCGATCTCCCGGTCCGTGGTGTTCTGGATCACCTTAGCCTCTGCCTGGCCCTCGGCCGTGTAGGTAGCCGCGATCTTATCCCGCTCTGAGATCATCCGCTCGTAGACCGCGCCCTTGTTATCGGACGGAAGATCCAGCTGCTTGGTCTCCACAGACAGCAGCTCCAATCCGTACTGGTCCATATTGTTCCCGATGTGGGCCATGACCGCCTCCGACAGCTCGCCGTCCCGGCTGCGGATCACATCGTTCTGGTCCATATTGCTGATCACGTTTTTGATCGAATTATATACTGCCGTGTCGATCCTCCGCTCTGCATTGGTGATCGAACCATTTAAGGACTGGGCGAACTTGAGCGGGTCGGTGATCCGCCACAAAGTATAGGAATCACACAACATAGTCTTCTTATCCTTGGTGATCACATCTGAGGGCGCCAGGTCGTAGAGCAGGATCTCCTTGGGCAGGGTATCTGCCGTCTGGATAAAGGGGATCTTAAAGCTCAGTCCTGCATAGTCGATGATCCGCTCCACCCGTCCGAACTGCCGGATCAGCTTATATTCATTTTCCTGGGTCACCACCATGGATCCCAGCCCGCCTGCCAGCAGACATACCAGCAGCAGGGTGAGAGCTGTTTTTCTAATGGTCTTGATCATATCTTACCTCCTCCCGGTCCTCTCCTGCCTGGCTGTCTTCAGCCTTTGCCGCGGCCGTCCCCTCCTCCGCCCGGCCGGCTGCCGTCCCGCCGCTCTCATGCTGCCTTTCCTCTGCGGTCTGGGTAAAGCTGTCCAGGGGGAGGATCGTACTGGTCTGCCCTGTGCCGTCGATGATCACCTTCATCCCGGGCAGGATGTCCTCCATGGTCTCATAGAACATCCGCTCCTTCGTGATCTCCGGGTTCTTCGCGTACTCGGCGTACATGGCGTTGAACTTGGCTACCTCTGCATTGGCCTCATTGATCCGCTGCACCTTGGAAGACTCCGCTTCCTGCATGATCTGATCGATCTGGGCCTGAGCCTGAGGCAGCTTTTCGTTCCGGTATTTGTTCGCATTGTTGATCGCGGTCTCCTTGCCCTGCTTGGCTGTCTCCACCGCCTTAAAGGCCTCCATCACCTCTATGGTGGGCGGTTCTGAATCCTGGATCGTCACATTGGTCACCTGCAGCCCGATATCATGCTGCTCCAATTTCGCCAGCATCATCTCCTTGACCTTGACCTGGATCTCATTCTTCCCTGTAGTCAGCACCGAGTCCACATCATAACCTCCGATCACCGTCCGGATGCAGGCCTGGCTGATATTGCGCAGGATCGATACCGGATCCTCCGACGCATACACCGCCTTCACCGGGTCCGCCACCTTGTACTCCACGAAAAAATCCACGTTGACGAAATTATAGTCACTGGTGATCATCAGGGAGTCCTCTTCCATGCTCGTATTGTCATCTGCCGTATAGCCCATGGCAAAGCCCTGGATCGTGGTGTTCACCTTCCTCACCCCCTGGAT
>CAJUSS010000191.1 GCA_910588895.1 uncultured Lachnospiraceae bacterium
GTTCCAATGTCACCTTTATCGCACAGCTCATGGGAGTGAGCTGGGGCGCGCTGGCCGGCGCGTTTCTGGCGCCCTTTCTCTACGGCCTGTATTGGAAGCGCACAACCAAAGCAGCCTGCTGGGTGAGCTTTTTGTTCTCCACGGTCGTGATGCTGGCCAATATCTTTTTCCGCGCCAGCTTTCCGGCGTATCTGCAGTCCCCGATCAATGCCGGCGCGTTCTGCATGCTGGCAGGGCTTGCGATCGTGCCTGCAGTGAGCGTGGTGACAAAGGCGCCGAGACAGGGTGCATTGGAGAGGATCTTCTCCTGTTATGAAAAGAAGGTGACGGTCTCTGTGACCGATTCCATCGGCGAGAAGGGATAAAGGAGGAAACCTACATATGAAAACACTGATGCTTGGCAACGAGGCAGTTGCCAGGGGCCTCTATGAAGCCGGCTGCTGCTTTGTATCCAGCTATCCGGGAACGCCCAGCACGGAGATCACGGAGTGCGCGGCGGAGTATGAGGAGCTGTATGCAGAGTGGGCGCCCAATGAAAAGGTAGCCCTTGAAGCGGCGTTTGGCGCTTCCCTGGCGGGGAAAAGGAGCTTCTGCGGTATGAAGCATGTGGGCCTTAATGTGGCGGCGGATCCGCTTTTTACGATCTCCTACACCGGTGTGAACGCCGGGCTGCTGATCGGCGTGGCGGATGATGCCGGCATGCACAGCTCACAGAACGAACAGGATTCCCGCCATTATGCCCGGGCGGCGAAGCTACCCATGCTGGAGCCCTCCGATGCCGCGGAGGCTTTGCAGTTTGCAAAGCTGGGCTATGAGCTTTCCGAGCAGTTCGATACGGCGGTCCTGCTCAAGATGTGTACCCGTGTCAGCCATTCCCAGAGCGTGGTGGAGCCGGGAGAGAGGGTGCTGCCGGAGCGGAAACGTTATAAAAAAGATCCTGCAAGATATATCATGATGCCTGGCAATGCAAAGAAGCGCCATCCCGTTGTGGAGGCGCGTACCAGAGCCCTGGCTGCCTGGGCGGAGACGGCGGATATCAACCGGGTCGAGCCGGGGGAGGATCCCTCCTGCGGCATCATCACGTCTTCTACCTGCTACCAGTATGTGAAGGAGGCGTTTCAGGATACATACCCCGTGCTGAAGCTGGGCATGATCTGGCCCATGCCGGAGCAGAAGATAAAGGATTTTGCCGCTTCCGTCCAAAGGCTGGTGGTGGTCGAGGAGCTGGATCGCTTTATCGAGGCGTACTGCAGGAGTCTGGGGCTTTCGGTCTCCGGAAAAGATCTTTTTTCGGAGATCGGGGAGCTGAGCCAGAATGTGGTGAGGGAGAAGCTGGGCGCGGCGGTACCCACCGGCGTTTGTCTGGATGAGACGATCCCGGCCAGGCCTCCGGTGATGTGTGCGGGCTGCCCTCACCGCAGTCTCTATTATGTGCTGAAAAAATTAAAGCTCACGGTGCTGGGCGATATCGGATGCTACACATTGGGAGCCGTAGCGCCGCTGAACGCCGTTGACACCACCATATGTATGGGCGCGTCGGTCTCCGGTCTCCACGGCTTTGTGAAGGTGGGGGAGGAGGAGACCGCAGGGAGGACGGTGGCGGTCATCGGGGATTCCACCTTTATCCATTCCGGCGTTACCGGTCTGATCAACATCGCTTACAACGGATCTGACGCTACAGTGATCATCCTGGATAATTCCATCACGGGCATGACCGGCCATCAGCAGAATCCTACCACCGGCTATAACTTAAAAGGGGATCCCTGTACAAAGATCGATCTGGAGAGCTTATGCCGTGCGGTAGGGATCCGGCGCGTGCGGGTGGTGGATCCCTATGATATGGAGACCTGCCAGACCGTGATCAAGGAGGAGCTTTCGGCAAAAGAGCCGTCCGTGATCATCTCCCGCCGTCCTTGCGCGCTGCTGAAATATGTAAAGCATCCAGGTCCGATCCATTCCGACCCGGAAAAATGCAGGGGCTGTAAAGCGTGTATGAACATCGGATGTCCCGCCATAAGCATGGCGGGCGGCAAGGCGAAGATCGACGGGACCCTCTGCGTGGGCTGCGGGGTCTGTCAGCAGCTCTGTAAGTTTGACGCGCTGGGATGACCGTTCAGATATACCAGACGGGCCGGCCGGACCGTCCTCCGTGGAGGTGCGTCCGGCACCGGGCGCAAGAAGGTTTGGCTACAGACCGATAGAGAATGGAGATGGACTATGGAAACAAAAAATATCATGATCGTGGGTGTGGGCGGACAGGGGACCTTGCTGGCCAGCAAGCTTTTAGGACGCCTGCTCCTTAGCCGGGGATATGATGTGAAGGTGAGCGAGGTACACGGGATGAGCCAGCGTGGCGGGAGCGTGGTCACATACGTCCGTTTTGGGGACCGGGTCTGCTCTCCCGTGATCGATAAAGGACAGGCAGACTGCATCCTCTCCTTTGAGCTTTTGGAAGCGGCACGTTATGCGGAGTTTTTAAAGCCGGGAGGGAGGATCATCGTGGGCATCCAGCAGATCGATCCCATGCCGGTGATCGCGGGCGCGGCATCCTACCCGGAAGCTCTGGAAGAGAAGCTTAAAGGACTGGGGATCGAAGTGGACGCCCTGGACGCCCTTACTCTGGCGGAGGAGGCGGGCAGCAGCAAGGCTGTGAACCTGGTGCTCATGGGCAGGCTTTCCAGACACTTTGACTTTACCGAGGAGGAGTGGCTGGAGGCGATCGGACAGAGCGTCCCGCCGAAGTTTTTGGAGATGAACAAAAAAGCCTTTGCGCTGGGAAGAGATGCATAAGAAAAAGGAGGCCTTTATGGAGCGGTATTATCAAAAGGAGATCGAGACTGCGGACCGGGAGCAGATCCTGGCATGGCAGAACGAGCGGCTGGTCAGGCAGGTGCGCCATGTGTGGGATGATGTGCCCTATTATCGTGCAAAGATGGAGGAAAAGGGGGTCGCTTTGGAGGATATCCGGAGCGTGGAGGATTTGCACAAGCTGCCGTTTCTGACAAAAGATGACCTGCGTGAGGCGTATCCCTATGGCCTGCTGGCAAAACCCCTTAAGGATTGCGTCCGTATCCAGTCCACATCAGGCACCACGGGCCGCAGGGTAGTGGCCTTTTACACGCAGTATGATATCGACCTGTGGGAGGACTGCTGCGCCCGGGCGATCGTGGCGGCAGGCGGCACAAGTGAGGATGTCTGCCATGTCAGTTATGGTTACGGTCTTTTTACCGGCGGCCCCGGTCTCAACGGAGGCAGTCACAGGGTGGGCTGTCTGACCCTCCCCATGTCGTCGGGCAACACGGACCGTCAGCTGCAGTTCATGGTAGATCTGGGAGCGACCATCCTTTGCTGTACGCCGTCTTATGCCGCATACCTGGCCGAGAGCATCCACGAGCGGGGGCTGCAGGATAAGATCAAGCTGAAGGCCGGGATCTTCGGCGCGGAGGCTTGGAGTGAGGAGATGCGCAAAGATATCCAGGATAAGCTGAAGATCAAGGCCTACGATATCTATGGGCTCACGGAGACCAGCGGCCCAGGCGTTTCCTTTGAGTGCAGCGAGCAGACCGGCATGCATATCAACGAGGATCATTTTATCGCGGAGATCATCGATCCGGATACGGGAGAGGTGCTTCCCGAGGGCAGTAAGGGGGAGCTGGTGTTCACGGCCATCACCAAGGAGGCTTTTCCTCTCCTTCGCTACCGGACCAGAGACATCTGCGTGCTGACCAGGAAGAAATGCTCCTGCGGCCGCACCCATGTGAAGATGAGCAAGCCCATGGGCAGGAGCGATGATATGCTCATCGTCAAGGGTGTCAACGTCTTCCCGTCCCAGATCGAGACCGTGCTCTTAGAGCAGGGCTATCCCGCAAACTATCAGATCATCGTGGACCGTGTCAACAACTCTGACACGCTGGAGGTGATGGTCGAGATGACCTACCAAAACTTTTCGGATAATCTGGGTAAGATCACCGAGATGGAGAAGGGATTGGTGGCAGCGCTCAAGGCCATGTTGGGGATCTATGCCAAGGTGCGCCTGGTGGCGCCCAAGTCGATCACCAGGAGCGAGGGCAAGGCAGTCCGCGTTATCGACAAGCGGAAGATTTAAGAGGAGGAAAAGGATATGACGATACCTCAGATCTCAGTATTTCTGGAAAACAAAGCCGGGCAGCTTGCGGACATCACCCGCATCCTCTCGGATGCGCAGGTGAACATGCGGGCGATCAGTATCGCGGAGACGGCGGATTACGGCGTCCTGCGGCTGATCGTGGACGATGCGCCTAAGGCGTCCTCTGTCCTCCTGGGGCAGGGGTTCATCCTGACCATGACCCCGGTGGTAGGCGTGGCGGTCCCGGATAAGCCGGGAGGACTTGGCAAGGTGCTCAGCGTGATCTCCCAGGCAGGGATCGATGTGGAGTATATGTATTCCGTTTTTGGGCAGAAGGACGGGCAGGCCTTCATGATCTTCCGCGTGGCGGATACGGAGGGGCTGACGGCGCTTTTTAAAGAGCATGGGATCAGCAGGATCAAAGGGGAAGACTTAGGCATCCACTGAGCCGGATATCCCATTATGAGCAGTGAGCATCAATGCCAAAAACCGGTCCAGCCGGAAGGTGGGATGGGAAAGCAAAGGAGGATGTGGATGTTGAAGGTGACCTATATCGGGCACAGCGGCTTTTTGGTGGAGCTGGAGGGCGCGCTGTTCTTGTTTGACTATTACCAGGGAGAGATCTTGGCGCTGCCGGAGGAAAAGAGGCTGTATGTCTTTGCCAGCCACCGGCACAAGGATCATTTTAACCCGGAGATCTTTGCGCTGGCCAAGCGGCATCCGGATGTGCAGTATGTCTTATCCAGAGATATCTGGCTCAGCCAGGTTCCGGAGGAGCTCCATGGACAGACGGTGCAGCTAAAGCCCCGGGCGGCCTGGGCAGATCTTCTGGTGGAGGTGGAGACGCTAAAGTCTACGGATGAAGGGGTGGCGTTTTTGGTGCGCGCAGAGGGAAAGACGATCTATCATGCCGGGGACTTAAACCACTGGCATTGGGAAGGGGAGACGGAGGCGTGGAACCGGAAGATGGGAGAGGATTTCCGAAAAGCGCTGGAGCCCCTGACCGGGATGAAGATCGACGCGGCTTTTCTTCCCTTAGACCCGAGGCAGGAGGGCAGCTATCATCTGGGGATGGACTATTTCCTGGATCTGACTGATACCAGACAGGTGTACCCCATGCATTGCTGGGAACAGTATGCCATCATCG
>CAJUSS010000192.1 GCA_910588895.1 uncultured Lachnospiraceae bacterium
CGCTTTATGCCGGAGCTGATCAAGCAGGGGTATGTGTATCTGGCTCAGCCGCCTCTCTTTAAGCTGGAGAAGAATAAGCGGGTATGGTATGCCTACAGCCCTGAGGAGCTGGATGAGATCCTGCGGGAGGTAGGCAGGGATAACAATAATAAGATCCAGCGCTACAAGGGACTTGGGGAGATGGATGCCGAGCAGCTGTGGGAGACTACCATGGATCCGGAAAGGCGGGTCCTCCTTCGGGTCACTATGGACGAGGAGACCACATCGGAACTGGATCTGACCTTTACCACACTGATGGGCGACCAGGTGGAACCCCGGCGGGAGTTCATCGAAGCCAATGCAAGGTATGGCACACTGGACATCTAGATGTGCCTGTCTGCATGCGATCTGGTATGTCCATGACCATATCTTAATGATCTTGGAGGAAATGAGATGGAACCAAATGTATTTGATAAGATCCATGATAAAGATCTGAAAAAGACCATGGAGAAATTCTATATCGATTACGCCATGAGCGTGATCGCCTCCAGAGCGCTGCCGGATGTGCGGGACGGTTTAAAACCGGTACAGAGACGGGTCCTGTTTTCCATGATCGAACTGAACAACGGACCGGATAAACCTCACCGGAAATGTGCCCGTATCGTGGGTGATACCATGGGTAAGTATCATCCCCATGGCGACAGCTCTATCTATGGCGCCCTGGTCAATATGGCGCAGAAGTGGTCCACCCGCTATATGCTGGTGGACGGACATGGGAATTTCGGATCGATCGACGGGGACGGGGCGGCCGCCATGCGTTACACAGAAGCGCGCCTCAGCAAGATCTCCATGGAGATGCTGGCAGATATCAATAAAGACACCGTTGACTTTGTCCCCAACTTTGACGAGACGGAGCGGGAGCCCGTGGTCCTTCCTGCCAGGTTCCCTAACCTCCTGTGCAACGGGACCTCCGGGATCGCTGTAGGCATGGCCACCAATATCCCGCCCCATAATCTTAAAGAGGTCATCAGCGCGGTGGTGCGGCTGATCGATGATAAGATCTTGGAGAAGGAGACCACCCTAGAGGATATCATGGAGATCATAAAAGGCCCTGATTTCCCCACCGGAGCCACCATCATGGGACGGGCAGGGATCGAGGAGGCCTACCGGACAGGCCGGGGCAAGATCAAGGTCCGCGCTGTCACCAACATCGAATCCCTACCCAACGGAAAGAACCGGATCATCGTGACGGAGATCCCGTATCTGGTAAACAAGGCCAGGCTGATCGAGAAGATCGCCGAACTGGTAAAGGATAAAAAGGTAGACGGGATCACAGGCATCTGGGATGAATCCAACCGGGAAGGTCTCCGGATCTGCATCGAGCTCCGACGTGACGTTAACGCGAACGTAGTGCTCAACCAGCTGTTCAAGCATACCCAGCTGCAGGACACGTTCGGCGTGATCATGCTGGCTCTGGTCAATAACCAGCCCAGGATCTTAAACCTCCTGCAGATGCTGGGATCCTACTTAGAGCACCAGGAAGATGTGGTGACACGGAGGATACGGTACGATCTGAACAAGGCAGAGGAGAGGGCCCACATATTAGAAGGTCTCTTAAAGGCTTTAGATCACATCGATGAGGTGATCCAGATCATCCGGAGCTCCTCCAATACGCCGGAGGCAAAGACGCGGTTGATGGAGCGCTTTGAGCTGACCGATCCGCAGTCCCAGGCGATCGTGGATATGCGTTTGCGGGCCCTCACCGGTCTGGAAAGAGAGAAGCTGGAAAATGAATATAAAGAGCTGAAGGCTAAGATCGACGAACTGCGGGGGATATTAGCCGATGAGAAAAAGCTCCTGATGGTGATACGGGAGGAGATACAGGTCATTTCCGATAAGTACGGCGACGACCGCAGGACCGGGATCGGCTATGATGACGATATGTCCATGGAGGATCTGATCCCTGACGATGATACCGTCATCGCCATGACCCATCTAGGCTATATCAAGAGGATGGATATCGATAACTTTAAGGCCCAGAACCGGGGCGGAAAAGGGATCAAGGGGATGCAGACCATCGAGGAGGATTATATCGAAGACCTCTTTATGACCACGAACCACCATTATGTGATGTTCTTTACTGATACAGGACGGGTATACCGCTTGAAGGCCTACGAGATTCCGGAGGCAGGGCGGACCGCCAGAGGTATCGCGATCGTGAACCTGTTACAGATGATACCGGGGGAGAAGATCACGGCGGTGATCCCTATGAAAGAATATAACGACGAGAACTATCTGGTCATGGCAACTAAGAACGGGATGATCAAGAAGACCCTTATGAAGGAATACGCCTTTGTACGCAAGACCGGCCTGCAGGCGATCCTCTTAAGAGAGGAGGATCAGCTGATCGAGGTGAAGGTCAGCGACGGCAGCGAGGAGATCTTCATGGTGACCAGAAAGGGTATGTGCATCCGTTTCCACGAAAATGATGTGAGGCTCACAGGCCGTGTGTCTATGGGTGTGATCGGGATGCGCATAGATGAGGATGATGAGGTCATCGGGATGCAGACGGCCAGCCAGGGCGAGTGTCTGCTCACCGCTTCGGAAAAAGGCTATGGGAAGCGGACCTATATAACGGAGTTCAAACAGCAGTTCAGGGGCGGAAAAGGCGTTATCTGCTACAAGATCATGGAAAAGACAGGAGCTTTGATCGGAGCCAAGCTGGTGGACGACCACCGGGAAGTCATGATGATCACCAATGAGGGGATCATCATCCGGATGGCGGTCAAGGATATCAGCATCATCGGTCGGAACACATCGGGTGTGAAGCTGATGAACATCGACCCTGGAACGGATGTGCGCGTAGCCGGCATAGCCAAAGTGCGGGAAGGCAGCGGAAAAGAAGAAGAGGAGGGATCGGAGGAGGCGGAAGGAACCGAAAAAGAAGCAGATCCTCCAGAGGGTATTTAAGATGGAACGGATCGCATATATGGTATTGGTGAACCTGTATCGGTTTCCGATATGGTTTTATCAGGTATGTCGTTTTGGGAGAGATTCTGACACCCATACAGAAGAAGAACGATACCAGCTATTAAGGGGGATCGTAAAAAAGATCGATCGGACAGGACGAGTCACGGTAAAAGAGTTCGGGATAGAAAATATCCCAACAGAAGATGGTTTTATCTTATTTCCGAACCATCAGGGACTTTTTGATCCCCTTGCCCTGTTGGATACCTGTCCCCGCCCCTTTGGCGTGGTGATCAAAAAAGAGGCTACAAAATGGTTCCTCGTGAAGCAGGTCATCACGCTGATCAGAGGGATCGGGATCGACAGGAGCGACATACGGGCCTCTATGGAAGTGATACGCCATGTGACGGAGGAGGTAAAGAGCGGGAGAAATTTCCTGATATTCCCGGAAGGGACCAGGAGCCGAGAGGGGAATAAGATACTAAAGTTCAAGGGAGGGACCTTTAAGAGCGCGGTCAATGCCAGATGTCCGATCGTGCCTGTGGCCCTGATCGACTGCTACAGACCTTTTGATATCCATTCGATAAAAAAAGAGACTGTACAGGTACATTACTTGGAGCCGCTCTATCCGGAACAATATATGGCTATGCGGACAAAAGAGATAGCAGATATCGTACATGACCGGATACAGAAGACTATAGAGGAAAATGCCTCTTAGATACAAGCCCAGTAAGATAGATATATCTTAAAAAATCCCTTTAGTTTCGCGATAAAGTGCCGATATATCAGATAAGCGTAGCTTTCATATATAGTTTGTATACATGATCTCTTGCGTTATTTATTCAAGGAAAAGGAGGACCAACATGCAAGTAAATCAGGATACGGCTATCCGCCAGTACACCCAGGCTGTTGGGAATTACAACAGAACATCCGCGGCGTCTTCTGCAGGGAAGCAGGTTACAGCCAGCGAGGGAGCGGAAGCTTCCAAAGTCCAGAAGCCTGATGTAGACACAGTCGAGATCAGCAAGGACAATCAGGTGACAAAGATGAGCGCTTCTGACAGAGCCTCATTGATACAGAGCATGAAGAGCGATCTGGAGAACCAGACCACCCGTTTCATCAACATGATGACCCAAAACTTCCAGAAGCAGGGCATCACCGCGGCTACAGCCGGCGGGAATGATTTCTGGAGGATGATGGCCAGCGGCAACTTCACGGTAGATGCAAAGACAAAGGCAGACGCGCAGGCAGCGATCTCCGAGGACGGATACTGGGGCGTCTCCCAGACCTCCCAGAGGATCTTTGACTTTGCAGCAGCTTTAGCAGGAGACGATCCTGAAAAGATGAAGACCATGCAGGCTGCTGTAGAAAAAGGCTTTAAGCAGGCAGAAGAAGCTTGGGGCGGTTCCCTGCCGTCGATCTGCGGCGACACCAAGAGTGCGATCAACAAGCTTTTCGACGATTATTATGCAAAGAACGGCGTGGCATAAGCCGAGTACTTGCTATAGCTGAGAGCACAGGATGATAGGAGAGGAGCAGGATCTTAAAAGGATCCTGCTCCTCTTTGCTGCAGAGATATGTGAAAGAGGGTCCGCTATGTACAGCCAGCCGGTCATGTATCTGCATCTATACAGTAGTTGGCGGCAGGGATGAGAGTTGCATTTAATTTTTGGATAACTTCTGCGTTGAAAAAAGATCGAAAAAAATAAAAAAACGGGTTGACAAAAGCATCTGCTTTATATATAATATATCACGTGTCTGACGACAAGAAAGTCGAAGGCATGATCATATGGAGATCAAGAAATCCGGAGAAATACTCAAGAGGTCGAAGAGGCGCCCCTGCTAAGGGTGTAGGTCGGGCAACTGGCGCGAGGGTTCAAATCCCTCTTTCTCCGTTTCCTTTTCCAAATGATCATTTTTTTGCCCCTATACCGCAGATGCGGAGGGGAAAATAAAACTGAAAAAACTACTTGACAAAGTAAGTAAGCTGTGGTAAGATTTAACACGCTGCTGAAAACGAAAGTGGTCGAAAGCAGTTGAAAGAAAAAATAAAAAAGTTGTTGACAAGCTTGAAAAAATGTGATAGACTTAAGAAGTTGTCGCTAAGAACTAAAAAAGCTTGACAGACAGCAAAGCATCAAACTCGAACCTTGAAAATCGAAGACTAAACAATACACAGACCCTGAAATCC
>CAJUSS010000193.1 GCA_910588895.1 uncultured Lachnospiraceae bacterium
CTGTTTGCGCCCGAAATCCCACCACTTAGATGAGCTCAAGTGCAGGTTCAGAGAGCGGGAATTATACTGGGTAAAGACAGCCACATTCTGGATATGGGAATTGGTCATATTGCTCAGAGCAAAGTCGATGCTCCTATAACTCCCTGCCACCGGCATTGCAGCGATGGCCCTCTTATAGGACAGCTCTCTCATCCTCTTGCTGTTCCCGCCTGCTAACACGATACCGATCGCCCTCATCTTATGCCACCTGCCTTTATAATGTAGTCTCCGCTGGCCAGCAGGCCATCGGGATAATCCTCTGCCTGGGTCTCGCCGAAGATCGCCGTGTTCTTGCCCACTTTCACACGGCCCGGGATCACGGAATGCTCTCCCACCGTCACCAAGTCGGCCTGGTAGACCTTCGGGTCATAGGTGCTGGGGGCGTAGTCGCCCACACCCAGCTGGCTGTACTCTCCCACCGTTACATCCTCGGCCAGGATCGCCTTGGTCACCTCGGCGCCTTCACCGATCCTGCTGCCCTGCATGACGATCGAATCGCGGACCATGGCGCCCTTCTCGATGACGACACCAGCGCCGATCACGGAATTGATCACGTCTCCATAGATCTCACTGCCCTCGCCGATGATGCTCTTTTCGATCTTCGCCTCGGTGGAGATGAACTGGGGCGGGATGATATCGCTCTTTGTATAGACCCGCCAGTACTCCTCATACAGATTGAACTCCGGGATGATATCGATCAGCTCCATGTTCGCCTCCCAATAGGAGCTCAGAGTCCCTACATCCTTCCAGTAGCCATTATACTCGTAGGCGAATACGCGCGCGCCGTTCTCATGGCAGTAGGGGATGATATGCTTCCCAAAGTCGCAGCCCGGCTCATCCTTCATGCGGATCAGGGCATCCCGCAGGGTGGGCCAGCTGAAGATATAGATGCCCATAGAAGCCAGATCGCTCCTTGGGTTCTGGGGCTTTTCCTCAAACTCCAGGATGCGGTTGCTCTCGTCGGTGATGACCACGCCGAAGCGGCTGGCCTCCTCCAAGGGGACCGGCATCGCAGCGATCGTGATCTCGGCATTGTTCGCCTTGTGATAATCCAGCATGACCTCGTAATCCATCTTATAGATATGGTCTCCCGACAGGATCAGGACGTAATCCGGGTTATAGTTCTCCATATACTCCAGATTCTGATAGATCGCATTGGCTGTGCCTGTATAAAAATCGCTGCCCTTGCTCTTCTCATAGGGGGGCAGGATGGTCACGCCGCCTACATTGCGGTCTAAGTCCCAGGGGATCCCGATGCCGATATGAGTATTTAATCGTAAAGGCTGATATTGTGTTAATACACCTACCGTGTCTACACCCGAATTGATGCAGTTGCTCAAAGGAAAGTCTATGATGCGGTACTTTCCGCCAAAGGATACTGCAGGCTTTGCTACCTTAGATGTCAGGACACCTAGCCGGCTCCCCTGTCCGCCAGCCAAAAGCATGGCGATCATCTCTTTTTTGATCACGTTATCACCTCTTGCTGTAAAATTTTTGTTGTGCTTGTATTATAGCACACAACGCATCAATAGTGAACAAATATTTTTATGTCTTTTTCTTATATTTGTGCATTGTTCTACATATTTCTGCACGGCCGATCTTCCTCCAGATACCGTCATTCCCATGGATACCCCTTGTATTTACCGCCAAAATAGCATATAATCAAAGCCAGACCTACAAAGGAGGATATAGCATGACACAGCCTATTACAGATCTTGCCGCTTTTTTAGGAGAAGCACGGCAGGCAGTGGAAGATCTGGATCGGATGGAAGAGGAATACGACCAGCTGGAGATGGAAGAAAAGCAGCTCAAGAGGCAGCTGGATGGCGAGAAAAAGGCCGTGGATAACTCTATCTCCCAGACCGTAAAAAAGCGGCGGGAAGAAATCCATTCCAGCTATGATAAACAGATCGGAAAAGAGCAGGAGCGGTTAAAGAAAGTAAAGGCCAAGCGTGAAAAAGCCAAGAACCAGGGGATGAAGGAGCGGATCGGCGAGGAGACCGCCGGACTGCGGGAGGCTAACCGGCAGCTGGAGCTGAAGCTAAAAGGCCTGTTCCAAAGGGAACGGCTCCCCTTATCCTGCCGCAGGACCTGGTATTACGCCCTCTATATGCCCAGGACCCTAAAGGAATTTCTTATCCTGTCCGCCTCGATCCTGTTCTTCTTTGCCGCCCTCCCCTGGGGGATCCACCTGCTGATCCCGGAGGATGTGCGCCGTAGCTGGATGTTGATCGTGATCTACCTTTTGGACATCCTCTTCTTCGGCGGACTGTATCTGGCCTTGGCAAACCGCACAAAGATGAAAGATCCGGAGACGATCCGCCAAGGCCGGCAGCTGCGGGATGCCATCCACACCAACCAGAAAAAGATCCGCCGGATCACCAAGTCCATCCGGCGGGATCGAAATGAATCGGTCTATGACCTGGACCAGTACGACGACCAGATCACCCGGATCAGCCAGGAGCTGGCTGACCTGACCGCCAAAAAACAGGAAGCCCTAAATACCTTCAACACGGTGACCCAGACCATCATCTCTGACGAGATCATCAGCAACAGCAAGGACCGGATCGACCAGCTGGACCGCGACCATACGCGGACAGAAGGGCGGCTAAAGGAGCTGGAGCAGAAGATCAAAGAGCTGGCCCTACAGATCACGGACCGCTATGAAAGCTATATCGGAAAAGAATTCCTCCAGCCCGACCGCCTGGCCGAGCTGGCCCGTCTGATCCGCTCCGGTCAGGCCGCTAATCTCAGTGACGCGATCGCCGTCTATAAAGAGGGGAAGCTCAGATCGTGATCAGATGATACGGGATCTGCCCCGCTGTCAGCATCTGCGCTTCCCGCTTATGGCAGGTAAAGATGATGATCTGCCCCTCGAAGGAGGATATCAGCCATTTCAGCGCCGTCTTAAGCCGGTCGTCATCATACAGCACAAAGCTGTCATCAAAGATCAGGGGCATCCTTTCCGGCCCGGAACAAAACAGCTTGGCTGCCGCTAACCGGAGAGCCAAGTAGATCTGGTCCATAGTGCCGGAGCTGACCTGCTCTAAGGGGACCAGCTTGGACTCGGTGTTCATGAAGATGTTTAAGTCCTCATCGATGCTCATGCTGTTGTAGATGCCGCCGGTGATCCCGCAGATCAGGTCGGAGGCCTCCTTGTTCAGATACAATCCGAAGGAATCCCGAATCGAGGTGGTCAGCTCCGTCATGGTCTCCTGGGCCAGGTCGATGGCCGCCAGCTCCTGGGCGATGCGGTCATTTTCTTTCAGCACCTCTTTCAGAGCTTCTGCCTGCTGCTTACAGCTTGCCAGATGCTCTAATCTCTTTTCCAGTTCCCACTGGAGCTTCTGCTGCTTCTCGATCTCCTCCCCGAATCCGATCTGCCGGGACCGGAGCTGCTCCATCTGCCCGGTCAACCGCTCCACCGCCTCCTCTGAGGAGCGGACAGCCCGGCTCAGCCGTTTAAATTCAGCCATCCGGACCAGAAAAGCATCCATAGCCTCCGGGCTCACCGTCCCGTCCCCCAAATGTCTGGAAAAGATCTCCTGCAGCAGTCGTTCGCAATAATCTAAGTCCTTTCGGTAGCTGCCATTTTTCGCGAACAGCAGAAAACCGGAAGCGATGAGCCAGATCGCCAGCAAAAAAAAGAGCACGGAGGGCAGATATGGACTGAGCTGAAGGCCGGACAGAAGATCTGTGAACACACTCTCCCCGGCCCCGGCAAAAAGGATCAGCAGGATACCGCCTACAGCAGCCAGGATCCCCAGGGATAAAGCCGTCGCTGCCAGCAGGGTCCGCGACTTTTTCTCACACAGCTTTTTTGCCTTGCAGTGATCGTCGTAGATATCCTGCCCGTGCTCCTCATAGGCCTGGATCGAGGCCTCGTCGGTAAACTTGTTGGTCTCTAAGACCTGACGTCCTCTGGCCACCTTCTGGAGCAGCGCCTCCTTCTCCTTCTGCAGTCCGTCCAGTTCTTCCCTGGCCTGGGCCTTCTTCTTCTGGTATTCCGTCAGATGGTTCTCATACTGAGGAGCGGCGAGCTCCCGCTCGATGTTCCGGATATCGCCCAGCAGCGTGGTATAGCTCCTGGCCGCCTCCGGCACCATCTGCCGCTCCATCTCTTTTCGCTGTGCCTTTAAAAAAGCAGATGCCTTGGTGATGTTCAAAGCCATGCTGCCAGAGGTGTTCATGTTGGCGATATAGTCCTTCAGCTCTGTGACCATGCCTTCATCGGTGGCGCTCTTTAGCTGGCCGATGCTGATGGTGTTATTGTAAGCGGTCTCATTCAGTCCGCAAAGGAGCTGGTCCATCAGCGCCTTGGTAGGCTCCACCTCCCGTCCTATGGTCTCATCCACCACCACAAATTCCCGGTTATTGTGGAAATCCCGCTCGATACGGTAGATGTGCCCGCCAGACTCTAATCGCAGCCTCCCCTGATAGCCGTTCTTCTGGTCCCAGGGCTTATAGCGGCTGAACTGATCCGTCCTGGCCGCCCGTCCCCGCATCCGCTCCATGCCAAAGAGCATACTCCGGATAAAGGAATGGAGGGTGGATTTTCCGGCCTCGTTCTTTCCATATACCACGTTTAAGCCATCCTCAAAGCGTATGGAGCAGTCATGCAGCTTCCCATACCCATTAATGTGCAGGTCCAGCAGTTTCATGGCTTCAGCTCCTTTCATCGGTGGTCTTTAACAAGGCATTGATCCCGTAGAACAGTGCCTTCTTCTCGACCGGGCTCATATCCTCCTTCTGCAGGGCACGGATAAAAAATCCGATCATATCCCCCGGATGCTCCGCGAACAGCCGGGCAAAGTCGTACTGAGGTTCCGAATCATCCCGGATCTGAGCGATCCGGAACCTGGATTCCAATACATCCAGATCAAAGGTGATATCCGGATCCCGCATCCCCCGGATAAAGAAGCGATAGATATGCTGCAGGCCCCGGCTCTGGATCTCCTGGGAGATCCGAAAAGCCAGCTCGCCATTGGTCGTCTGGGGGGTCACATTGATCGCAAGGGAGATGTACTGCGAC
>CAJUSS010000194.1 GCA_910588895.1 uncultured Lachnospiraceae bacterium
GGGTCCGCAGCTGTCATGGCGGCAGGCCCAAATGGGTGTGGACTGCCGCGGCAGCTGCGGCGGGCGGATGTCCGGAAAGGAAGAGGTTTTTGCTTATGGTAATGGATGTATTAGCGGCAGTGCTGGATCTGCAGCTCTTGTTTTTTATCTTTATCGGGGTGGCGTCGGGCATCTTTATCGGGTGTCTGCCAGGCTTGACCTCGACCATGGGTGTGGCCCTGGTGCTGCCCCTGACCTTCGGCATGGATGCGGATGTAGGCATCATGCTCCTGTTAGGCGTGTATTTTGGCGCTGTGTACGGCGGCTCGATCTCAGCGATCCTGCTCCGGACCCCGGGGACCCCGGCCGCTGCCGCCACGGTCTTAGATGGCTATGAATTTTCCAGGCGGGGGGAAGCCGGGCGTGCCTTAGGGCTTTCCACACTGTCCTCCTTTACCGGCGGGATCGTCAGCTGTATCATCCTGATGCTGATCTCGCCCCAGCTGGCAAAGGTGGCATTAAAGTTCAGCTCCCCTGAATTTTTTATGCTGGCTGTGTTCGGTCTGACGGTCATCGCCAGCGTTTCGGGCAAGTCGCTGGCCAAGGGTCTGATCTGCGGCGCCTTTGGCTTCCTCCTTTCCTGTGTGGGCATAGACGGGATGGCCGGCTTCCCCCGGTTCACTTTCGGACAGATCGATCTTTACAGCGGGGTCAACTATATCCCGGTGATGATCGGCCTTTTTGCGATGTCCCAGGCGTTCCAGGGGATCGAGGAGATCATGTCCGAGACCAAGGTGGACTCCAATGTAAAGCATGTGATCCCGCCGAAGTCGGATTGGAAGCTGATCGCAAAGCTGGCGCCGATCTTTGGCATGATCGGGACCTTTATCGGGATCGTTCCCGGTGCAGGTACGGATATCGCGGCCTTTGTGTCTTATGGGCAGGTGAAAAATATGTCCAGGCATCCGGAAAAGTTCGGCACCGGCATCCCGGAGGGCATCATCGCCCCGGAGGCCGGGAACAATGGTGTGACCGGCGGCGCGTTGATCCCTATGCTGACCTTAGGCGTTCCTGGCGATTCGGTAGCTGCGATCATGATCGGCGCGCTGACCATCCAGGGACTGCAGCCGGGGCCTATGCTCTTTAAGGAAAATGCTCTGCTGGTGTACACGATCTTTGCAGGGGCTTTTGTGGCAAACTGCTGTATGGCGTTCCTGGGGTTATCCTGCATCCGTGTGTTCATCAAGGTGCTCTCCGTTCCCAAGCAGATCCTGACCCCGGTGATCATGGTGCTCTGCGTGATCGGATCCTATGCCATGGCCAACAGTGTGTTCGACGTGTGGATCATGCTGGTGTTCGGCATCATCGGGTATTTCCTGCAGAAGCTGGAGGCTTCGGCGTCCCCGATCATCTTGGGGCTGATCCTGGGGCCTATGGCGGAGACCCATTTCAAGCGGGCGCTCTTGATGGCAGAGGGCTCCTATGGGACCTTTTTCTCCTCCCCGATCTGTATCGGGTTTACGGTGCTGGTGATCATCTCCCTGTCCATCCCGATCATGCAGGCAAAGGCCAGGAAGAAGGCAGAGCATAAGGCGGCGTGACCGAGACTGGCAGAAGACCCGACAGACGGAGACGGTCAGGTGGAGAGGGGCGGACGGATGAAAATGCGTGACATATGAAAACGCGGATGGATGAAAACGCAGATAAACGAAAACACGTGACGGTCAAGAAAGGACGATCATAGAAGATGGCAGGAAAAAAGTTGGTGTGTGTGGATTCGGACGGCTGCGCCTTTGATTCCATGGAGGAAAAGCACAGGAAGTGTTTTGGACCTCAGGTGCTCACGGTGTGGCCGCTGGAGGAGCGGAAGGAAGAGGTGCTGGAAAGCTGGGCCCGGGTGAACCTGTATTCGGGGACACGGGCGGTGAACCGGTTCATCGGGCTGGCGCTGGTGTTAAAGGACCTGGGGGAGAAGGACTGGGAGACGATCTGGGATTGGACGGAGAGAGCGCCGGCCTTATCCAACGATGTGCTAAAGAAGGAGGAGGAGGACCCGGCGTTAAAGCGGGCCTTGGAGTGGTCCCTGGCGGTGAACCGGGCGATCGCGCAGATGCCCCTCTCCGATCCATTCCCGGGAGCAAAAGAGGCCCTGATCCGGGCGTCAAAGGAGGCAGATATCGTGGTGGTCTCCTCCACGAACCCGGCGGCGCTTAAAATGGAGTGGGAGCAGGCCGGACTGACACCCTATGTGACCCGGATCATGTCCCAGCAGGATGGGCCGAAGAAGGGATGTATCGCCAAGATGTTGGCGGAGGGGTATGCAAAGGAAGATACCATCATGCTGGGGGATGCCCCTGGAGATAAGCAGGCGGCAGAGGAGAACGGCGTGCATTTTTATCCGATCTGTCCGAGGCGGGAAGCAGAGGACTGGGAGGTGTTTGAAAAGACGGTGTTCCCGCTGTTTGCGGCGGGAGAGTATGGGGGAGAGGCAGAGGAGAGATATATACGGGGGTTTACGGAGAGGTTTGCCTAAAGGACTCCCGTGGAGGGGGCTGGGGCAGGCTCTATGCACGGACCCACATAAGGAAAACGGGGCTGTCGCAAGATCGCGGCAGCCCCGCTTTTCGGCGTGGGTGTACGTCAGGACGCACAGGGATCCTATACGACTGCTTCGATCAGGAGCCGGTCGCCGTAGAGATAGTCAAAGGTCTCGATAAATTTTTCGAGTATACGCCGGACTTCTAGGTGGCCATTGATGATGAACTGTTTTTTTGCCGAGAGCCTGCAGTGTAGATCGCGCTGTTCTGTTCCATATAGTCGGATAGATACCGGTTATATAAACGCATTTTAAATATCCGGTTTGCGATCTGTACGGTAGAGTCCTGGACCTTTACAAAACCAAACATCTGTGCATCCCGGATCCCAGGGTCATCTGCATTATACGCAATGGCCCACCCTTGAAAGAGCAGACGCGAGAGGACGCGGTCCAGATCAGGGAAAGTATTTGATCTGTTGATCAGTGACTCGAACAGGGGGTTATTGTCTTTTAACAGTATTTTCATCCATATATTTACAGACCCGAGAAACAAGATAAGGATAACCGGAGGTATAGCTGTAGAGCAGTCCTGCTACCGCCTGGATATCCATCCCGGTGTGATGGTCGGCTTCATACGCCGCCAGCATCCTTGCGATCTCCTCCGCAGAAAAGCTCATATCGACCCGGAAGGCGGCTGCTATATTCCAGGGGCTGTTCATCCTGTGCTCGGTGTCTGGGCGGATCTTCTGCCCTATGTTCCGCACATCATGGACCCCGGCGAGGATCACCGAGTGAAAGGCATGGGTCACATCACGGTCCAGGTAAGCCGCTCTCGTCTGGGCGAGAAAGTCTAGGAATACCTGGTTGTTTGTGGCTGTGTCTGCCTCATCGACGATCAGGACTACCGGCCGGTCAGACTGCCAGCACCACTCGCTGGACCAGTCGAAGAGCTCTGCCATCCGTGCGCCTGCGTCAGCTCTGTCGGCCAGTCTGGACAACCCTTCTTTGATCGTGACAGGTATATCTTGCGGGTGACGGACCTGCTTGCAGACCTCCCGGGCCATCCCGTGGACAAACGCGGCTTCATTCTCAAAGTCGGAGTAGCTCATCTTCTGAAAGTCCAGGCTGATCACCAGATAGTCGTCGCGCAGATACTCGCTTAAGGCACGCAAGATCGTGGTCTTGCCGTATTGCCTTGCCCGGTTGATGACAAAATACTCTTCGAGATTCACCATTTTTTTGATCTTTTCAAGTCTTGAGCGGAGATCTACCATGTAATGCTTATCAGGTCTGCAGGCTCCATTTACATTGAAGATCTTTGCCATTTTGTCGGTATCCCCTTTATGTGCAAGAAACGCAAAAGCTTGTTTTTAGCATCGCTCATCCATATCACGGATCTCCCGCGTATACTGCTTTAGTGTGTTATCCTGTCTGTTGACCGCCTTTTTACTGGCAATGAACATCCGGACCTTGGCTTCATCCCCCTCCAGCCCACTGGGGATCGACTCCATGCATTGCTCCTGGATCTCCAGGCCGTGGAAGTTGATGTACAACACATTGCTCAGATGCTCCAGTTGCCCCTGGTCAAGGTGTGGGGACATCTCGTTGACTATCTTCTCTAGTATCTTCTCTACCATATCCTCCTGCCTCCTTCTCAAATGATACTTCTATCATACTAAGAAGGGCGTTACTTTTCACACCCACGCCGATCGTTGTATAGGTGCAGGCGCATGATCGGTCACCCGTCCGTATCCGGAGGCCCGGTCCCCCCCACAGGGACGCGCTCCCGCTCCGAGAGGGACGCGGCGGTACCAGGCTCGTTAAGGACCTCGTGGGGGGACCGGCGTCCCTCTAGGGTCCCTTTAGGGGGATCCGGGCCTCCGGATGCTGGG
>CAJUSS010000195.1 GCA_910588895.1 uncultured Lachnospiraceae bacterium
ACTGGATTTTTGCCTGTTTGCTTTCCCTTTCCCCAATAACCTGTGTTCAATGAAATGTACAGCAAGGATATTTCCAAAAAAAGATACAAAAACTATTGACAACAAACCACATCGTGCTATAATAAATCCATAAGTTGAAACGTTTCAAATCAACTTAGATCGTGCATCTTTTGCCGAATGGTACAGAGAAGAGAGAAGGATGGATGTCACGGAGACATCCTTCTTGGTGTTCATCGCCCTGTGGAATGACTTTGTATGGCCGGTGCTGGTGATCTTCTTATCCCTGCAGAAGTATTATGTGGCCGGTGTGGCATCCACCGGTGCGAGGAACTGAGCGCTTTTAAGGAAGCGCCTGGATGCAGATCCCAGCCGGTCTCCGTGATGGATATCGGCTGTGGTCCGCAGAGAAAGAAAAGCAAAAAAATGTGGAGAATGTGAGAGACTGCCGGGCGAGCAGGTGGAAGGTCTCCATAGGACAGACGAGGAGGACAGAAATGCGATCACATGTAACAGGACCATATCTCTGGTTCCCGGTCGAAAAGGAAAAGCCGGAAGTGAAGCTTCATTTTTATCTGGACGGGCAGAAGTTCCAGGAGATCGATATCCAGCTAGGCGGCGCAGATAAGGATCTTTACACCTGCATGTATGTAGGCGACTATATGGGAAGGGAGCTGGAGATCCGATCGGATGCGCCAAAGGAGCTGCTGCGTGGGATATCCTTCCATGCGGATAAAGTGCAGGATGCCTACCCCTTCCGTCCGCAGCTGCATTTTTCACCGGAGATCGGATGGCATAACGACCCCAATGGCCTGGTCTACGCGGACGGGCTGTACCATCTCTATTATCAGTGGAACCCTTACGGCGTGCTCTGGGGAAATATGCACTGGGGCCATGCGGTGAGCAGGGACCTTTTCACCTGGGAGCACAGGCCTATGGCGATCGCGCCGGATGTGTACGGGACCGCTTATTCAGGATGCGCCTGGATCGATAAGGATGACCGGACCGGCTACGGGAAAAATGCGCTGCTGTTCTATTACACGGCGGCAGGAGGACGGAATGCCTGGTCCAAGGAGGCAGGCCATCTCTTCACCCAGCGTCTCAAGGTATCTACGGACGGCGGGGATACGCTCACACGTTCGGACCAGTTCCTGATCGGGCATGTGGCGGGGGAGAACCGGGATCCCAAGATCTTTTATCATAAAGAGAGCAGCGCTTATATCATGCTGCTGTATCTGGATGGCTATGAATTTGCCATCTACCGCTCCGAGGATCTTTTAAACTGGCAGGAGACCTGCCGGCTGTCCATAAAGGGCATGTGGGAGTGTCCGGATCTGTTCTGTCTCCTGGTGGAGAACGGAGACGGGGAGGAGAAAAAATGGGTGTTCTGGTCCGCCGACGGATACTATGTGATCGGAGACTTTGACGGCTATACCTTCACCCAGGAATCTCCGGTCCAGATGGCTTACGGCACCAAGCTGCCCTATGCGGCCCAGAGCTATGCAGGTGTAGAGGACCGGGTGATCAGTGTGGCATGGCTCCGCATGGAAAATGACTGGGGGGATTACCGGGGGCTGATGTCTATCCCCGCAGAGGTATCCCTGGTGAGGGACGGGGAAGGGTACAAGGTCCGTCTCCAGCCGGTGCGGGAGCTTGCGGCTCTGCGCCAGGAGAGGAAGGAGCTGGAAAAAGGCTGTAAGCATACAGGGATCGGCTTAGGTGGCGTTCCCCTGGAGGCCGATCTGGCCTGGGACCTGCTGGAAAAGGGACAGACCAAGCTGCATTTGGGGAACTACGATATCATCGTGGATCACGCCGAAAAGGTCATCCGCTTCTATGAGCTGGAAAAGCACCTGGATATGGCGGCGGTCCCCTTTAGCCGGAAGGACGGGCTGACCTTAAAGCTGATCGTGGATCAGGAAGTGGTTGAATTTTACGGAAATGATGGTATGATATATGGAGCGGTAGAGATGAAAGAAAATATACTGCAGGAGACCTTGACCATGGATTCCGACGTGGAGCTCCGGTCCATGAGCTGGTGCCGCCTGGTCCGCTGACCGATGAGCCGGCGCTGCCCGACGTGCAAAAGACCCCGGGACCGGACGGACCAACACGCAAGGCCCTCCCGCAGCGGAGCTTTTGGCTGACCAGTGGAACGTAACGTCTGATGGGCCGGATAGCAGGATGTGGGCCGGTCAAGGACTGACAGGCAGAGGAGAGTGACAAGACTGCCGCATGTGCGCAGAAGGTGTATGCCCGATGCGGTGCGGCAGCCTTTTGAGGGTGAAGGTATGGCAACGATCAAGGATGTGGCGAGTGACGCAGGCGTGGCGGTGGGGACCGTTTCGAAGGTCCTCAACGGACAGCATGTCAGCGCGGAAAATAAGAGAAAAGTAGAAGAGTCCGTGCTGCGGCTCGGCTACCAGATGGACCATTATGCACGGGGCTTAAAGACCCGCTGTACCTACACGATCGCTGTCATCATACCGGGCATCCAAAACCCGTTCTTTTCAGAGCTGGTCTACCATATGGAACAGGAGCTGTATCGGCGGGGCTATAAGATGTACCTCTGCCAATCCCATCAAGATCCGGAAAAAGAAGCGGACTATCTGCGGCTGGTGTGCCAGAACAAGGTAGACGGGATCTTGGGGATCACCTTTAATGAAACAGCAGCGCAGCTGCCGGACAGCATCCCTATGGTGATGATCGACCGCCACATCAGTGATAAGATCTGCTGCGTCTCCTCCGATAACTTCCAGGGGGGATGTCTGGCGGCAGAACGGCTGATCGCCGGAGGGAGCAGTTCCCTGCTCTTTATCCGGTCCGGTTCCAATTTAAGCAGTGAGACGTTAAAACGAGGCAAGGGCTTTGAAGCTATGTGCCGGGAAAAGAAGGTCCCCTATGCGATGCTGGATGTGGGAGATGATACGGACTTTTTTAATGGAGAGGCGATCTATGGGTGCCTTAAGGAGCGCATCCATGGAGGAAAGCCTGCATTTGACGGCATCTATACCAGTACCGACGGTCTGGCGCTGATCGTGCAGGAGCAGCTGGTAAGGCTGGGGATCCGTGTCCCGGAGGACGCGCAGCTGATCGGACATGACGGTCTCAGGAAGATGTATAAAAAGGAATATCTGGTCTCCTCCATCGCCCAGCCGATCGCGGAGATGGCAAAGGTCAGTGTGGAACAGGTCATCAAGCGGATCCACAAGGAACCGACGGAGGAGATGGTCACACTGCCGGTCACCTTTGTAGAAGGAGGGACCACCAGGCCGCCGGTATCGACAGGAGAGGACGGAAGGCCTTGGGGGAGATAAATTAAGAGGGGGCTGTCACAAAATAGCCGCGCTATACAGGATATGGGATCGAGACCCGTTGGGTCGCAGCCATATATTGTATAGGCGCAGTATTTTGTGACAGCCCCTTGTCCTATCGCCCGGTCAGTCCAGCTCGATCCGCTCATACTCGCGGGTACCCAGACCGAGGGCTGCGGCCGCTTCGATGGTGTGGATGCCGTTCCTGGACTCCATGCGCTCGATCAGGGCCGCCTTGCCGGGATCGGGAGAGGCGTAGACCGCATCCACGCAGGCCTGGTCGATCGCTACCGGATCTAAGGAGGCGAAGATGCCGATATCCGCCATCTCCGGGTCATGGGGATGGGCGTCGCAGTCGCAGTCCACAGACAGACGGTTTGCCACGCTGATGTAAGCCATGTTCCGGGTGCCGATGTAGTCGGTCACCGCGCTGTCCGCATCTGCCATGGATTCCAGGAAGGAGTCGTGGTCCGCCGTGAACAGATCTTCAAATTTCGTACAGGGCAGCCCGTTGCAGTGGATATGGCCTTTTCCGAAGGAGGAGGCCACACCGATCGCCACGTTCTTCAATGCGCCGCCAAAGCCGCCCATCGCATGTCCCTTAAAATGGGACAGGACCAGCATGGAGTCATACCGGCTCAGATGACCGCCTACATAGTTTTCCTTCAGATGGCGCCCGTTCCGGACGGGAAGGATCAGCTCACCTTCTTCATCCATCAGATCGCAGGGCGCGATCGCGGTAAAGCCGTGATCTTTGAAGGTCTGCCAGTGGGCCTCGCTGGTGTTGCGCCGGCCTTCGTAGGCTGTGTTGCACTCCACGATCGTACCCTCCAGCTTTTCCACC
>CAJUSS010000196.1 GCA_910588895.1 uncultured Lachnospiraceae bacterium
GGATACGGCCGCTATCCAGCAGGAAATTCCCGCAGATGGCATTGAACAGGGTGGATTTTCCCGCCCCGTTAGATCCCAGGACCGTGACAAACTCTCCCGGCTCCAGAGAAAGATCCACCATCTCCAACGCCTTATGTTCGTTGACGGTCCCCCGCCCGAAGCATTTGCAGGCAGACCGGAGCTCAAGCATGTATCCCATTTCGATCCCCTCCTTTTCCGGCTTTTCGGATGCGCCGCACCTTAAGCATCTCCCGGATAGCCGGGAGGGCCAGGGCCAGGGTCACGATCAGCGCCGACACCAGCTTCAGCATATAAGCCGGAAACCAGTCGGCCCTGGTGGCGGCAGCGATGATGTAGCGGTAGACTACAGAACCAAAGATCGCGGAGACCAGACCAAGGCACACGGACCTGCGTCCGCAGATCGCTTCCCCGATGATCACGGAAGCAAGCCCCACCACCAGGATGCCCACGCCGGAATTGATATCCGCAAAGCTCTGGTACTGGGCGATCAGCCCGCCGCACAGAGCGATCAGCCCGTTGCTCATAGCCAGGGAGATGATCTTCATCCGGTCTACATTGATGGAAGAAGCACGTACCATATCCGCATTGTCCCCGGTGGCCCGGATGCATAGGCCCAGCCTTGTTCGAAAGAACATCGCCAACAGGACTGTACAAAGAGCCGCCGCCAGAAAGGACAGCCCCAGCCGCACCAGCTCCTTATCCATACCGGCTGCTGCCAGGGAGAAAAGGGTATCCTTTCCGATCAGCGCCAGATTAGGCGTTCCGCCCAGGACCAGCATATTGACGGAGTAAAGGCCGCTCATGGTCAAGATCCCGGTCAGCACCGGATGGATCTTCAGCCGGGTCTGCAGGATGCCGGTAATACTCCCTGCCAGGCCTCCCGCCGCCATAGCGCCCAAGATCCCCAAAAAGGGATGGCCGGATACGGTGCAGAGTGCAGATACAGCAAGACCGAAGGTAAAGCTGCCCTCTGCCGTAAGATCTGGTACGTTCAGTATCCGAAAGCTGATATAGATCCCCAGGACCATCACACCGTACAGCAGGCCCAACTGGAGAGAACCGATCAGTAATGTCATATCGAAGACTCCTTTATTGATAGATCGATGATAAACGCACAAGACCGAGCTTGTGATGGATCGGCAAGAAAAGCCCCTGCCAGCTTTACGAGCGTGCTCACTGGGCATCTGTCACAAACTGGATCTTATCGTCATCTGCTACTGTGATGCCCAATGCTTCCATGGTGGTCTGGTTCACCACCGTAGCACTGGCAGGGACGACCACCGCCGGGATATCCGCGATCGCTGTGCCTTCCAGATACTGGATCGCCATGTCCGCCGATCGGGATCCGATCGCCTTGTCACTGATCGCGATGGTCGCAAATGCTCCGGAATCTACCATCGTAGCGGAGCTTCCGTACACCGGGATCTTGGCATCCCGCGCCACCTCCGTCACCAGGGGCATGGCAGACTGGATCACACTGTCATTGGGGATGAAGATCGCATCCACACGGTCGGCCAGAGACTGGGCTGCCTGTTGTACCTCAGAGGAATTGGTCACTACCGCCTCCTTGTAGGACAAGCCATTCTCCTCACAATACCGCTTCGCATCCTCCGCGGTGTTCACCGAATTGACCTCGCTCGTGCAGTAGAGCAGACCGAAGGTCTTGGCATCCGGGGTCAGACGGCTGCTGAGCTGAAAGATGTCGTCTACCGGGATCGCGTTCGAGGTGCCGGTGGCATTTTTGTCCGGCTTCTCCATCTCGGTGATCACCCCTGCCGCTACCGGAGCCGACACCGCGATAAAGATCACCGGTGTATCGGTCTCCTGGTTCACCATGGCCTGGGTGGGCGGGGTCGCGATGGTGGCCACCAGATCATAGCTCCCGTCGGACATCCCCTGCGCGATGGTCTGCAGGTTGGAGGCATCCCCCTGGGCGCACTTATAGTCGATGACCAGCGCCTCTTCCCCGTAGCCCTTATCCCGCAGCTCCTGGATAAAGCCTTCCCGCATATCGTTGAAGGCGCCGTTCTCGATCATCTGGATGATCCCCACCTTCAGCTGCCTGCCTTCGTTCCCCGCCGCAGCGCCGTTCCCACCAGCCATTTTGTCCCCCTCTGCCCCGGGAGCGTCATCCGCAGAGGCCGGAGCATCTGCGGCCGCAGCCGATGGATCTGCGGTGCCGGAGGAGCTGTCTTTAGAGGAGCATCCGGCTGCCGCGCAGACTAAGGCAGCAGCCACTGTCATCGCGATCGCTCTTTTTACCATTTTTCCATATATAGAACTCTTTTTCATGATCATGTCCTCCTGCTTTCTGTCGTCTTATCCTAAAACAGATCACCCATTTCTCTTTGACACCGTTCCTCCAGGGTCTGGAACGCGTCCGCCAGCATCCTTTTGGTGATCCTATAGGGATTGTGGTCGATATCCTTCATCTCCAGGGTCTTATCGATCACCTGATCTAACTCCTTGGCGGCGATCTCCATATCCGCCAGGCACACCGGGAGCTTAACGCTCCGGCTGAACCGATACAGCTTCTCAAACATCTCCTCCTGACCGTCCACCAGGAGCAAGATCAAGATCCCGTAGCTGACCACCTCGCCGTGGAGATGGCCCTTCTCGATATGGGGGAAGGAGGTCAAGGCGTAGAATACGGCATGCCCCAGCCCGGTGTTATAGTCGATGATCTGGTCCTTGGTCAGCAAGATCGAGGCGATCCCTGTGCTGACCACGATCGCCAGCACCACCTGCTCCAGCTCTTTGGAGATCCGCCCCTCATGGTCATCCTCCAGCGCCTTTTCTCCGTAGGTGAGTATCGGCTCCAGGCACATACTGCTGACTGCCACGCCCAGACGGAGATAATGGGAAAGCTCCTCGCCCCGGGAGGACATGGTGCTCTCAAAATATTTCGCATAGGTATCGCCCATGCCTGCCCACATATATCGCTTTGGCGACCGGGCGATGATGCCCAGATGGATAAAAGCATGTACCGGCGGCTTTTCAAAAAAGAAAGGCTTATAAAAGCTGCCATCTGGATGGTACATGATGGACACGCTGGTGCAGGCGGAACAGTTGGAGGCGATGGTGGGGAAGGAAAACACCGGCTTCCCCAAAAGATCCGCCAACGCCTTCGCTGTGTCCATAGCTTTGCCGCCGCCTACAGCAAAGATCATATCGGCCTGGCCTACGGCGGGCTGTGCGCGGAGTGCTTCCAGGTTTTCATAACTGCATTCCCCGCCGTACCAAAGATACTGGAGGATCCGGATCTTGCCCTGGTCGGATGCCTCCTCAAGGGCTTCCTTTGCCGCTGCCATCGCTTTATGGCCGCCGATCGCCACGGCGGTGGTCCCGTAGGGGCGGCAGATCGTCCCGATCTCCTTATAAGGATCCTCTCCGATCGTGTAGCTTGGTAAGAAAATGCTGTAATGACTCATATCTCTTGTCTCCCTTTCTGCGATAAGATGATGCCGCGGTCCAAACGGATCTTGGCCATACGGAAGCATAAAAAAACGGACAGGATATGCTCCTGTCCGGGACGGATATCATAAAAATATCCGCGGTACCACCCGCGCTTGGCCTCATAAGGCCCTCTCCTCCACATACAAACATATGTGCTGCCCTTTTACGAACGCAGCTTTCGTCGCTCCATACTATTTCATTCCGGAGCGCCCTCAAAAGTCCATTCGTCTGAACCTTCCGTACTGCCTTTCCACCACCGGCAGCTCTCTGTGACTTCCGACCTCCGGTATGCCCTGCGCTCTTCTGCCGGGCGGCTGGAGGATCGTTCAGACTACTTACCCTTTCTCAACGGTTTGAGCTATTTGGTTGTTGGATATGATCTTATCACTTTAACAAGGTGATGTCAACAAGTTTTTTATACTTTCTCATATGTTTTTTCAAAGATCCTCTTTTTGATGATATAGATATCCTGGGGATCGCTGACCTGGCTGGCCAGCCAGTCTCCGGCATCGCCCTGGAGACAGCTCCCCCGCGTCACCGTCTGGGTCGTATCCCCCTCCATCATCCGGATCACGATATCGACGTATCCCATGGCATGGCTTTAGGGTTCCTCTGGTCACTATCCACACCCACGCCAATTGTTGTATAGGTGCAGGCGCATGATCGGTCACCC
>CAJUSS010000197.1 GCA_910588895.1 uncultured Lachnospiraceae bacterium
TTACTGGACCTCTAAGGTCTTATCATCCACCGCGGTCACCCCAAGCTCGCTCTTATCCATCTCACCTGCGATGATGGCTTCCGCGTTCTTGATCTGTCCGATATCGCTGAGCATGTAGGCATACTCGGAAGCAACGGCCGGATCCACGGCGCGCTGCCATGCAAATACGAAGTCGGCCGCTGTTACCGGATCTCCGTTGCTCCACTTGGCATCGCGGAGGTGGAAGGTGTAGGTAAGGCCGTCATCGGATAAGTCATAGCTCTCCGCGATCGCCGGGACTGCCTTTCCGTCCGCGTCCATCTGCATAAGGCCGTCCGTGTAATCCGCGATCACCTCAAAGGACGTACCGTCCGTCGCCTGCTGAGGGTCTAAGGACTGTACCGGGGTCTCCAGCATGATGTTCAGGTCCGAGGACCCTGCCTCTGCCGCCGCACCGCCTGCCGTCTCGGCCCCTTCCTGGGTTGCCGTGGTCCCGCCGCCAGCACCTGTGGTGGCATCGCCAGAGTCCGAAGTCCCGCCGCAGCCCACAAGGCCTAAGGCCAGTGCGGAAGCGGTCAAGATCGCCAATACTGCTTTTGATCTTTTCATAAATTCTTTCCTCCTCTTCAAGCTATGTCTGCACCTGCTTGCCATGGTCAGACAAAAATAGGCACAAAAGTAGCGTATTTATGTAAACGCTCCTTTGCGCCGTTAATTACTATAGCATGTTTTAGAGAAAAAGTCCACTAAAACTTTAACTCGCTAGTGCAAAAAAGTGAAAATATTTTTCGTCCATCCTTTGTCCACTCACCTCTACAGCTTTGCCAGCAGCTCCTCACAGATCTGCGCCACGCTCTTCCCGTCCGTGGCCACTTTTATGTCAGCGGCCGCCTGGTAGCTGGACCGCCGTTTTTCCATCAGGTCTGTGATATAGTCCACGTTCATGTTCCCGTTGAGGATCGGTCGTTTTGTAGAATCCTTGACCCGGGAGAGGATCGTTTCCGGGGAGGCGGTCAGCAGCACGATCCGGCTGCTCGCTTTTAAGCTCCGCACGTTTTCCTCCCGCATCACTACCCCGCCGCCGCAGGAGATGACCGCTCCTTTTTTGTCCCGGAGACTGCTTATGATCTGGCTCTCGATCCGGCGGAAGTATGCTTCGCCCCGCTCTGCAAAGATGTCGGCGATCGGCATGCCCTCTGCCGCTACGATCAGCTCGTCGGTCTCGATCTCCTCCATGGCCAGCATATCCCGCAGGAAGTGGGATACTGAGCTCTTTCCGGCCCCCATAAAACCGATCAGCGCGATATTTCCGGGACATAAAGTCCTGGCCTGCACCTTTTTTTCCGCCCAAAGGATGCTGTCGGCTATCCTGCGGCATTCTTCTTTATATCGGCGGCCGGACAGCCCGGCGGCCGACGGCCCTTTCCGGTGTCTGTTCTTCTGCCCCAGCAGCGGCCGCCCGCTCGCCTTTTTGCAGGCGGTCAGCTCCTGGATATAGTCCATCCGTTTTTCCAACAGCCGGATAAGCTCTGCATCACATCTGGCGATGTCCTGACGGATATCCTCAAGCTCTCTCATGTCCATCCCTCTTTCTTTCTGTCCGCAGCCTTTTCTTCCTCCTTAAGGCCTGTCCATAGCGGTCAGATATCGAACTTCCCTTCCGCCTCTTCCGCCTCAAAATAATCTTTGTATTCCACGTCGATCTGATGGCGCATCCTCTTCATGCTGAAATACAGATGGTCTTTCAGCGCATCCTCCACGCCGGAGGTATCCTTCCTCTCGATCATCGCAAAAAGCTGCTCATGCTCCCGGATGATCCGGGTGAAATCGGTCTCCGTCTCAAAATCCAGCATACGGAACCGGGTGTAATGGAGCTGCTGGGCCTGTAAGATCTCCCACAGCTTCTGCTTTTTCGTGGCCTCGAACCAGATGCCGTGCATCTGCGCGTCCAGGCGGTAGAACTGCTCCGGTTTAAAGTCCGGCTCCCCGATCAGGGCCTGCTGTTTTCGGATCAGATAGCGGATGTCCTCCATCACCATAGGCCCGGCTACCTGTATAAAATCCCGCAGCACCATGGTCTCCACCGCCACCCGCATGTAGATCATCTGCTTGATATTGCTGAGGCTGAGCAAGGTCACATAGATCCCCTTGTAGGGCACGGTCAGCACGAACCCCTGCTCCTGCAGCATCCTGAGCGCATCCCGGACCGGTGTCCTGGATACGCCAAAGCGCTCGCACAGCTCCGTTTCCTTCAAAAGCTGCCCCGGCTTCAATGCCAGATCCAAGATGTCCCGCTTTAGGGTCTCATAGACCATCTCTTCCCGATTCCTGTATCGTTCCTCTGCCATAGCGTTTTTCTCCCTCTCTTGCCTATCATGATCGCTTTTTTGGATATGACATGGTCGATCTGCATCTATTGTATACAGATAAAACGATTCTATCATAGTACATTTCGCGGGGATCTGCAAGTGAGAAGTGGTGGAACATGACAAAAGCCGGCCAAACAGTCCTTATCACACCATCAACTGATAGCTGACTGTCCCCAGCCTCTTCCCAAACTTCTCTCCGACCTCGTTCATCTCCCCGCAGAAGACAAAATCAAATTTCTCATGGAGCCGCACGCTGGCCTCATTGCCTGCGGTGATCACCGAGACCACTGTATGGATGTCCTCCCGTTCTCTAGCGATCCTTAAGATCGCCTCGATCAGAGCCGTAGCCACGCCTTTGCCCCGGCAGGCAGCCGCTATGTAGACGGACAGCTCCACCGTAGCCCGATAGCCCTCCTTTTCCCGGTAGGGGGACAGACTGGCATAGCCGGCCACCGCCCCATCCACTTCTGCTGTCAGGAGCGGGTGGTTGTCCACATTGTGGGCATAGAACCAGGGCTTCCTATCCTCCAGTGTCTTTGGGCTTAAGTCAAAGGTGGCGGTCCCATACAGCACCTCGTGATTATAGATCTCCAATAGCGCCTCCATATCCCGTTCCTCAGCGACACGGATCTTGATCTCCATCTCTCTTCCTCCTTAATCAAGCTCTTTTGTTATCGACCGATCCCAGGCTCTGCGCTGCCCCATGGAAAAGATGCGAAAAGGACTGTCACACCCGCGACAGCCCTGTCCTTTTCCGATCCTACAGCACCTTGCTCAAAAATGCCTTCAGCCTCTCATTTTTCGGTCCGCCAAAAAACTGGTCCGGCGGGCCCTCTTCCACAAAGCGGCCTTCGTCCATGAACATCACCCGGGTCGCTACCTCTCTGGCAAAGCCCATCTCGTGGGTGACCACCACCATGGTCATCCGCTCCTTGGCAAGCTCCCGCATGACGCCTAAGACCTCGCCTACCATCTCCGGGTCCAGAGCCGAGGTCGGCTCGTCAAAGAGCATCACATCCGGCTTCATGGCCAGCGCCCGCACGATCGCGATCCGCTGCTTCTGGCCTCCGGAAAGCTGGCTGGGATAGGCGTGAGCGCGGTCCGCCAGGCCTACCCGCTCTAAAAGGGCCATAGCCTCCTGTTCCGCTTCCTTCTGGCTCTTTTTCTGCATCTTCATGGGCGCCAGGGTCATATTTTTCATGATGTCCATATGAGGGAACAGGTTGAACTGCTGGAACACCATCCCCATCTTCTGGCGGTGGAGGTTGATATCCACCTTGGGATCGGTGATATCCGTCCCCTCAAAAAAGATCTGTCCGGCCGTGGACTCCTCTAAACGGTTCAGGCACCGCAAAAATGTACTCTTGCCGGAGCCGGAAGGACCTACCACAAAGACCACATCGCCCTGATAGATCTCCAGATCGATCCCTTCTAAGACCTTTAGATCGCCAAACTGCTTCCCCAATCCTTTCACCTGGATCAAAGGGGTCCCATACTCAACGCTCACTTTGACGCAGCCTCCTCTCCAGGCGCTGGATCAGCCAGGTAAAGAGCATCACCAGCGCAAGATAGATCATCGCCACCGCGATCAGCGGGGTAAATGCATCGTAGGTACGGCTTCGGATGATATCCCCGCCCTTGGTCAGATCCTGCAGGGCGATGTAGCTGCCCACGGAGGTCTCCTTTAAGAGCGAGATAAATTCATTGCCCAGGGCCGGGAGCACGTTCTTAAAGGCCTGGGGCATGATGATGTACCACATGGTCTACCGATAGTTGAAC
>CAJUSS010000198.1 GCA_910588895.1 uncultured Lachnospiraceae bacterium
CCGCCGCCAGCCCTTTCTCCTCTGCCCCATAGCAGAAGCTCATCAAAGGACTGGCCCCCTGTCCAAATCCCACGACCACCATGCCAAACAGGAACGCCACATAACCCACGATCGTAAAGGCGCTCACTCCGTCCACCCCGATCCTGCGCATGATCACAAAGTTGTAGGCGAACATGGCGATCCCGGTGGACATCTCTCCGATAAATTCGGAGCTTCCGTTTAAGATCCCCTGCACAAAGACCGGGACAGAAAAGCGGAACCTTCCCAGATGATATATCTTTGCCCTTTGGATAAAAAACGCCAAGATCCCAGCCAGAGACACCAGCGCACAGACCAGAGAGGCCCAGGCGATCCCCGCCGCCCCCATGGAAAAGACACCGGCAAATACATAGTCCAGGGCCACGTTCAGCAGCGCATTGATCACCGTCACCTTCAGATAGTACTCCGGATGCCCTTCCCCCCGGATGAACATGCCAAAGGAAGAATTGACCACCATCACCGGCAGCTCCAGGAGCATGATCTTATGATACTCCCGAAAATGCCGGATGACCTGTCCCTCCGCCCGCAGCACCGCGAGCATAGGCCTAAAGCAGCCTCCCATGACCACGCTCAGCAGCAGGGCAGCCGCAGCCGCGGTGGCGACCGTCTGGCGGAACACCTGCTCACAGCTCTCGCGGTCGCCGGATCCCAACGCCATACCGGCGATCGCCATCCCGCCGATGGAGATCATCAGACCGATCCCCAGATACAGATAGACGATGGGCAGCCCTAAGTTTACCGCCGCGATCCCTTCCTTTCCCACAAAGTTCCCCATAAAAAATCCATCCGCCACGGTGACAAAGGCTGTCAGCACCATGGAGACGATCGCCGGGACCGCGAACTGCCAGATCTTTCTGGCCTTGTCTTGTTTGATCTCGTTCAGATCCATAAAAGATCCCTCCTTATGATGATATGGACGATCGATGCTCTGATCGGTCGACCATCCCCATTATAAGGAGGGATCTTTATTTATACTTCTGGATCCTTGCTATCCTGCAGGCCTGTCCTGCTCCCGCCTGGCTCCGGACTTATCCCCGTCTTTCGCCGGCTCCGGCCCTGCTGTGTCCCCTCTCCCACATGCCACGGGCATCATCCGATCCTTTCCCTGACCGGCAGGCAGATGTCCAGCTCCATATACATGCGGTCGCGGTCCACCATGTGATAGAGGTCGAACAGGCTCCTGTCTGTGTCCAGTTCATAGGATGTCCTGGGCAGCCACACCAGAAAGAGGGTCTGGTAAGCCGCGTAGATATGCTTGGCATGGCCTTTAAAATGATATACGGCGCATCTGCCGCCCTGTATGATGCTGGTATCCTCCGGCGGATATCCTTCCCCTACGCTCATGCAGATATCGCAGAGGCACCGCTCGGCCTCTGTCACGGAGGGGTCATCATAGGTCTTCTCGATAAAACAGGTCTCCTCTGTGATCTGTGCCTGATGCTTTTGCATGAACCGGCCCCAATCCCGGCTCAGCTCCTCATAGCTCCCAAAATGCCGCTCATAGATCACCCGGCGGTCCGGCACCTGTTCGACCTGGATCTTCCTGCTGCAGTCTTCAAAGCTCTCCACCTGCCAGTCCTCCTGATGAAAAAAGGGATGGGCCATGGACTCCTGCCGGATCCTCCTCCGGAAGGTGACCGGGGCCATATGGTAGTGCTGGCGGAAGGCAGAGCTGTAGTTAGAAGAGCTATACCCTATGTCCGCTCCGATCTCGGTTATGGAGCGTTCCTGCTCTACCTTTAAGCGGAACGCGCTCTCCTCCAGCCGGACCCGTTTGATGAACCCATAGACGCTCTCCCCGGTCAAGGCCTTGAACAGACGGCAAAAATGATATTTGGAAAAATGACAATACCGCGCTACATCCTCCAGGCGGATCTCCTCCCGCCTGTGCTGCAGGATATAGTCGATCGCCTGGTCGATGATCCGTTCTGTGGTCATGATCAGCCTCCTGTCTTTATCTGTGCCGTACCTCCCGCACCTTCAGCGTTTTCCCAAATCTCCTGGGACGGGTGATCAGGGTCACATCATCTCCGCTCTCCCACCATTCTTTTATGAAATCTGTTTTGTCGATATAAAAAAAATCATTGGCGATCACTTTCTCGAAGCTCTGTATCCCTATCCCCACTGTCCTGGCCATACGCTCTCCTTTCTGCGGCTAAGGATCGCCGCACTCCTATTATACACTTGGCAGGATATCGGTGCAAGGGATCTTTTGATCTGCCAGTCTGTACTCGCTCTGCACGGGTTACTATCCACACCCACGCCAATTGTTGTATAGGTGCAGGCGCATGATCGGTATCCTTTCCCTGCTCGCAGAGTGTATTGTACCGCTGGATCGTCTCTTCCAGATAGGTCATATCCAGCTTTTCGGCCAGCTCTTTTGGGTTCTCTGCCGTGACGATCTTTCCTGCCTCCACAGCCGCCTCGATCTCCGGCATGATATCGGTGGGCTCATGGCTCTGCGCATACCGAGCTGCCGTATCGACCGGATTTCCCACCTCGATAAATACTGTCGGATCCTCGGCAAGTTCACCGGCAAACAGATCCGTGATGCCTGCATAGCCCTGTTCCTTTACGATATCGATCATCGTGAATGGAAATGTTATTTTGGAACAAAAAAGCAGAAAGGCGGTACTATGATAAGCAAAAAATTTTTTATGACTTTAGGTCTTTCCTGCTTGCTCCTGGTCGGCTGTCAGACTGCCCACAAGCCGGCGCCGGAATCAAGCGCCCTTACCACTACAGGCTATTCTTCCGAGGAGGTACAGCATCCCTCTCTTTTTTATGACGGCACTCTGTATCTGTACAATGCCACCGGCTTTGACCTTCCAAAAGAGGAAAGCTGGGAGCTTTTAGGTCAGGTGGCTTTTGTGAATGATTTGGAATTTCCCACGGAAAATTTCTGCGGTACTCACTTAAACGTAGGGCAGGAAATTTACCGAAATCCGAAAAATCCTCAAAAATTATATGTAAAATACGATCTTGGCTTTGCACTCTTTGAAGCAGAGGAAACGAAAAAGGATGAAACTGATCATGTCACTGCTGGAATAAAATCATGGACTTCTGAAAGTCTGGAGCTTAAGCTTACGAACGTCGGCAATGAAACGATAAGCTACGGGGAAGCATTTGCTATAGAGGTTCTTCATGATGGTGTTTGGGAAAAACTTCCAGTATTATTGGAAAATTATGGTTTTAATGATGTTGCCTATGAATTAGAGCCTGGAGAATACCGATTTATCGATATCGATTTTGCATGGTTATACGGAGAACTCCGCGAAGGCTGGTTTCGAATTATAAAAGAAATTTATTTACAGGACGGAACGGTATATTTAGTATCGGCAGAGTTTGGGGATCTAGATCTCAGACAGTCAGAAATAGTAAATGCAAAAAAATTTGGAAACCCAAAGGCAGTGTTGGATCATGCAGCCATTGTATCAGATGTTGAGGTAAAGAAATCTAATGAGGATGAATTACAAATTGAATTTGAATTAGAGAATGTGGGAGTATGTACTTTTGCTGCCAGTAAAGAAGAAATATTTCTTCCGAATGAAACCTTTATAGATTCTACTAAAATTAAATGGACGGCACAAACCGCAGACGATGAATATATTTTCCCTTATATGAAGGTGAATGAAGCCGGAGATATGTTCATGATAGACTGGACATATAAAGAGTATCATTTTGCTATTTACGGAAAATCTCCTGAGAGAACATCGGACAGAGATATGGCTGGAAAGATTGCGTTAGAAATGATACGAAATCTGAGGGCTGATACCACAAATATAACGATCGATCATGGAACTTCGTCCATTTATACAAAAGCGGAAATGGATACAGCGATAGAATTGATCAAAAAGGAATTCAGCACTTGGGATGGATGTGAGCTACACAGTATTTCCTATTCAACAGATGAGGAATGCAGCGAATCCAATATTGCATGGATGAACGAAATGGGAAAGGCGACTGATGCAGAAGAAACTTTTACACAATGTATTATGTTTAAGAGTAACTTCCATTCTCCGCTGAATGGTGGCAGCGGATCCAACCCAGATGAAGAATATACCGATCGGCACTGGTGGTTAGCT
>CAJUSS010000199.1 GCA_910588895.1 uncultured Lachnospiraceae bacterium
AAGGCTTTCTTTATGCCAATGATGTAATTATTTAGTGCGTGATGTTATAAATGTCGCCAAAACCTAAACAAATTTGCTTGCAACACGTATAAATAAAGGCTTTTTCAATCCCGTTTCATCACTCGAACTCGATGGTAGCCGGCGGCTTCGGTGACATATCGTAGCACACCCGGTTCACATGTTCCACCTCTGCCAATATCCGATCCGTGATCTTCTGCAGCACATCCCAGTCCACGCGCTCGATCGTAGCGCTCATGGCATCGATCGTATTGATCGCCCGGATGATCACCATATAGTCAAAGCACCGCGCATTATCCTTCACACCTACGGACTTGAAGTCTGGCACTACAGTGAAGTACTGCCATACCTTCTTATCCAATCCCGCCTTCTCAAATTCCTCCCGAAGGATCGCATCGGACTCCCGCACTGCCTCTAACCGCTCTCTGGTGATCGCACCGAGGCAGCGCACGCCAAGACCGGGTCCGGGGAAGGGCTGGCGGTATACCATGTTGGCCGGAAGGCCCAGCTCCACGCCGCAGGCCCGCACTTCGTCTTTAAAGAGCTGTTTTAAGGGCTCCACCAGCGCAAACTTCAGATCCTCCGGCAGACCGCCCACATTATGATGGGATTTCACCATCTTAGCCGTCTTTGTTCCGCTCTCGATGATATCCGGATAGATCGTACCCTGTCCTAAGAAGTCAATCCCCTCCAATTTCCGGGCCTCCTCCTCGAACACACGGATAAACTCGCCGCCAATGATCTTCCGCTTCTGCTCCGGATCAGCCACCCCTTCCAGTTTACCCAAAAACCGATCAACGGCATCCACATAGATCAGCTCTGCATGGAGCTGGTCCCGGAACACCCGGATCACACTTTCCGACTCATCTTTGCGCATCAGACCATGGTTCACATGAACGCACACCAGCTGCTTGCCGATCGCCTTGATCAGCATTGCAGCTACCACAGAAGAATCCACTCCGCCGGAAAGAGCTAAGAGCACCTTCTTATCTCCCACCTGCTGCCGGATCAGCTCCACCTGGTCATCGATAAAGTTCTTCATGTTCCAGTTTGCCTCTGCCTTACAGGTAGCAAACACAAAGCCCCTTAAAACATCCTCTCCAGGAAGGCGATCGAGCTTCTCCTCACATCTTGCTGTGGGATGGTCGATGGCCAGCATGGGATAGTCCAGCTCGTACAGGCTGGGGGCGATATCCACCGCTGCGCCGTCCACGATCCGGTTCTCACCGCCATTCAAGATGATCCCCTTCACATTCTGCAGCTTCCCCAGCTCATCCGGGGTGATGTCATGGGGATGGATCTCACTGTAAACCCCCATCTCGCGAATCTGCCGGGCGATCACCGTATTCTCCGTACTGCCCAGATCCAATATCACGATCATATCCTGTTTCATATCACACTCTCCTTATCTATAGCTTTTATCATACCAGTTCAGCTTCCATGTTTGTCTTTTCTATAAGCGGCACACATAGCCTGCTATCCCACCTGTCACTGCTCCTGTTTTCTCATCCCTGCTCAAGGATCGTCGGCCACCGCCTTCACCTATTCTTGCTCAAAGATATCCGATAACTGCTCTTCCATCTGCTCTACCAGATCCACCACCAGGGCATTTCCCATCATGAAACGTCGGCGGCTCACCGGCATCTCCACCTTCTGCCCATCCACCAGGCACTCCTTGGTCCAATCGGATGGAAAGCCCTGGATCCGCTCCATCTCGATCGGGGTGAGCAGACGGATCCGCCCAGTAGCGATATCCCGCACGATATGGGTCGTCCGGCTAAAGGACCCTTCGCTGGTGAGCATGGTCCTGGCTGGCTTATCATAAGCGTCGATCATAGGGACCACGCCCTCGGAAAAGATATACTCATGACCATTGGCCGCCTTGCGGGGAAGTCTTTTGGCCCCTTTGATATACTGCCAAGTCTTATGCGCCTCGGTCGTCAGCATCCCATTCTGATTCTCGTCGCTGTGGGTGATATTCGGGTCTGTATAATATAATCGCTCCTCCGGGATGAAAAACTGCTCGTCCACCACCCCGTTCTCCATGATCTGCCCCAACGTGACCTGCGGGCCATCATATTCGGGCTTTACCTTAAATGTGTACACCTGGCCATCCTTCATCACGCCTGTATTCTCAAACCCGAACCGATAGGTATCGGAAAGCTCCACCAGGTCTTTTGGCAATACCCCTATCCTAAGGCTTTCCTCCTTCACTGCCTCCACCGGAAAGCTGGTGGCAAAAAAACCATCTCTCAGCAGCAGCCTGGTCATCCCATGCCGGCTGTCCTCTCCCCTTTGTGCCTCCTCATATCGGATCTTATCCGCGATCCTGGCCGCATAGCTGGTATCATTCCGATAAGCGAAGATAAAGGTCCGTCTGCGCCGCTGCTGAAAACCATAGTCCGCCGCATTGATCACACGCCATTCCACAGTATATCCTTCGTCTCGAAAGCACGCCAGGATGATCCCAAAATCCCGGCCCCTCTGCCTCGCCGGCGATTTGATCAGCCGATCCACATTTTCCAGCAATACAAAAGGCGGCTGCTTCTCCTGCACGGTCTCTAAGATCGACCAGAACAGCACACCTTTTTTTCCCTCGATCCCCTTGGATGTGGCCAGACTGTTGGCTACCGAGTAATCCTGGCAGGGAAACCCGCCCACCAGCAGATTAAAATCCGGAAGATCTCCCTTAGGCACCTCCGCCACATCAAAATTGGTGGTGTCCCTTCCATTCCGATCCAAACGCTTCCCAAAACGGTTCACATAGCAGCTCCACGCCCACTGGGTCTTCTTATCCGCCGGCTCCCACTGGCTGAACCAGACCGTCTCCCATTTTTCAGGCTTCCCTGCGTCTTCCACCCTTTTGATCGAATTCAAGCCGCACCTGAAACCACCTACTCCGGCGAACAATTCGCAGACCGTCTTATCCATTGGTCTATCCCCTTTCTTCCAGCTCTTTTCCTATAGCCGATACAGTTCCCAAAAGATATCGGAAATATCCTCCAAAAGAGCTGTGCCAAGCCCTCCGCGTATCATCTTTCACATCTCGTCCTCTTCCCCATTATCCGCTAACATCCTTTCAAAGATCGCCTCCTCGATCGTTCGGATACACCCATCTGTATCCTTCAGGATGTCCTTCCCCCAAAAATGGAGTACCGTCCATCCTTCAAATAAAAGCTTTCTATCCTTTTCCCGGTCTCTCTCCATATTTCGCTCGATCTTGCGGATCCAATAGTCCGGATTTTTCCCTTGTTCTAGACAAGGCTTTAAGTCCGCCCAATCCTTCCCGTGGAAAAACTCACTGTCGCAAAATATGGCGATCTTATATTTCGTCAACGCGATATCCGGTCTCCCCGGAAGATCCTTCACGTTCTTCCGATATCGATATCCCTTGGCCCAGAGCGCCTTCCGCAGGGTCAGCTCGATGGACGTATCCTTTCCCCGGATACGGCTCATGCTCTTATGGCTCTTTTCAGAGACCTCACCGTGGAATCTCGGCTCTCTACCGCTCATCGCAATGACCGCTCCTTATCTTCTGCCACTTTTCTCACCCAGAGCACGTTTCCTATCTTAACGCTCTCCTTGCATTAGACCACGCCTTATTTTAAGGGCAGACGCAGTCATCATAAAAGCTTTACCATTACGCTATATCTGCATCGATCCACAGCGTCCATTTGATTGTAACATAACGACGGACATTTTGCTATGATTTTTGTTCCGGAGCTCACGAAATGCTTGTTTGCTGGTCACGATCCACACGCCAATCATTGTATAGGTGCAGGCGCATGACCGGTCACCTGTCTGCATCCCAAGGCCCGGCAGCTCCAAAATGGACATACATCCTTGGCGGCTTAGGTGCATAGATCATGAAGCGAGGAAAGATAGCAGACTGGTGCTCTGTTAATAGCTATGGATCACCGTGCCGTTTATGATAAGAAAAGAGAAAGAAATATGAGAACCGACCCGCACTTTACAGCTATATGCAGCATGAAATACGATACACAACAAAAAACCCTTGAAAAATCAAGGGTTTTAAAGAGGCGACAACCAGATTTGAACTGGTGATCAGGGTGTTGCAGACCCACGCCTT
>CAJUSS010000200.1 GCA_910588895.1 uncultured Lachnospiraceae bacterium
TGAAGCGGACTACAATGAGAGCGACCCGGATTACATGCAGTGGGTCCGGGATCAGCTCAAAGGGTAGGGCTGGTCATCTGCGCAGGACATGAGACATGATGACAAGATCGCTTGTTGGTTGGAAAGCGTGAAGAGGATGGAGCAAGATGACGAGGAGGGACGACATGGATAAACTGGATCTAAAGATCGAGCCAGTGGAGATCTTGCAGATCTTGACCTGTGAGATCGAAGAAAAGGTCGATCAACATGCGAGAGCGACCATAAGCGGCTTTGTGAAGGGAGAGGATCACAGGCTGCTTGGCCAGCTGTACCATAGAGAGTTTACTATAAGGCTGGGGATGGAGGAAGGGTCGGAACGCTATCTGTTCCGTGGTATCGCAGAGGAAGCCTCGATAGAGGAGGAAGGGGGCTTAAAGAGGTTAACGGTGAGGGCTGCTTCCCATACGGTCAAGCTGGATGTGGAAAAAAGGCTGAGAGTGTTCCAGGATACCACAAAGACCTGCAAGACGATCACAGACTATATCGCCTCCCGTTACAAAGAAAAGATCGGGATCATCTATGTGCCTAAAGCCCGGGAGGCGGTCCGTCAGGAGCTGATCGTCCAATATGGGGAGACCGACTGGGAGTTTTTAAAGAGGCTGGCGGCAAAGCTGGGGCTCGTCCTGGTGGCCGACTATCATGATGCCTATCCCTGTTTTTATTTTGGCCTGCCGGAGAGGAACTGGATCGATCTGGAAGACCATCTGGACTATAAGGTCAGCTATCCGGAGCATAGAAAAGAGGAGGCGGGATATGAGATCGAGTATGGGCAGATCTTAGATCTGTGTACGAAGGTCCGTTTCCGGGGCAGGAGGCTGCGGATAGATCAGAAAAAGATCGTCCTGTCCGGGGGCGCTCTGACCTGTTTTTATACCCTGCACCGGGAAGACGGAGCCCGCCGGGAGCCCTATGAGAACGAACGGATCATCGGCTGCTCATTGACCGGAAAGGTGTGCTCCGTAGAGCATGATCTGGTCAGGATCGAGATGGACTGTGAAGATATACGGGGCAGCAGCAGTAAGGCATACCCTTACGCGACGGTATATTCCTCACCTGACGGGACCGGATGGTACTGTATGCCGGAGGAGGGGGATACCGTGCGGCTATATTTCCCGGATGCGGATGCAGATGATGCCTATGTGGCCAGCGCCGTGCATCTGGGCGTGGTAGATGACAAGAGAAAGGACCCGGAAGAAAAATCCATCCGGACGATCTACGATAAAGAGATACGTTTCACTCCGGACAAGATATGGATCACCAACCACAAGGGCATGTGGATCCTATTGGATGATGAGGAGGGGATCCAGATCAGGAGTGAGAAACGGATATCGCTGACCGCGTCGGATGGGATCAGCCTGACCAGCGGCGGCCCGGTCCTGGTGGAAGGGGAAAATGGGATCATCCTAAAGGAAGATGAGAACTCGCTGCTCATCCGGGACGGGATCCGGCAGAACGGGATGGATATCCAGTTCAAGTAGAAGGGGGAGCGTGGAGCGGATAAAGATGAGAGCGGATAAAGATGAGAGCGGATAAAGATGAGAGTGGATAAAGGTGTGGAGCGGATAAAGATGAGAGTGTGTAAAGGCGAGAGTGGACAAAGGCGTGGGGCGTGTAAAGGTAGGGAGCGGATAGTGTGAGGGGCAGGCGATGTGTCGAAAAATGACGTTTTTCATGTAGGATATCGGCGTTTTCATTGCAAATGTGTCGATAAGTTGTAAGCTAAAGAAAAGGATATCATGTAAAGAGAAATATAAAGGGTAAGAGAGCGGAGGGATAAGTGATGGGGCAAAAAGAGATAGAGCGAGAGATGATGGAGGAGTCAGGGAAAAAGATGGAGCAGAAGGAAAAGGTGGAGCAGGATGAGGAACGGATCATGGGTTATCGGATATCCGATGTGGTCAGCTGTATAGGGAAGCAGGAGGATGACTACATACGGCGCTTCCGGAAGCTGCGAGAAAAAAGGCGTACCTTTAATATCTGCGCGGCCCTGTTCGGCTATCACTGGCTGGTCTATCGGCTGATGGTGGTGGAAGCCGTCGTGCTGATCGTGGTGGATCTGGTGGCGGAGATCTTCTTGCCGGCGCTGCTGCTGGGAGGGATGGGATACAGCGGCGGCGCGGTGGTGTTGGGCGGGGTGTGTACCCTGCTCGTCGTGGTCGTGCAGTTTGTGGTCATGGGGCTTTATGGGGATCAGATCTATTGGTGGCATATAAAGGGTCTCATGGATAGTTTCCAGTGCAGGGATAAAGGAAAGGATTCACAGACCCAGTCCGAGCTGCGCCGGTTGGGCGGCGCCAGTGTACCGATGGTCCTGTTCTGTATCGTATTGACCGTGATGATCCGGAAGGCATGCAAGATCCTGGTGGCCAGATGGCTCCTGGGGATATAAAGGGATCGATATGGAGTATTTTAGGCTGATGCAGGACAGGAGGCATCTTAATACGCCTTATATCCATACACTCAGGGATGTGGTGCGGAGGGAGGAGGATCTGTATGTCCGGGAGGGTGCGATGGTCCCGGACCACAGCACGGTGTTCGTGTATCCCGACCGGCCCTGTGAGTTTGTCAGTATCTTAGACGAGCAGATCTATCTGGTGAGCGAGAGCGTGAAAGACGTATTTTCGATGTATGCCCCTCTGATGCGGTATAAGCAGTTCTTTTTGTTCAATAACCGCTGGGGGGAGCATCACATCTATCACGCCCCGATCTTCCGGCAGCTGCATTGTCTCTCGCCGGAGAGCAGCTGGAACGCCTTCAGGAACAGGGTCATACACTGTGTCCTGGACAAGGACAGCATCGGGGACGATCCGATCTTTAAAGTGGCGGATGCCGGGGAACGCATCGTCGTCGTCCGGTTGGATGTGGCGGAGAGCCTCCTGCGGAGAGGGATCATCGACTTTAGGATGGAAGCGATGGAGGTAAGGTGAGGCGGGGATATATGGAAGATGTGATCGCCAGGAGGTTCCTGGCAGATATGGAAGCCTTTGCAAACGAGCGGTCTGAAAGATGCGCAGAGCGTATCCGGGCGGAGTATGCAGCCGGGTGTACGGAGGCTGGGGAGTCCCTTTTAACGTGCCTTAAGGACTTGGCAGGACGGTATCGTCAGCTAGAAGGACAGGCGGTCACAGGGGCGGTCCGGGAGATCTACCTGTCTTTTATGCGGACCTCGATCCTCCTGGATCTGCCGCCTTACCGGATCGACTTTTATGATGAGCGGGGGCGGAGGTCCCTGGTGGAATGTGCGGACAGATGGGACTTTGCACTGGTCTATAGGCATTTCAGGGAGCTGAAGGCAGAGCTGGCACAGCGGTTTGAACGCCAGACCAGGGTCAGGGGGTATGTGCTGGATGGGATGCTCTATGACCTGGGGGACAGGTTCCATCAAGTGGCCAGTGAGCTGATCCCGGGGGTGATCGCAGGGCTGGGGAGGCGGATACGAGAGATAGAGGGATTGGGAGGGGATGTGAGGGTCTATCTGGGGGAGTTTTTGGATAGGGCGGAGGTGGTCTGGGTGGATCTAGGCGGGGCGATTATTGGGGTATAGCGGATAAAAGTTAAAAAACCAAACAGAAGGTAAAATTTTTATCGATCCATACAAATTGGAATTTACAGTAAAAGTGAAATTGATAGTTGGTTCAATTCTAAAATGGAAAAATTAAAAAAATTCAATTGACAGCCTAAGATAGATCTGGATCGATCGAGCAGAACATGGTGATCTTTGAACAGTTGTCAAGAGGATGATAGCACGATAGACTTGGCACAGAGACAAGAAGTGCCTCAAGAGATGATATCGGTAGTATAGCAGGACATGGACTGCTTTACCACTACGCCATCTCTTGAGGCACTTACTGGATGCCATTATGATCTCCCAGCCCAAGCCAAGATCGTTTCGGGTGGAAACTCAAGGAAACTTGCGATCTTATCTATAGGTTCTCCAGCCTTCAACATATTGGATGCCGTCCTCATCGC
>CAJUSS010000201.1 GCA_910588895.1 uncultured Lachnospiraceae bacterium
CCCGGAAGGCTCACTAAGTCAAAGCCGGGGCGCTATGGGCAGGAGCGGCAGGTGGAGCGGCAGCCTATGACCCACCATATCCATACCATCGGCAGTGTCCGGGGCTCCTCCAGCCATCAGCAGAATCCCTTTGTGGTCCTCTGCGACCGGGAGGCCACCGAGGACCATGGACGGTGCTATGGCTTTTCCCTGATGTACAGCGGCAATTTCCTCACCGAGGTGGAGCTGGACCAGTACGACCAGCTGCGCTTGGTCATGGGGATCCATCCCAAGCAGTTCGTGTACCAGTTAAACCCCAAAGAGACCTTTGAAGGGCCCGAAGTGGTGATGGCATTTTCCGAGCATGGCCTTACGGGAGTGAGCCATCTTTACCACGATTTTTACCGCACCAACCTCTGCCGCAGCAAGTTTGTCTCCCAGGTGGAGCGCCCGGTGCTGATCAACAGCTGGGAAGCGGCTTTTATGGATTTTGACGATGTGAAGCTGGTTAAGATCGCCAAGGCCGCCAAGAACATGGGCGTGGATCTTCTGGTCATGGACGACGGCTGGTTTGGCAAACGAGATGACGATAACAGCGGACTTGGGGACTGGTATGTGAATGAAGATAAGATCCGGTGCGGCCTCCACAAGCTGGTGGAGCAGATCGATGCATTGGATATGAAGTTTGGGATCTGGTTCGAACCGGAGATGGTCTCCGAGGACAGCGACCTATACCGCGCCCACCCGGAATGGGCCATGCAGATCCCAGGCCGCCATGCGGTGCGCAGCCGCAACCAGATCGCATTAGACATGAGCCGCCGGGAGGTGCAGGACTATGTGATCGAAAAAGTCAATACGATCTTGGACGATGCGGATATCTACTATGTAAAGTGGGATATCAACCGCTCCCTGGCCGATATCTGGTCCAATGCGATGCCGGCCGAGAAGCAGGGCGAGGTCTACCACCGCTACATTCTGGGCCTGTACCGGGTCATGGATGAGATCATCCTGACCCACCCGGATATCTTATTTGAAGGCTGCAGCGGGGGAGGCGGGCGCTACGATCCGGCTATGCTCCATTACTATCCCCAGTACTGGGTCAGCGATAATAACAACCCGATCGACCGGCTAAAGCTCCACTATGGAACCTCCTTCGTCTATCCTACCTGCACGATGGGGGCTCATATCTCCGACAGCGGGAAGTTCGTTCCATTGGAGACAAAAGCAGTGGTGGCCATGTGCGGCACCTTCGGCTACGAGCTGGATGCCACCCACCTCTCCAAAACAGAACAGCGGATCTGCAAGAGACAGAGCGATCTGTTCCGGAGATACCAGCATATCACCTTTAAAGGCGACTTTTACCGTCTGACCGATCCCTTCAAGACAGGCAATATGACCGCCTGGCAGCATGTGACAAAAGATAAGAAGGAAGCTCTCCTGAGCGTGGTGGTCACCAACCTGACCTGTAACGGCCCCCAGGAATACATCCGAGCCAAGGGCCTAGATCCCAAAGCCATGTATTCGATCAATGGGAGCAAGGAGACCTATTCCGGCGCGGCTCTGATGAACGCGGGACTGCCCATCGACCGGGAGGTGCCGGAATATTCGGCCTTCCAGTTCCATCTGGTCAGAAAACGCAGATCGGCCCATGCATAGAGAAAGGGCTTTTCTACATATTTAAACATACAAAAACCTGCCGCGGCAAAAGATCGTTCTTCTGCGCGGCAGGCTTTTTTAAGATATACGGTACAAGGAGCGCCTTACATCTTCCCGCTGTATTTTTCCTCGCAATACATGCACCGATAGGTCTGGGTCGTTTCATCTGCCAGATAGAACACATCCGGCAGCTCCTGCTCGATGGAGGTGATGCAGCGTGGGTTCTTGCAGTGGATGATATTGGTGATCTTTTTCGGCAGCCTTACCGTCTTTTTGTCCACGATCTGGCTGTCGCGGATGATGTTCACGGTGATATTGTGGTCGATATAGCCCAATACCTCCAGATCGATCTTGTCAAGCCCACCCTCGATCTTGATGATATCCTTGCGGCCCATCTTATTGCTCCGGGCATTTTTGATGATCGCCACCTGGCATTCCAGCTTGTCCAGCCCCAGATGATAGTAAAGGTCTAAGCTCTTGCCGGCTTCGATATGATCCAGGACGATCCCTTCTTTTAATCCGCTGATATTTAACATGGCGTTCCCACCTCCAGTAATCTCATGATCAGTGCCATACGGACATAAACTCCGTACTGTGCCTGTTTAAAGTATGCGGCTCTCGGATCCTTGTCCACCTCCACGGAGATCTCGTTGACGCGGGGGAGAGGATGGAGGATGAACATATCCTCCTTGGCCAGCTTCATCTTTTTAGGGGTCAGGATATAGCAATCCTTTAAGCGGATGTAATCCTCCTCATTAAAGAAGCGTTCTCTCTGGACACGGGTCATGTAGAGGATATCCAGCTCCGGAAGGGCCTCGTCCAAGTTCCCCAGCTCCTTAAACTCTACGTTGTTGGCCTGCAGGACATCCTGACGGATGTATTCGGGCACCTTGAGCTCCGGCGGCGAGATCAGGATGAACTTCACATCCGGGTAGCGGACAAGGGCGTTGATCAGGGAGTGGACGGTGCGTCCGAACTTCAGATCGCCGCACAGACCGATGGTCAGGTTGCCCAGACGTCCTTTTAAGGAATGGATGGTCAACAGATCGGTCAGGGTCTGGGTGGGATGCTGATGGCCGCCGTCCCCCGCATTGATGACCGGGATCTGGGAGTTGAGCGCGGCTACCAGGGCGGAGCCCTCCTTCGGATGGCGCATAGCGCAGATATCAGCATAGCAGGAGATGATGCGGATCGTGTCCGCGATGCTCTCGCCCTTGGCTGCGGAGCTGGAATCCGCCGAGGCAAAGCCCAGCACGCTGCCGCCTAAGCTCAGCATAGCGGATTCAAAGCTCAGGCGGGTCCTGGTGCTGGGCTCGTAAAAGCAGGTAGCCAGCTTCTTGCCGTCGCAGACATGGGCATAGCGGGAAGGATCCTTTTCGATATCGCCGGCCAAAGCCAGCAGATCGTCGATCTCCTCCACTGTAAGATCTAACGGGTTGAGTAAATGTCTCATGAGAACCTCCTTTGTTCTAAGTCTCATATGTGCAAAGACGATTTTTAACATTATATAGCATCTGCAGAGATATTTCCACTAGATTTTTTATTCTTTTTGGCAGACTTTTTGGCAGACCTGTGAAAAGGGACAGCCCCGTAAAAAACATTGTATTTTTTACCATAATCGTTTGCATTTTATGATTTTGTTGTTATAATATAAACAGGTCTATATCCCTGATGCCGGGGGTATCATACTATTCTATACATTATCATGTAGGAGGAAAAACTAAAATGGCAAGAAAAATGAAAACCATGGATGGTAACCAGGCTGCTTCCCATGCGTCTTATGCGTATACGGATGTAGCTGCCATCTTCCCGATCACTCCTTCATCTGTCATGGCTGAGCATACGGATGAGTGGGCGACCGACGGGAGGACCAACATCTTCGGACGGACCGTGCAGGTCACAGAGATGCAGTCTGAGGCTGGTGCTGCAGGTGCTGTACACGGCTCTTTATCTGCCGGTGCGCTGACGACCACCTACACCGCTTCTCAGGGTCTGCTGCTGATGATCCCGAACCTTTATAAGATCGCCGGTGAGCAGCTCCCGGGTGTGATCAATGTTTCCGCCCGCGCGATCGCTTCCCATGCATTATCGATCTTCGGCGATCATTCTGACGTTTTGGCATGCCGCCAGACAGGCTGTGCGATGCTGTGCGAATCCAGCGTGCAGGAGGTCATGGACTTGACCCCGGTAGCACACTGTGCCGCGATCAAGGGCAAAGTGCCATTTATCAATTTCTTTGACGGTTTCCGTACCTCCCATGAGATCCAGAAGATCG
>CAJUSS010000202.1 GCA_910588895.1 uncultured Lachnospiraceae bacterium
AAAGTACTTTCTCAGGAGTACTCGCCGGTAATCCTGCCTACACTGTCACCGAAGAGCGGCTGTGGGACAGGACAGAGCCGCTGTGAGACAGGACAGAGCGGCTGTGGGACAGGACAGAATGGTCGGGAGACGGGGCTGGCTGGCCAGGAGTTGGGACCGGATAGACCGGGAGCGGGATCTGGACGCTGGGAGGCGAGAGAAGGCGGGGGCAGGCTCTGCTTGGTCGATTCGGTGGAGAGCGCGGCCTGTGTCCTGGCGGAGGAGATGTCCGCCCATCCGGACCGGAAGGCTCTGATCACCACCGGGAGTAAGGAGCTTTTTCATTTTGCAAGGATCTTTGGGGCAAAGGAAAGGCTCTATGCCCGTGTGCTCCCTTCCGAGGAAGGGCTCGCTGCCTGCAAAAAGATCGGGCTAAAGGGAAGTCACATCATGGCGATGCAGGGACCATTTTCGTATGAGATGAACCTTGCCATGCTGCAGACAGCAGGCGCGTCTTATCTGGTCACGAAGGAATCAGGCAGGGCAGGCGGTTTTCAGGAGAAGCTGGATGCTGCTTTAAAGCTGGGCTGTCAGGTGATCGTGGTGAGGAGATCTAAAGAGGGTGAGGAGCAGGGGAAGAGCCTGGAGGAGCTGGCCGCTTGGATCAGGGATGTATATGGGAGCCGGGGCTGTGAAAAAGGCCCGGCGGGTGCTCCATTTGACGGGCACAGAGAGAGGGCGGAAAGCGAAAGGACAGGGGGTTTGGAGGAGTATGAGGACATGGGACCGGGGAAGCCAGATCTGGGGTGGGGGAGAGAGATCGTCCTGCTGGGGATCGGGACAGGCGGCTTGGAGCAGATGACGATCGAAGGGATCCGGGCGCTTTTGGACTGCGACGCGATCCTGGGCGCCTCCAGGATGGTGGAGAGCTGCAGGGCTATGCTGGAGGAGCTGAGACAAAGGGGCTGGGGTGGAGCGCGGCAGAGAACAGAAAGGCTGGGGACAGGAAGACCAGGGGCAGAAAGGCTGGGGGCAGAGGGATCAGGGCTGGGAGGATCAGGTGCCGCCCATGAGGAGAAGCTGGCCTTCTGCATCACCTACCGCCCGGAGGAGATGCTGGCCTGGCTGGAGGCCCACCCTAAGGTGCGGCGGCCTGTGGCCGTGTATTCCGGTGATGTGGGATTTTACAGCGGGGCCAAAAAGCTGGAGGAGCTGGCGGCCAGGCAGGAAGCTTTGATCCTCTGCCGCAGGATACCGGGGATCTCCTCGATGACCTATCTGGCCGCCAGGCTGGGCAGGTGCTGGGATGAGGCGGGGGTCTTGAGCCTTCATGGGAGAAAAGCGCCAAAGGACTGGGAGCTGTCCGATAAAAAAGAATGGTTCCTCCTGCTGGACGGTCCGTCCAGTCTCTATCGGGTCTGTCAGAAGCTGCTGGAGGAGGGCTGGCCTCATGCCACGATCTGGGTAGGCCAGCGGCTGTCCTATAAGGATGAGGTGCTGTCTTTTGGCACGCCCGGAGAGCTGATGGATGCAAAGATCGACGGCCTTTCTGCGGCATGGGTCATACTGGAGGAGGCATAGATGCAGGAGGAGATGGGATGAAAAAACGTTTGCTGTTTGCAGGGCTCTTCGCCCTGTTGTTTGGGATAGAATGCCTGATCGCCCTTTATGTCCGGGACCGTTTTATCCGCCCATATTTGGGGGATATGCTGGTGACAGTCCTTTTGTACTTCTTTGTCCGGATCTGGGTGCCACAGGGTGTACGCCGCCTTTCCCTCTGGATCTTCTTTTTTGCCGTCGCTGTGGAAGTCAGCCAGCATCTTTGGCTCGCGGCCCTTTTAGGGATAGAGCATATACCGGCGGCGAGGATCATCCTGGGATCCACCTTTGATCGGAAGGATATCGCCTGCTATGGGGCCGGCTGCCTTTTGACGGCCTGGCTGGAGAGGCGATGCCCGGCTTTTGGACGTGATGAAAAATAGTAGTTGACATTTCCACGCAAACTGTTTAAAATAACCCTAAACCAGCGATGAGGAAGTTGCGCTCTTAAACGATCTACAGAGAGTCCGGGATGCTGCGATCCGGGTGATGTCAGTGAGAGCGAGTGGGCCTCAGAGGGCGAGATGAAAGGGCGCTTTTACAGTCTGAGTAGTGGAGACGCAGGGCCAGCGTTAACGGGCCAGGGATGTGTTGGCATCCTGTGAGAGTGGGCGTACGATGGTATGTCAAGCAAGGTGGTACCACAGGTCATATACCTGTCCTTGGAGTATATCCAGGGGCAGGTTTTTTGTTTTAGGAAGATGATCGAGGCCATCATCGGGTACCATAGAAAATGGAGGAGGACAGCAATGGATGACCGCTTTACCTTATATGATCTGAAAGTAGAAGTAGTGGCCACAGAAAAGCCGATGGTGTGCAGCCACAAGGAGGGTGACTTTTTTCTGGTGGAGGGAGAAAACCTGGTATTTCCCCAGACCCATTCGTTTTCCATGTATGCCCTCAGTGCCTTACTGCCTCTGCTCCCGGCCAAACAGAGGCCGCTCCAGGAGAACGACTGGATGCTCTCCGACAGCCTGATCGCTTGTCCGGATCCCAACTGCGGGGCGAGGTTCAAGATCACAAGGACCAGAAAAAGGATACTAAAGCACAAAGACTGCACGATCGTCCCTGTCAAAGGGCCGAAAGGAGATGGCGCTGCTAAAGAGCCGTCAGAGGATGGCACGATAAAAGGAGGAAGATAAGATATGTTAGATAAGATCGTTTCATCAAAGATCACACTTGAGAACGGATACACCTTCAGCCGGGTGATCAATGGCGGCTGGCAGCTGTCAGCAGAGCATTGTCTAAAGGGCAGATTGGACATCGATGATGCGATCAAGGGCTTTCATATGGCAAAGGAGCGGGGGCTGACCACCTTTGACTGTGCAGATATCTACACCGGAGTGGAGGAGATCCTGGGGCGCTTTGTCAATGAGCTGAAGGCGATGGGCGGCTACTCCCATGAGGATATCCAGATCCATACAAAATTCGTGCCGGATCTGTCTCTTTTAGATCAGGTGGACTTTGCCTACACAGAAAAAGTGGTGGACAGGAGTCTGATGCGCATGCATAGGGACTGCCTGGACCTGGTGCAGTTCCATTGGTGGGATTATGATGTGCCGGGTATGATGGAGACGGCCTTTGATCTGGTCAGACTCCAGGAGAAGGGGAAGATCCGCAATATCGCCATGTGCAATTTCGACACGCCGCATCTAAAGCAGATGCTGGAGGCCAAGATCTTGGTGGTGTCCAACCAGACCCAGTATTCCGTATTTGACCGGAGGCCGGAAAAGGCGCTGCTGCCCTATTCCAGGGAGCATGATGTGTACAGCTTCTGCTATGGCGCGCTGTCCGGAGGTTTCCTGGCGGAGCGGTGGATCGGGGTGAGCCGGGAGGCCTTCGAGCCGGAGACCCGGTCCCATGTGAAGTATCTGCAGATCATCGAGGATTCCTTAGGCTGGGAAGGTTATCAGAAGATCCTCCTGCTTTTAAAGGATATCGCAGATCGGCATCAGGTCAGCATCGCCAATGTGGCGGTCCGGTATATCCTGCCATGATCATTTCCTGCGGAACCATTTGCTCCAGCCTGCTGTCGGATCGGCTCACCAGGAGGTTTGGCACCCGGATTGTGACAGTGGCCAGTGTGTTCCTGACGGCAGTGGCCCTGTTCGGGTTCTCCACAGCGGACCGGTTCTGGATGCTGT
>CAJUSS010000203.1 GCA_910588895.1 uncultured Lachnospiraceae bacterium
CATTGATGCCGCAGGTAAAACCGGCAGACAGGTGGAACCCGGTGGTCCCCAAAAACGCCTGGTGGAAATTCACCCGCTCCAGCTCCTTGATCGCGGAAAATCCGAAAACACTCTGGCTGTAGCGGTTCAGCTTGCCGCCTGGCAGCATCACCGTAGGCCTGGTCAGCTCTGCAAGCTCCGTGGCACAGCTAAGGCCGGTGGTGTAGATCAGGCTGGACTGGTCCGGGAACTGGCGGGCCAGCACCGTGGTGGTGCTGCCGGAATCCAGGTAGACCGTAGTATCCGCCCGCAGCAGGGTCAGGGCTTTCTCCGCGATCTGCTGCTTTTCCGGGATATTGCGGACGGATTTCCTTGCCAGAAAGCCGTCGGTGCCGATGATCATCTGCACCGACCTGGCTCCGCCATGGATGCGGAGGATCCGTTTCGTCTCATCTAAAAGCTTAAGATCCGTGCGCAGGGTCATCTCCGATACATTGGGAAAGGTGTCCTTAAGCTGTGAAAAACTTACCGTTCCTTTTTCGTTGATCAGTTCAACGATCGCATTTCTTCTTGTTTCCATTGGATCCATAGACGTCCTCCAGTCTGTGCTGCTATCCTCGGCCTGCCCTCTGCCTAAAAAGGGGCGCGGCAGGTCCTTGGCATAGCGTCTGTGCCCAGTCTCCGCACAGGCTGGAGGCTTGAGCACATTTACTCGTTGATAAGATCGGCCAGCAGATACTCTTCTGCTTCCGGGCACCATAACCCCTGGTGCGCGTCCACGATATCCGCCAGAGCGATCAGGCGGTCGTCCTTGTCCGCCTCGCCCTTTGCCCGCAAATCTTTGAGCGCGGTCAGCGGCATGGTCAGATGGGTATAGATCAGTTTCTTGCCGCCCGGGATATTGGGCAGATTCAACGTGGTCTCCGCCACAGAGTCCAGGCCGCCGATATGGGTCACCATGACCGCCGGATCGATCCGTCCGGCCGCGGTCAGCTTTAAGGATTCGATCATATCATCGGTATTGCCGCCGGTGGTGCCCATCACATGGGTAGAATTATAGTGTACATCATAGAAGTTCATGGATGCGCTGAACTTATTGTCCGTTGGTCCAGCAAAAAAGTTCAAGCAGCCGTCACGGCCTAAGATGGCGCTGGACTGGGTGACCACGGCGGCCACCGGCGCATAGCACAGCACATCGTCATAGCCGGTGCCGCCGGAGATCTTTAAGAGCTCCGCCACCGGGTCCTCAACCTTCCCGGTGTTCACAAAGTGCAGCTGGATGCCCTTTTTCGCTGTCTCCTTTGGCGGGAACAATAAGGCGGCGCGGTCTAAGCGGTCCTGGTCAAGGTCGGTGACCACCACCATGGAAGGACGGACGTCACGGTTTAAGGCGTAGGTCAGAGCGCCTAATCCCATAGGGCCGGCTCCGGCCATGATCGCCAGCTTTCCGCCCTCCTTGATCCCCATCTGATGGGTATATACGCCCATCTGGGTATGATACGCCGCGTTAAATGCGCCGATGCTGCAGGACATAGGCTCCGCCAGGGAAGCCTCGTAGTAAGCGCGGCCATTATACTCTAACAGGCAGCCCAGCTCCATCACCTCAGCCGGGATGATGCAGTAGGTGGTATCTCCGCCGAAGAACTCGTAGGAATAGCCCGGGCTCCACATGGTCCCCTTATAGTTCAAGGCCGGCTGCAGGGTGAACTTCATCCCCGGCTTAAAGGTATCCTGATGGTTCTTTCCCACCTTCACGATATCGCCGGCAAACTCATGTCCCATGATCGCCGGATGCTCTGCCACATCGTCATGGACCCTCTTATGCTCCGCCCCAAGGATCGCGCATTTGTAGGTGGACATGCAGATGCTGTCGGATACCACCTTTACTAAGATCTCGTCGTCGGTGATCTCGGGAAGCTCGAACTCCTCCAGTCTCAAGTCCTTTGCTCCGTGCAGCCTTACTCCTTTTGCTTTCATGATGATACTCCCTTCTTATAATGATATTTTAGATCGTGTTCTTTTGCAAGGATAAAACAATATCTTCGTCTTTTATAGATGGACCGACAGATCGGTATCACAGCCTGTGGAAGACCACCTTCGAGATCAGTCCTTGGATCACATCGTACTCGGCGGCCTGTGTGCCGCTGCACATGACGTTTGCAGCGCCGGTGGCGGTGGCCAGGCGGACGGTGGCCTCCAGGCTCATTCCGGTCTCCTCGGCCACAGCTAAGGCGGCTACCACGCTGTCGCCGGCACCTACGGTGCTTCCTACCGGGACCTTTAGGCCTTCGGCGTAGATGGTCTCCTCTCCTGTGACGAAGAGGGCTCCGGCTCCGCCCATGGAGACCGCGATCTTTTCGATCTTGTATGTATCCATCAGCTCGTGAGCGGCTTTTGCCAGCTCCTTTGGCGTGGTCAAGGTCCGGCCCAGCAGTGCGGACAGTTCGTGATCGTTAGGCTTGATCAGATAGGGAGAGGCTTTTAGCCCTTCCGCCAGCAGCTCGCCGTCCGCATCCAGGATGACCTTGGCGCCGGCTTTTTTACAGGCCCTTACCCAGGTCTGATAGGTGTCCTTCGGCGACCCCTTGGGCAGACTGCCGGAAAGGACCATGATATCCCCGGGGACCAGCTTCTTTATCAGCTCGCCTAGATAGTCTTTTAAGATCTCCTCGGATAAGGTGACCCCCGGCTCATTGATATCCGTGTTCGTATGGAGCACCGGATCCACTACCTTTAGATTGGTACGGGTCTCCCCTTCCACAAAACGGAAGCTGGTCTCCAGCCCCATGGCCTCCAGCGCGGACTGGATCGCATTGCCCGTATCGCCTCCCAGGATGCCTGCTGCCACACTCTTCTTTCCCAGCTTATGGATCACCTTTGAGACATTGATCCCCTTTCCGCCCGGATCGGTGCGCATCTTGGTGATGCGGTTGACGCTGTCGATGGTCAGAGACGGTATCTCCACGGTCTTATCCAGCGCCGGGTTTAAGGTTACGGTGTAGATCATTGTAAAACCCCTCCTTTGACTTTTGATATAACAGTCATTCAACTTTCATATCAACAACTTTAAGACTATATTACCACGAAAACCGAAAATGTCAACTGTTATTTCAAAAATTTTTAAAGTATTTTTCCATCTTCCACTTTTGAAACAACAGGTGTGCATAGAAAAGACCGCAGCGAGAACGTCTCTTCCCGCTGCGGTCTTTTCACATAGTTTTCTATACCCATGGTTTTCTTTTTATAAAAAGCTCCCCCGGATCTGTCTTCTCACGCCAGCAAGATCCGGTCATTGCTAAACTGAGCTTTCTTTTTTTCGGAATACATATCCAGGAGCCGTTCCACCGTCAGGTCCTTGCGCATCTCACGGTCCATATCAAACAGGATCTGTCCTCCATCCAGCATGATGGTCCGGGTGCCGGTGGTCAGGGCCTGCTGCATGTTGTGGGTGATCATCATGGTGGTGATCGTAAAACGCTCCACGATCTGGCGGGTGATCTCCATCACCTTCTGGGCGGTAGCCGGATCCAGGGCTGCCGTGTGCTCATCTAAGAGCAGCAGTTTGGGCGGCACCAGCGTGCTCATCAGCAAGGTGACCACCTGCCGCTGACCGCCGGATAAAAGCCCCACCCGGGTCTTCATCCGGTTTTCCAGATCCATGCCAAACTTTTCCAGCTCCTGCCGGAAATAC
>CAJUSS010000204.1 GCA_910588895.1 uncultured Lachnospiraceae bacterium
CTTTGATCCATCGCGCGCATTGGGACAGAGCGGCCCCGACGGCGTGGCACATGGGGCAGCGCATGTAGAAAGAGGAGGAGAAGGATGGAGCGAGCAGCAGGCATCTTACTATCGATCAGCAGCCTGCCGTCCAAGTACGGCATCGGCTGTTTTTCAAAAGCAGCCTATGATCTTATCGACTGGATGAAAAAGGCCGGGCAGAGCTATTGGCAGATCTTGCCATTGGGCCCTACCAGCTATGGGGATTCCCCCTACCAGTCATTTTCCACCTATGCGGGGAACCCTTATTTCATCAGCCTGGAGGCGCTGATCGAGGAAGGGCTCCTGACAGAGGAGGAATGTGCGGCCGCGGATCTGGATATCGATCCCAGGGACGTGGACTATGAGCGCCTTTATAAGGAGCGGTACCCGCTGCTAAAGAAGGCCTATGAGCGGAGCCGGATCAGCGAGGATCCGGGCTATCAGCAGTTCATGGCGGAAAATAGCTGGTGGCTCTCGGACTATGCCCTGTTCATGGCGGTGAAGGAGCGATTTGGCGGAGCGCCCTGGACAGAGTGGGCGGAGGATATCCGTCTGCGCTGGAACAATGCCCTGGACTACTATCGCCGGGAGGCTTATTTTGAGATCGAGTTCCAGCAGTACATGCAGTATACATTTTATAAGCAATGGAAGGCATTAAAGGCCTATGCCAACAGCCAGGGCGTGAAGATCATCGGAGATATCCCGATCTATGTGGCCATGGACAGCGCCGACACATGGGCCCATCCGGAGCTGTTCCAGCTGGATGGGGATAATGTGCCGCTGGCGGTAGCCGGCTGTCCGCCAGACGGTTTTTCGGCCATCGGGCAGCTGTGGGGCAATCCTCTCTACCGCTGGGAGCACCACGAGCATACCGGCTATGACTGGTGGATGAAACGGCTGGACTATTGCTTCCGCCTGTATGATGTGGTGCGGATCGACCATTTCCGGGGCTTTGACGAATATTATTCGATCCCCTACAAAGCAGAGACGGCGATCGGCGGGCATTGGGAGAAGGGACCGGGCATCAAGCTGTTCCGCCGGATGGAGGAGCGCTTGGGGAAGCGCGAGGTGATCGCCGAGGATCTGGGCTATGTGACCGACACGGTGCGGCAGCTGGTGCGTGACAGCGGCTTCCCCGGTATGAAGGTGCTGGAATTTGCCTTTGATTCCCGGGATTCCGGCTGTGCCAGTGACTATCTGCCCCACAATTATGTGGAGAACGCCGTGGCGTATACAGGGACCCATGACAATGAGACCATCGTGGGCTGGTTTGACAGCATCTCCAAGGAGGAGCGGCAGATGGCCAGGGATTATCTCTGCGACCAGTACACGCCGAAGAAGTATCTGTATAAGTCCTTTATCAGTCTAATCATGAGGAGCCGGGCAAAGCTCTGTGTGATCCCCATGCAGGACTATCTGGGACTGGACGACGGCTCCCGGATGAACCAGCCCTCTACTGTGGGGAAGAACTGGAGATGGCGCCTGGAGGCAAAGGATCTGAGCGATGAGCTGCAGGCCGAGCTGCGCCAGACCGCCAGACGGTATGGGAGACTTGCCTGGCAGTGGGACGATGCGCTGGACCAGGAGAAAGAAGCGGTGTCTGACGGCCCAGAGCAGGAGGGCGCGGCGGATGGCGCTGTGGAGTAGGAGGCGGCAGCGCAGGAACGGAGGAGACGATCTTGTGCAATATGCAGACGGGCACAAGGCCGGTTCGTTAGATCTGATGACATTTTAGAGGAAAGCGGCGTTTTTTTCGGCGTGCTATGGTGAAAAAAGGGTTTGACATCAGCAGGCTGCTGTGTGATAATAGCCTCAAGTTGAACGAGGGTGTTCCCAAAAGGGGATGCCCTCGTTTGACGTTATGGAGTATCTGGCAAAGGGCGGCCGCCTGTCAGCTGATGAGCATCCGATCAAAGGAGGAGACTATATGAAGAAATTGGAGATCGTGATCAGGCCGGAAAAGCTTGAGGCATTGAAAAAGATCCTGGAGGGCTGCAAGGTCAGCGGGATCATGATCAGCAATATCATGGGCTATGGGAACCAGAAAGGATACACACAGATGTACCGGGGGACCACCTATGTGGTGAACCTTCTGCCAAAGGTAAAGGTGGAGACCGTGGTCCCGGAGGAGGTCGCGGATGCGATCGTGGAGCAAGCGGTAAAGGAGATCAATACAGGCGAGCATGGAGACGGGAAGATCTTCATCTACGATGTGCAGGATGTGGTCCGGATCCGTACAGGCGAGCACGGTGAGCAGGCATTGTAGGTCTGACAGATCCGCAAGAGGCCGATAAGAAGACAAAGGAAAGATGCGTTTCATATCAAGGATCCGTTCATACAGAAAACCTGCTTCCGGCAGCTTTTCTACATACTGAGACATCAAAGGAGATGGCAGGCGTTAAAGGACGCGCAGCCCTCTCTTTTTTATTGCAGGGCACACCAAAAGGCAGGCCTGTGATGGCCTGGCCGGTGCAGGGATGAACGGTCCATGTTTAGAGGAGGAGAGAGCTATGGAAGAGATCTTAAGCGAGGTTTTTGGTATCTGGTATCTGATCGGGGCGGCATTTGTGTTTTTTATGCAGGCAGGCTTTGCCATGGTGGAGACCGGCTTTACCCGGGCGAAGAACGCGGGCAATATCATCATGAAGAACCTGATGGATTTCTGCATCGGCACGGTGGTCTTTATGTTCTTAGGGTTCGGACTGCTGCTGGGAGAGGACGCACTGGGCGGCTTCATCGGGATCCCTACCCTAGGGATCATCACGGACTACGCCCACTTTGACTGGTCCCAGTTCGTGTTCAATTTGGTGTTCTGCGCCACCACGGCCACGATCGTCTCCGGCGCCATGGCGGAGCGGACAAAATTTATCTCCTATTGTGTTTATTCGGCGGTGATCTCGCTGGTGGTCTATCCGATCGAGGCCCATTGGATCTGGGGCGGCGGCTGGCTGGCCGTCCGGGGCTTTCACGACTTTGCCGGTTCCTGTGCCATCCATATGGTGGGCGGGACCTCCGCTCTGATCGGCGCGGCGCTCCTTGGCCCTCGTATCGGCAAATACAACGCGGACGGCACGCCCAATGCGATACCCGGACATAATATCGTGATCGGCGCTCTGGGCTGTTTTATCCTGTGGTTCGGCTGGTACGGCTTCAACGGAGCGGCGGCCACCTCCGGCCCGCAGCTGGCCTCGATCTTCGCCACCACCACCATCGCACCGGCCGTGGCAACGGTGGCCTGTATGATCTTTACCTGGGTCCGCTACGGGAAACCGGATGTATCCATGTGCTTAAACGCTTCCCTGGCCGGTCTGGTGGCGATCACGGCCGGCTGTGACGTGACTGACGCCATGGGTGCTTTCTTTATCGGCATCGTGGCCGGCCTTCTGGTGGTGTTCGGGGTCTGGTTTTGTGACTATGTGATCCGTGTGGACGATCCGGTAGGTGCGGTGGCCGTCCACTGCTGCAACGGTATCTGGGGCACGGTGGCGGTAGGTCTGTTCGCCACTCCCTCCGCTCCGGGCAGTGAGATCTGCGGCTTGTTCTACGGAGGCGGATCCAAGCTGCTGAAGAT
>CAJUSS010000205.1 GCA_910588895.1 uncultured Lachnospiraceae bacterium
CCTCCAGCGCCTCCTGCATCGCGTCCGGACCGATATCGTCGATGACCTGACGGTAATACCAGACACAGGATGTACGGAAGGCCGAGTAAAGATCCATATCCCGGTCCCATTCCGCATTCCAGAAGTGCTGGCCGCTCCAGGGGCGAGTGGAGTCTGCCGGATCGATCGCACCATTTTCCAGCCCCACAAGAGACGAGACGATCTTGAACGTGGAGCACGGAGAGCGGCGGGTATCCGCCAGCGCTGCGTTGTACACCTGAAATGTTTCCTCCGCTGGATCGAAGATGACCGCCGTGCCGTTAAGTCCGTCAAAATAGGGGGCCAGATCCGGCCGGAGTACAGTTCTTGGCGATATAGGTCCTGCCGGCGCTGTCGTTTCCGGCACGGTCTCCTCGGCAGATCCGGCAGTCTCCTTTAGATCCAAGCTCGTCTCCGGCCCGCTTTGGGGCGATGTCGTGATATCTGTCCCGGCTGTCTGGAGGGGCGGGGAGCCTGCCCGCTCTGGGGCACAGCCAAGCAGCAGGACGGATAGTAACAGTACTGAAATATGTATATGGATCAAATGATATCCCATCGCTCTCCTTTGCGTAATTTTTCTTCGATCACAGCCGCTGCCGGAGGACCATATCATACCGGGGACGCGCTGACCGGACGCGTTCATCTCTGCTCTTCCCGATATTCTATGATGTCGGATACGCGGCATTTTAACAGCCTGCATAATTGATCTAGGGTATTTGTAGAGATACTGTTGCCTTGCTTGATGCTGTAGAAGGTGGCCCTGGAAAAGCCTTCCTTTTGCAGCCGGTAGGAAGTGATCCCTTTTTCCTTCATGGTCTTAAAAAGCGGTTCATAACTGATCATACGGCACCTCATCTTTGGATATATGATCAGTATAAAATGTCAAAAAAGGCTTGGATATGTATGAATATGCGAGTATGTCGGACAGCATCGCAGGCCAAAGTCCCTGCGGCGGGGCGGCTACGTTGACTGGATCTGGCCCGCCTTAAGATCTCTTATCCCGTTACATATTCTTTGATAGGAATGACCGTGGACCAGCTGTGCAGACTGCTGCGATGCAGTGTGGCTGAGATCATGGAATATCGAGAAGAGTGACATCTCGATCAAAAAATAAAGATTGCACGATCAAAGATCCTATGTTATGCTTATCTTATATACAGTACAATATAGTACATATCGATCATTTAGGTAAGAGAGGTGAGAGCATGGACGACAGTTGTAGTCGAAGTACAGACATCGTTTTCCTATATCGTCAAGGTACAGATGGCTGCAGGTCGTCTTTATCTTAGCGCGCCGTGCTGCCCTGCAGCAGAGGTCTCTTGCTATGTCAATATCAGGAAAACCATTGTCCGTTTCTAAAACTGCACGAGGTCAAAAGGCAGGTGTAGTCTAGGCATGTCCTTGAAAAACAGACGGCAATGGTATTTTTATGCCCATTTTACGGATATGCCGCTCCACTATACCGGCCTTTACGCAGCGGAACCTTGCGGTCCGCTCCAGAATGATGTGTAAAGGAGGACGGAAAATGAACGAGAAGAACAAGACCCCTATCCTGACAGAAAGCGCTGCGACGACACAGCACCTGGCGCATCCAGATCATCCGGATCATCCGAATTATAAGCTGGAGATCGTGGAGCTCCTCCGCAGCAACCTGACCCCAAAGCTCAAGCAGGAATGCATCCTGACATACCACGGAAATGATATCGCAGCCGCCTTGAGTCTGCTGAACCCGGAAGAGCGCAGCCGGCTCTATCGGATCCTGGACACGGAGACATTGGCCGGCGTCCTTGAATACTCCGGGGATCTGAACCGGTATATCAATGAGCTGAACATCCGGAGACGGGTGGATGTGCTGCTCCAATTTGAGATCACCACCACCGTGGAATATCTCCGCCAGATGACAAAGGCGGACCGCAATACGCTCCTGGACCTGATGGATGATGACACGAAACGGGAGATCGTCCTACTCAGCTCCTTTGACGAGGATGAGATCGGCAGCCGGATGACCACCAATTATATCGTGATCCAGGAAGGCTTGAGCATCCGCCAGGCCATGCATGCGCTGACGGAGCAGGCGGCAGAGCATGATAACATCTCCACGCTCTATGTGGTGGATGAAGAGGAGACCCTGATCGGCGCCATCGATCTGAAAAAGCTGATCATCGCCCGGGACGGCACCAGCCTGGATGCCATCACCATGACATCCTATCCCTATGTCTACACCAATGAGCTGATCGAGGACTGTATCAGCCGCATCGTGGATTATTCCGAGGATTCGATCCCGGTCCTAGATCAGGACAATAAGCTGCGGGGCGTCCTGATCTCCCAGGACATCACCCAGCTGGTGGACGATGAGATGGGCGATGATTATGCCAAGCTGGCAGGTCTGTCTTCGGAGGAGGACCTGAAAGAGCCGCTGAAAAAGAGCATCCTAAAGCGTCTGCCCTGGCTGGTCATCCTGCTGGGCTTAGGTCTCGTGGTATCCAGCGTGGTAGGGGCATTTGAAGGGGTGGTGGCCCATCTCCCCCTGATCATCGCGTTCCAGTCCCTGGTGCTGGACATGGCGGGGAACGTAGGGACACAGTCCCTGGCCGTCACCATACGGGTCCTGATGGACGAGCGGATCAGCGGCAGGGAAAAGCTCTATCTGATCGGCAAAGAGGCCCGGGTAGGGCTGGTGAACGGACTGATCTTAGGGACGCTGTCCTTTGTCTTCATCGGTCTGTACTTGATGGCCTTTAAAGGACAGCTGCTCATCCCGGCATTCGCCGTATCCTTTTGTACAGGGGTCGCGCTTTTGGTGGCTATGCTCTTATCCAGCTTGTCCGGGACCATCATCCCCCTCCTCTTTAAAAAGATCCACATTGACCCGGCAGTGGCTTCCGGCCCACTGATCACCACGGTCAACGATCTTGTAGCTGTCGTCACCTATTACGGTCTGGCCTGGGTGCTGTTGATCGATCTTCTGCGGCTGTGACCGCGGGGGCAGATCTCATGGTCTCTCCACTTCTCCCGGATCATATCGCATCACCAGCCAGACCGTCCATATACATGTGATATCCTCCGCCGCCGGGATCGACAGCCACGCGCCCGCCTCCTGCAAAAACCTCGGCAGGAGCAGGACCAGCTTCTGGAGCAGATCGTACTGAGAGTGTCGATCGGATCCAGCCTGTTCGCGATGGACTTTCATAGCAGATCGCAAAGATCACAGGTTCGTGACATTTGGAAGCCAGGAGCAAGTCGCTCCCGGCTTCTACGGATAAAACTTAATTTTGCCGCAACCGCTCTATGATACTTGCTTTAGCGATCTGCCGGTACAAAAGCGCCGGTATTGCCACGGTCAGGAGGATAAGGAACGGATAGATCACCAGCATGGGCCACATGACAAATTGATAGGTGAAAAACCAGATCCCGCTGGAAATCCCTCTCACGACTACCACAGAAAACAGAACACCAAGGACAGTTGATGCGATGATCGTTCCCACAGCGTAATACAGCCCCTCAAAGGAGAGCATACGCTTTAACTGCTTTCCTGTCATGCCAATGCTTTGCAGCATGGCAA
>CAJUSS010000206.1 GCA_910588895.1 uncultured Lachnospiraceae bacterium
TTGTATTTTGATAAATTGAACCCGTTTTCCAGGAGGAAAAGGCCGGCAGCCAAGCGGGCGACCATCATCCTGTGGATGAAGATCGTGGTGGCCTGTATCCCGGCGGCGATCATCGGGCTGCTGCTGGATGACTGGATGGAAGCCCATCTGAACAATGCCTATGTGGTGTCCGCCACCCTGATCATCTACGGTGTGGTGTTCATCCTTTTAGAGCGGAGGAACCAGAACGTGACCTTTCCGGTCCAGAAGACCAGCCAGGTCACCTTCCAGACCGCCCTGTATATCGGCCTGTTCCAGCTTTTGAGCCTGGTCCCGGGGACTTCCCGTTCCGGCGCTACGATCTTAGGCGCTATGATCTTAGGGTGCTCCAGAGGGGTGGCGGCAGAGTTTTCCTTCTTTTTGGGGATCCCCGTGATGTTCGGGGCCAGTCTGCTCAAGCTTGTAAAGTATTTTCTGGAGGGGCAGTTTTTCAGCGGGCCGCAGGTGGTCTATATGCTCCTGGGGATGCTGGTGGCCTTTTTGGTGTCGGTATATTCCATCCGCTTCCTGTTAGGCTATGTGCGGAACCATGACTTTACATTTTTTGGGTATTATAGGATCGTGCTGGGGATCGTGGTGTTGTCTTATTTCGGGATAACGGCGCTGGCGGTGTGAGATGTGCCATAGACCACAAAAATGTGCAGATAGATCCCAAAATGATCTGCAGTTTTTGGGATATATGTTATGATCATAAGCTAGTACCAAAGACGGCAGATGGCCTTGGGCCATGCTGATTTGCCGAGGGAAATGCGATGTGCTGACTCGATCTCCTTTGGCAGATCGAGTTTTTTTGCGAAGGATCCTCCGGGGTGTATGATCCGATAAATGAAAAGCTGGCGCTGTATGTTATCTTTAAGACGTTAAGAGCGATGTTGGAACGAAAGCGCCTGACCACAAAGAGATCAGATGGACTGCCTTCAAAATATGTGGATGAATTGGCCTGTTCGCTGACCTGTCGAGACATCAGCAAAGCGTCCATGACCAAGGGCGCTATGATGCAGGGATCCTGCGATATGATCCATTCCTATCGAAGGGATGTCTTATATCGCAGGATCTTGTTGTTATACGGCAGCTAAAGTCGATCAGGTCCCCGCTGTCGATCAGACCAGCCCGTCCGCGATCTCATAGATCAGCCGTTCGGAATCTTCCCAGCCCAGGCAGGGGTCGGTGATGGACTTGCCGTAGCAGCCTCCGCCGATCGGCTGGGAGCCGGGCTCTAAGTAGCTCTCGATCATCAGACCTTTTACGAAGTCACGGATCTCTGGGGCATGGCGGCGGCTGTGGAGCACTTCCTTGGCGATGCGGATCTGCTCCATATATTTTTTGTTGGAATTGGAGTGGTTTGTGTCCACGATGCAGGCGGGGAACTGTAAGTTGCCCCGCTCGGCGTAGAGCTTTAACAGCAGCTCCAGATCCTCGAAATGGTAATTGGGCAGGCACTGTCCGTGCTTGTTCACGGCACCCCGCAGGATGGTGTGGGTCAGCGGGTTGCCGTGGGTCTTCACCTCCCAGCCGCGGAAGATGAACTCATGGCCGTGCTGAGCGGCGTAGACGGAGTTCAGCATCACGGACAAGTCGCCGCTGGTGGGGTTTTTCATGCCCACCGGAACGTCACAGCCGCTGGAGACCAGACGGTGGTACTGGTTCTCTACAGAACGGGCGCCCACGGCGATATAGGACATCATATCCGATAAATAGCGCAGGTTTTCCGGGTAGAGCATCTCGTCTGCGGTGGAAAGGCCGGTCTCCCGCAGCACCTTCATGTGCATATGACGGATGGCCAGGATGCCTTCCAGCATGTTGGGCTTTTTCTCCGGGTCCGGCTGGTGCAGCATGCCCTTGTAGCCCTCTCCTGTGGTGCGGGGCTTATTGGTGTAGACCCGGGGGATGATGATGAGCTTTTCGGCCACCTTCTCCTGGACCTTTGCCAGACGTCCTGCATATTCGCAGACGGAGTCCTCATTATCCGCTGAGCAGGGGCCGATGATCAGGATGAACTTATCGCTCTCCCCGCGAAACACTTTGGAGACCTGCTCGTCCCGTGCTTTTTTGATCTCTGCCAGTTCTAGGGGAAGGGGGTATTGCTCCCGGATCTCTGCTGGCGTAGGTAATTTTGTAACAAACTCGAATCCCATTTTTTCCTCCTTATTTATGTTACTATCCACACCCACGCCAGAGAGTCCTATCGCAGAGATATGCCGCAGCTGCTTTAGTCGGCTGGACTTTTGTCTATCGGATGCGGACAGGTGACCGATCATGTGCCTGCACCTATACAACGATCAGCGTGGGTGCGGATAGTGACCCCTTTATAAAATCGTAAGTGCTCTTAATAGATCTGTCATTTGACAATGGCATTGTTCCATTATAATATAGGATCGTAAGATCGGCAATAGGTGAACGATAAAAAACTTTATAAGTTTAAAGCGTTCAAGCAGAAAAGAAGGGAGAACGATCATCTATGAAGAAGAGATCCATGAAGCATATAGGTATCATAGCAGCGTTGGGTGCTGTCCTGGTCGTGGGGACCGTGTTCGTAGCTTTCGGAGGTGCGAAGAAGATCATCCAGATCGGTACAGACAGCCGGGTGGAGATAGACCTGGAAAATGGCACGACTACAGAGAGCCAGTTTGGAGACGCGGGAGCGTCGGCGGAAGGGAGCCAGGCCGGAGGCACAGGCATCCCGGAGGCTGGAAGCCAGGCTGAGGATGCGACAGTCCCGGAAGACGGCGCAGCGGGCGATCCGGCGGCGGAGACCCTGCGGATAGAGGGCGTGGTGCTGGAGGCAGGCGAAGACAGTATCCTGCTGGACCGCCAGTTCCCGGATGGCTATCATGAGGAGACGATCCTCCACATCGATCCGGAGCGGACCTTGATCCTGGACAGTGTGAGCGGCTTTCCGGCAGAGGCAGGGAAGATCGAGAAGGGAGACAGCCTTTATGTGTATGTGGGCCCGACCATGACCATGAGCCTGCCGCCCCAGATGACGGCGGTCCTTATCCTGACCGATACGCCGCAGGACGCGGCGGCGCCCAGCTATATCCACGCAGCAGGAAGCCTGGAGGCGGACGGACAGGATGGATGGATCTTAAAGGGGACGGACGGCACCCAGATCAAGGTGCCGGCGGATTGCCAGATCCAGCCCTATCTGACCCGGCAGATCGTGATGCTGTCGGATATCACAGCCGGGAGGTACTGCCTGGTGTGGACCGGGGCAGATGGACAGGCGGAGAAGATCGTATTGTTCAATGAGTAAAGAAAAGAGGGGGCTGTCGCATTACCTAGTGCGACAGCTCCTTTTAGCTTTGGAGGACCGCCGATCGACTCCACGATCCGCATGAAGTGCTGAGCTTCTGCTTTTTTGGCATGATCGATATCTCCTTGATCGTATAGAGTCAAGTGCTCTGCTATTGTGTCCGGGTCTGGACCGATAAGAAAGATCTTGGTTACTATCCACACCCACGCCAGGGAGTCTTATCGCTTAGATATGCCGCAGATGG
>CAJUSS010000207.1 GCA_910588895.1 uncultured Lachnospiraceae bacterium
TTATCTCTTATATCACATAATAACGGTGTTTGTTACAACATAACGCAATTTTTTCCACCTGTGCGGCTGCATAAGTTTGCGTCTCTTGACGACAAGTTCCCGGAGGATACGCCGATCACCAAGCTGCCGTCATATAAGGCAATGTCGGACATGGCATTGCAAGACGGGAACGTCAAGGCACTTCTCGCACAAGAGCGCATGGCGCAGGCGGCGAACGATCTTGCCGTATCAAGCGACTGGCAGAAAAACCTCACCTATGACAAGGCGGGAAATCTGCAGAACACCCTGGAAACGATCATATCCAGAACTACGGTCAATACACGAATGCGCGATTTTTATGATATACATATCCTTTTGATGTTGTATCAAAAGGATATCGATCCAGCCACTATGACAAATGCGCTGTTGGCAACAGCGAAAAAAAGAGGTTCGCTCGGACTGCTGGATAGCGCGGAAAAGGTCTTGATGTCTGTGCGTGAAACAGCTATTTTTGCTGACCTGCAAGTGAAAGGCAAACACTAAAAAAGAGAGGTCGGTCCATCTCAGCCCGATCTCTCAAAAACGCCCTTCACCCGATCGCCGGATCTCTATACACCCCTAAGAACAGCCATATCCCCCCATCGGTCCGGATCCCGAAGAGGAAGGGGCGGTCCAGGATCATCTCCACACGGGTGGGCGGCTCCTCTTCCTCATCGGCAGCTTCACTTTCTGTCACGGTGTAAGCCGCTCCCTCCACTCCGCTTTCCTCTATGCCGAAAAAGGTCTCCTGGGCCATATCCGAGATCCATAAGGGATCTTGCGAGATCCTTCCGAACTCTGCCGGCCGCTCAAATATCCTTTGGAGCCCTCTATCCTCTAAAAACCCGCGCATATCGATATGGCTCTTAAAGGAAACTCGCGGTATCTTCCAGGTCACCTCCCCGGTATACCATTCTCCCTGATCCGGGTCCATGGCATAGCGAAAAAGGTCCGGCGCAGAAAGGATATCCTCCGGCGTTTTCCCTTTATCCGGAAGACAGAAAAATACATGGCTGTCTGCGGTCTCCAGATAAGACACCGTAAAACCATCTTCCTTCCGAAAAGCCCCATGTTCTACCGTCTTCGTCATATACAGGCAGGAGACCTCCTCTCCGCCTTCCGCTGTGAACCCGTCTTTTTTGGTGTCGATCTCGCAAAAAGGATCCTGCCATCCCCCATAAAAATACAAGGTATCCACCAGGATCATCCGGCTCTCCGGGTCCGGAAAGAGCGGAGCGTCGATCCTTCCGCCCGTTTTTCGGACGATCCATCCCCCTATAACATTTCCGGTCTCCGGACTTCTAAGATCCACCGATAGGGACGGGGCAAAAAAACGCTCGTATGCCAGTTCTTGATACGCCTGGCTGATCTTTACCTGGTCGGAGATCCAAAGCCCATTGCCCAGCTTTACCTGGTCCCCTCCGATGGTCTCGCCGGAGGTCTCGTTCTGCACCTGGGCCCATTGATCGGAATAGTAAAGATACTGGCAGAGCTTCTGGCATCCCTCCGCTATGCTCTCCCGGTCGTCAGCCCGTAACAGCGCAAAGATCTCCTCCTCAGTTTCTCCCTCGGCTCCGCAGCCCAGCAGAGCCAGCGCATGATAAGCACTCAACGGGCTGTAGGCAATGTTTCCCGGCCCCGCTCCAGGATATCGCTCCCACTGTCAAATGCAAACGCGGTCAGCCCCTCCTTGTACTCTGCCGATACCCTGTTTTCCGCTAAAAGCCCATACCAGCCTTCATAGTCATAGGCATCCAAAGAAACCTTTGGCGGCGTCCGCTCTTCCGCCATGCTCCCACGCTCGTCCTTCATATGGCGCTGATAGGAGCGGACCCCATAGAACCCTCCTGCCATGAGCAGCAATACGGATACCGCTCCGAAGCAGCCTCTCCATCTGACTGTCCTTCGTTTTCTTTTTCTGCTGCGGCTCCCCGCTCGTCTCCGTCCATCCCCTATGATCAGCATGCTCCCATCACCCTTCCACTCTCTCCGCGCCTCCGTATATCCCTTACACGCCATCCGATCGATCCTTAGCATCCTGGACCTTCTCTCCTCCCACAGCGTCCCGTCAACAGGCTATCCCTCCAGGGATGCACGCTCGCCCTGCTCGGCGCAGCAGGAAGTCTATGGACATTATAGCATGTCCATACAGAAAAAAGAACCCTGTTTCTCCCCGGGGCCTGTCACAGAAAGCATTCCGGTTACTTTTCACAGGTTGGCCAACCTATGAAACGTGACCACATTCCCCTTCCACCTGATGCTTACAGGTACTGCAGTCGGTCACATACCCCCGATATCGCTCCGAGTCCACATACGCCCCGCACATCCACTCGTGCTTGGCATAGACCTGCAGGCACATATCCGCCACAAAGTTCAGCGCTGTGGCCTTTCCGCCGCAATAGCGGCACACATAATCCCCGCACCCGGCTTCCTTTACTTCCTTCCCGTTAAGGATCATGGTCTTTAACTGACGTCCCATATCCTGTCCACCTTTCCTTTCTGCCGCCTTACTACATACATCCGCCAGCTCTTCTCTCCTCAGACCAAGTCCATCCGACTACAGCCCTTATGTCCACTTGACTGGCCCCCATGCCCATCCGGCTGTCTTTCTCATGACCAAAAAGCGGCCGCTCCTTGCAAGCGACCGCCTCGTTTTATCTCCGTTATCGGAGCTCATCTATCCGGCTCTGTCATCGGATCCTGTCTATCTTATCTGGATCGGTTCTTGTCTATCGGTCATCTGCACATCCACTGATCGCCATGTGCTCCTGCGCATCCGTTGTCTGCACATCCACTGATCGCCATGTGCTCCTGTGCATCCGTTGTCTGCACATCCGGTCCCTGCACTTATTTGCTGTTCCGGTCGTCCTTCATCCCGTGGAGCGCTCTCCAGATGTGCTCCGGATCCAAGGGCAGCTCGGTAAAGTAGATGCCTGTAGCCATGTTCACCGCGTTGGCGATCGCCGGCGCCACCGGTGCTGCGGAGCCTTCACCGGCTTCCTTTGCGCCCAGAGGTCCTTCCGCATCTGGTGTAAAGTCATAGAAGGTGCGCATCTTCGGCATATCCAGAGCGGTGGGCAGGCGGTAATCCCGGAAATTGGGGTTTAAGACCTTTCCTTCCTTGGTGATGTTATGCTCATAGACCGCATAGCCAAGGCCCATTCCGATAGAGCCCTCCAGCTGTCCTTCAACGGCCCGGCGGTTCAGTGCGCGGCCGCAGTCGTGGGCAAAGACGAACTCATCGATATCCAGCACGCCGGTCTCCTCATCTACGGTCAGATGGGCGGCGCCGGTGGAGAAGCTGTAAGCCGGGGCATAGTTGGTGGTGTTCACGCCATTGTACTGGGAATTATCGGTCCTGTGGTAGTAGGAGCCGATGCCTACCAGCTCGTCGCCGCCCTTCACGGTCATGTACCGGAACATAGCGTCCCCGATCGGCATCTGCAGCTCGGCCTTCTCCTTGCTGATCA
>CAJUSS010000208.1 GCA_910588895.1 uncultured Lachnospiraceae bacterium
AAGGGGAGGCGTCGGGGGAGACTAGGTGATCAGGAAAGTATCGATCGGTCTCCCCTTGTGCTAGGTCAAACTTATAATCGGTCATGCAAAGCAACGACGGATCCTATTGCATATTTCGGTCACTGTTCACAGGTTGGCCAAGAGGTCCGCTCCGGGAGAGTCGTATCACACCGGGAGCGCAGCGGACCATCCGCCACAACCCTCTGCCATAGGATCCTCTGGCGCGGGGATGAAAAGCAACACCGTTCAGAGCACAGGCATATGGCGTGTTGCGAGGCTTGCCGAAAGCCGGCCCCCATGCTATAATGGACGGAAAAGATCTTCTGCGAGGTTATGTCCCACGCTCCTTCTCCGCTTGAGCGATCAGGTCATCAAGAGCCTGAGCCGCCCTGAACTGGCGATCTTAAGATATGCCTATGAAAATACCGAAGCGCTGCTGGAAATGAGTATCCAGGAGCTTTCCTGCCATGTGGACTATTCCCCCGCAACGATCCTGCGGTTCTGCAAAAAGCTGGGCTATCCCGGCTTTGCAGAATTTAAATACGCCCTCCGGGCCGAGCTGCGGGAGCGGGGAGGGCAGGAGGCGGCCGCCTCCGGCGGTCATGGGTTCTCCATAGGGGTATCCATCAACACGATGCGCTCCAATCTGGAGGCGACCGCAAAGATGGTGCATGAGGAACAGCTAGATCAGGTCTTTTCCTATCTGGACAGCGGCTGTCCGATCCTTTTATGGTCGCCGGGGGGCTGACCTCGGTGGCCGTGGAGTATCTTGAAAAGCTGCTCTTATCCATCGGACGGCAGGAGGTCTATCTCATCGGATCGATCAAGATGTTCCACCAGCAATGAGGTGGCAGAGCTTTCTGCGATTAACTTCCGTTTTTTTACCGATCAGCGGGAAAACCTCGGCGCAAAGTCCACCTCCCGTCTGCCGATCTTTTTTGTGATCAATACCATCATCCAGTGTTATCTGCGCTATAAGACCGAGGCGCCTGCCCCGCGGAAAGGAGACGGTGATGCTGCCCCTGTTTGAAAATGCCCGACAGCTCAAGCTGACCGAGACGGAAAAGGAGATCCTGGACTGGTTCGAAGCCAATGAAACGGCGGCCCTCCACATGAACCTGCGCGATCTATGCGCTGTGCTCTACACCTCCAATGCAACGATCGTCCGCTTCTGCCAAAAGCTGGGGCTGAGCGGTTATAATGACTTAAAGTACCAGCTCCGCAGCTCGCCGATCATCCCCTGCAGCACGATCGCCGTCTGCACCAACGATCCGAAGGAGGGATTTCAGCACATCGATATCAACCCTCGCATCGGCTTCCTCATCGTGATCCAGTGCCTGATCGAACTGATCGCACCCTCCACCCAAAAAACGGGCCTCTAAATGATAGGGACCTGTTTTTTATCTTGGCTAGAGCTTCGCCACCGTCGTTTCTCCTGCCTTTGCCCGGATGCCGGTCATATAGTGTACACCGGCCTCCTCGCCGCAGCCGACCAAGATCAGCATGATGTCGGAGCAGAGTCCCTTCGCTACGATCGTATCCTCCCCACAAAGCCGGCAAATGCCGCGATCTCCTTTTCTTCCTTGACCATGCAAAAGGCGATGGAGTTCGCGTCAAAACGGTCGCCCACTTCATCGGCACGGGTATAGTCCGGGTTTAGATGGCTGGCCTTGTATTCCGGATAGAGGTAATACTGGTCGTAGGTGTTGGGGAGATGATCCAAGAAATCGTTCATGATGGTCTGGACCATGCCGTAGGTATCCAGCCAGGACTGGTCCCGCTGTTCCGCATCCTGGGGCAGGAAGCCATCCTCCTTGATCCTGCGGCGGATCTTTGGCATCCGGTCCTCCCAGTCACAGCCCAGGAGACGGCTGCAGGAGCGGACCACATTTTCCGGCTGGTCGCAGATGTTCAGCAGACGTTTATCCTGGGGGAACTCCCGGCGCAGCGCTTCGGCTACGATCGCCGCCGGGTTGGAGTAGTTGAGGATCCATGCATCCGGCGCATAGTCTCGGATATCATGGACCGCCTTGATCATATCCACACAGGAACGCAGGCCGTATGCCATGCCGCCTGCCCCGCAGGTCTCCTGACCGATCATCCCCATGCTCAGCGGGATGTGCTCATCCTTAGCCCGCATATCCGATCCGCCTGCCCGCATCTGCATAAAAACGAGATCCATCCCGGTGTATGCTTCTGCGATATCGGTAGCGTAGGAGAACTCCAGCTCGGGGAAGCGCTCTCTAAAAAGGATCTGGCCATACTTCCCGATCGGCTCCTGACGATCAGGATCGATATCAAAGAGCACCAGTTTTTTAAAGGAAATCCCTCACGGAGCCGCACAAAGGATTTTATAAATCCAAGGGTATAGGTGCTCCCTCCGCCAACGATGCATACATTATAACTTTTCATGATCCTTCCTTTCTGGCCTGCGCTCTTCTTAGTCCGCATTTACCGGTCTGCGTTTTATCCGATGCACGTTCTGCCATTTGCCTTTTATCTGGTCTTTTTTCCTCGGATGAGGTCCTTCACATGTGATGTATGTAGTATAGCGGGTATCGGCCCGAGTGTAAATATTTTTGAAAACAGCAGGATACCATGACGTTTTTTATCATTTATAACTTATATAGTAATATTTTACGTGAAAATGCGCCATCACGCGCTCCGCACAGACCGCCCGGAGGATTCGCGATATGGATGCACGCTTCCAGCCCTTTTGCATATATCAATACTAGAATACGCTTTGGAGGTTTTCCATGTCTCAATATACCCCGACATCAGGCACGATCACCCAGATCGACTGGCTGGACACCGATCCCCGGCAGCCGGGCTGCGGCCTGCTCTATACCTTCTCCAGCTTCGACCAGGGCACGATCCAGATGGCCGTGGACGGTTCCACCTATGTGGTGGACGGACGGCCTTTAAATGTAGGCGACCAGGTGACCTTTTTCTATCCCCTGGACGGTCCCGTTCCCCTGATCTACCCGCCCAGGTACCAGGCAGCCGCGGCCGTCCACACCCCCTGCGGCACCTATGCCACATTAGACATCTTCACCCAGTCCCCCATGAACGGCCAGCTGACCAATGAGGACGATACGCTCCGCCTGAACCTTTCCCGCCGCACCTGGATGACCCTGCCCAACGGCCAGCCCTTTGGAGGCGCCTTATCCGGAAAGCTCCTCCTCGTCCTCTACGGCGCCACCACCCGCAGCATCCCCGCCCAGACCACACCAGACCGGATCATCGTGTTCTGCCCGTCGGACACCTGACATGGGCTGGGCTGCGACCTGACGCGGCTTTACCTGGCTGGTCTTTTGGTCACCACAAGGTATGGGGCGGAAGGTCCGCTCCGGGAGGGGCCTGTCTGGGCGTCGCCGCGCTCTCGCTTTGGTGTTTTGGTAAGAACGCAGCGGTACTAGGGCGTGTGAAAGACCCCGCGGGGGG
>CAJUSS010000209.1 GCA_910588895.1 uncultured Lachnospiraceae bacterium
ACAGTCGATGATCTTCTCACGATACACCCCATGATGGGGCATGCCGCCGCCCAGCCCGCCAAGCTTTGGCAGCTGGAGTTTGAGAAAACCGCCGTTTTTCAATGTGACTGAACAGTTGACTGCCCCCATGATCCCTTTTTTGACCTCGCAGCTCAAGATCTCCGTCAGCGGGAAACACGTACCGACATCTTCTGCCACTGTCGTTCTCCGATCCGGGACACTATACAGCTCACTCAGGTATCTGCGCTCCTCACATTCAGCGACCAGCAGATATCCTTTCGTGATCCCGATATAGACATCGAACCTTGACGTCTTTTTCTTGTTCACCTGGAGCGTGATCCCATGTATCCCGGCTAAAAGTGTTTCCCCCTCTGGCATGCACATCCCTAAAACCTGCATCATCTTGCCTTCATCAAAAATATCGGACATATCCTCTCTCTCCTTCCCCGACCGTGACCTGTCTCTTTAGATGGACAAGATACTCGGTCGTGCCTTCCTCAAACTTTTTCTCGCCGGTGGGGCAGAACCCATGTCTCGCATAAAAAGCGATCGCCCGGCTGTTCTTTTCCAAAGCCCACAGCTCATCCCCGCGGAAGGTGTCCACCGCATACTCAAGCAATGCATGGCCGATCCCCTGCCCTTGAAAAAAAGGATCCACGTACAGCTTGCAGATCTCTGTCCCGTCCATCTGGAGGAAGCCTTTTATCAGGCCGTCATCAAACACATATAGACGGTCGAAGACCACATCCTTTTTAAAATAGCCGTCTGCCAGCGAGACTACCTGCAGCTCGCCAAAGGAAAAGCCCGCATCTTTGAATATAGGAAAATAATTTACCCGGTTGTTAAAAACAAATATCTCGGCCACTCTTGACAGATCCCCTGTCCTGGCCTTTCTGATCCCCATCTTGCCGTCTCCTTTCCGTCCCTGCTGCCTATCCGATCGCCTTCCTCAACGCACAGACCGCGCAGCCGGAGGGCCTGGCCCTCCGGCTGCGCGGACATGTTCCCACGGTCGGACTACAATGGCCGCAGCGGTATGATGACCGCTGCCACGATATAGGCCACGATCCCGGCCCCGGAGCAGGCGAACACCGCCCACAGGAGCCGGATCAGCGTAGGATCCACTCCCAGATACTCTCCCAGCCCTCCGCATACGCCCAGCAGCATCTTATCCTGTTCCGAACGATATAATCTCTTTCCATCTAACATACTGATCTATGTCCTCCTTTTTATGTGCATCTTCTATGTGCCTGCTCTCACCGCTCTACCCTATATATCCTCTCCTAAAAAGACTACCTGGATACTCCCGGCGGCACATTGCAGATCCATATCCTTTATGGCATCGTTGTCGATCTTCTTTCTGAACAGTAAGTCATCCAGTACAAGCTCTCCCACTGTGATCGCGCCTCCGGCTCCTTCCAGATGATAGTTGAATGCCTTTTCATCCCCGTAGAGCTGCAGCTCGATCATCCCGGCGGCAAGGTCGGCATCCACATCGCCTGTCACCCTGCCCGAAAAGCAGATGTTTCCGGCTCCGCACTGGAGATCCAGATCTGTGACCTCTCCCCTGTCGATCTCCAGAAAGCCGGCAGCCAGATCCACCTCCAGGTCTTCGGCATGTACACCTGATATGGTACAGCTCCCGGCTGCCATATCGATCTTTACATCCTGGAACCGGGTGCCTCTGGGTATGACGATCTCCAGCTCCGGCTCATCCCCGTCATCTCCGCTGATGTAGAGCTCCAAACGGTCCTCCTTCATACTGGACCCGATCCACCGGCCCTGCAGGATATCCAGGCCGTCGCATTCGATCTGGATCTTCTCCACATCCCCGGTCACTATGGTCACATTTCCCCGGGCGATCTCCAGAGACAGCTCCTCCTTCACCGGAAAACAGGCCGTATCTCCATCGATCCATTCCCCGTCCCATTGCTGCACCTTTTCCCGCAGCTTTTCATCGAACCATCTTTTTAAAGCCTCCTCATCCTCTATGTCATGATACCCGTCTCCCCTGTGATCCTCTGGCAGGATCGGATTTGGGATCGTGATGTTATATCGCTCCATGTCACTGTGCCATCTCCCGCCGCTGCGGCCGGCCGCCCAGGCCACCCCAAAGCCCAGGACCGATAAGACCAGGCCCAGGATAGCCGTGCATTTAATAAACTTTTTCACCTTTTCTCTCCTTTCTGTGGAGGATACCGCTCACCAGGTTGATGAGCGAGGTCCCGATCCAGGGCAGGAACCTTCCATAGTACAGTCCGCATAAGGACAGGCAGAGGAAGCCTAATCCCAAGACCCCGACCCCTGTGCCGATATATAAGATCCCCTGTGGGAGAAATGCCATATGGGAAGCACCAAAGAGGATGAGCAAGATCCCTGCCAGGAAAAGCGCGAAGGTCACAGCCGCCAGCGCGATGGTCACCGTTATCAGTATCCCGCCAAAAAGGGATAGCGCCCCAAAAGCCAGGCCGATCGTCCCGCCTCCGATCCCAAACACCAGGGGGATGACCACCGGGACCACGATACAGGCTAAAGCGATCATCCCCAGGATCTGCCACCAGCTCCGTCTTGGCTTGCCTTTCCCCTGGCTGGCCCTCTTATCTCCAGCCGATCCCGGGCTGCCTTTTTCCCCATAAGCGCGCTGTCCCTGTGAGCAGCTCCTCTTCTCTTCTTCCCGAGGCTCCGGCACATCCAGCCGCTCCACTAATTGGAAATTCGGTTCACGAAAACGCTCGTCCTCGTATCCGTTTTCCGTAAAACCGCCTCCTTCTTCCAAGTCTCCCCGCAGGTCCGAGCGGATGATCGCGGCGATCCTCTCCGGGCTGCCGAAATCCCGAAGGGTCTCTTCCTCCTTCTCCGGCCCTGCCTCCTCTAAGTAATCCCGGTAATAGGCGATGGCATCGGCTTTCTCTTCATCCGGGATATCTTGGAGCAGATGATCCAGCTCCTTCATAAACTCGTCTTTTTTCATACCTTTGCCTCCTCTAAGATACGGGAGATCTTCCCTGAATATCGGCCCCATTCCCCGCGGTATAGGACCAGCTGTACCCTTCCCTTCTCCGTAAGCTTGTAATACCGCCGGTTCCTCCCGTCGATCGCCTGGTCATAGACTTCCAGACATCCGTCCTTCTGCAGTCTCCTGAGCACCGGATAAAGGGTGGACTCGGATATCTCGATGGCCGACCGCACATCCTGGGTGATCTTATACCCATACGTCCCCTCCATGTCCTTTGACACCACAGCCAGGACCACGGCGTCTAAAAGGGCCGCTCCTGTATTAAAGACCATATCCTCTCTCCTTTCGTAAGCGCGAGCGATACGCCAGCTCCGCATGTCCTGCCTTGCGGCAATGCTGTAAGGCTTTATAATATTATCAAAAATCTTATATTATATATTATATAATATTGATGGATATACTATACACCATATAGCACCAG
>CAJUSS010000210.1 GCA_910588895.1 uncultured Lachnospiraceae bacterium
TGTCCACCGGCTGGTGGAAGGCAGGAGATTGATCTTAGGAGGGGTGGAGATCCCCTATGAAAAAGGACTTTTAGGCCATTCGGATGCGGATGTGCTGGTCCATGCCGTGATGGATGCCCTTTTAGGAGCGGCAGCTCTGGGCGATATCGGGCAGCATTTTCCGGATACGGATCCCCGGTACGAGGGGATCTCCAGCATCTGTCTGCTGGAAAAGGTAGGGCAGCTTTTGGATGCCCACCACTATGTGATCGAGAACATCGACGCCACGATCATCGCCCAGAGGCCTAAGCTGGCCTCCTATCGCCCTGCGATGGCGGCGAACATCGCGTCCGCCCTGTCCCTGCAAAAGAGCCAGGTGAGCGTGAAGGCCACCACGGAGGAGGGCTTGGGATTTACAGGGAGCGGGGAAGGGATCTCTTCTCAGGCGATCGTGTTATTGACAGAAGTGGCAAATTATTGTTATTATGATGCAGAGGATGGAGGGAAGGCTGTGTCCGTGGGGCCGGAAGGCCCGGAGTTTTTAACGGACGAGGGAGCGCCGGCCTGTCCGCAGGGCCTATGCCCAGGCAGCGCCGATCCTTCCGGTCAGCCGCAGGGGCCCGGCAGGCGAGACTGCCAGAGCTGCCCAGGATGCAGCAGAGCGTAGGATATGTTGTCCGGGAAGATAAAGATGCGGTCAGCGGCGGGCGCTGCCGGCGGATGGAGGTCCGGCATGCCTCAGATCCCGGAGAGAAAAAGAGGATCTATGGGATCAGGAAGGGAAAGTGAAGATGAAGATCTTTAATACGTTGAGCAGACGAAAAGAGGGATTTGTACCCTTAGAGCCCGGAAAGGTGAAGATCTATGTGTGCGGGCCTACCGTGTACAACTTGATCCATATCGGAAATGCCCGTCCTATGATCATATTTGACACGGTGCGCAGGTATTTCGAGTACAAAGGCTACCAGGTGGACTTTGTATCTAATTTTACAGATGTAGATGACAAGATCATCAAGAAGGCCATGGAGGAGGGCGTGTCCGCGGACGTGATCTCCAAGCGGTATATCGCGGAGTGCAAGAAGGATATGGCAGGCATGAACGTGCGCCCGGCCACCACCCATCCGCTGGCCACAGAGGAGATCGGCGGGATGATCGCGATGATCCAGACCCTGATCGACAAGGGCCACGCCTATGTGGCGGAGGACGGCACGGTGTATTTTAAGGTCAAGTCCTTTAAGGATTATGGGAAGCTGTCCCACAAGAACTTAGATGAGCTCCAGTCCGGCTTTCGGGAGATCAAGGTGACCGGCGAGGCGGGCAAGGAGGACCCCAATGATTTCGTGCTCTGGAAACCGAAAAAGGAGGGGGAGCCTTACTGGGAGTCCCCCTGGTGCCAGGGCCGTCCCGGCTGGCATATCGAGTGCTCGGTGATGGCGAAGAGATATCTGGGCGACCAGATCGATATCCATGCCGGCGGGGAGGATCTGATTTTCCCCCATCATGAGAATGAGATCGCTCAGAGCGAGGCGGCCAATGAAAAGCCCTTTGCCACCTACTGGATGCACAATGGCTTTTTGAACATTGATAATAAGAAGATGTCAAAATCCCTGGGGAATTTCTTTACGGTCCGGGAGATCGGTGAGCGCTACGACCTGCAGGTCCTCCGGTTCTTTATGCTGAGCGCCCATTACAGGAGCCCCTTGAACTTCAGCGCGGACCTGATGGAGGCCTCGAAGAACGGCCTGGAGAGGATCCTGACCGCCGTAGAGCGCTTGGACGGTGTGCTGGAGAAGGCATCCGGCGATACGCTCATCGAAGGCGAGGCGGAGCACGCTGCCAGCCTGCAGGCATTGGTGGAGAAGTTTGAAGGGGCTATGGACGATGACTTCAATACGGCCGATGGGGTCTCTGCTCTCTTTGAGATCGTCAAGCTGGCCAATACGGCCGTCACCCCTGCCAGCTCCAAAGCGCTGGCCGCGCAGGTGCGGGAAAAGATCCAGAAGCTCTGCGACTGCTTAGGGATCGTCACAGAGCGCAGGGCGGAGATATTGGACGAGGAGATCGAGCAGATGATCGCCGCCAGGCAGCAGGCGAGGAAGGAAAAGAACTTTGCTCTTGCCGACGAGCTGCGGGGGAAGCTTTCCGACATGGGGATCGTGCTGGAAGATACCAGAGAAGGCGTGAAATGGAAACGGGTGTGATGGAAGGCCTTTTAGGCTATTACAAAAGAGCCATGAAGCTTAAGGAGGCGGACGTGGATACCTACTCCCCTTTGGTACTGGCCTACATAGGCGATGCGGTCTACGAGGTCATGGTGCGCACAAAGGTGGTGAACCGGGGGAACGTCCAGGTCAGCAAGCTCCATAAGAGCAGCTCGCATCTCGTATGTGCCCAGGCGCAGGCCCGTATGACCCATCTTCTGCAAGAACGCCTGACCTCCGAGGAGCTGGCCGTCCTCAAGCGGGGCCGGAACGCCAAGTCCGCCACCTCCGCTAAGAATGCCTCCATCACCGAGTACCGCCTGGCTACCGGATTTGAAGCGCTGGTCGGCTGGCTGTTTTTGTCTGAGCAGTTTGAGCGGCTGATCGGGCTGGTGAGTTATGGGCTGGAACGGATCGAGGAGGAGGCTTCCGGCGCAAAGCCTTTGCAGGAGCAGAGCCTTTGAGGATGACCTGGCTGCAGCCGCATCCGCGCTCCGGCGCGTGTGCGTCGGGACGCACGCTTTTTTATAGAAGGGATGATATATGGAATACGAAGGAGCAACGATAGAAGGACGCAACGCCGTCCTGGAAGCCTTCCGCGCAGGAAAGCCGATCGACAAGCTGTTCTTGCTGGACGGCTGTCACGACGGCCCGGTGATGTCGATCGTCCGGGAGGCCAGGAAGCAGGATACCATCATCACCTATGTATCCAGAGAGCGGCTGGACCAGATGTCCGCCACCAAAAAGCACCAGGGCGTGATCGCGCAGAGCGCAGCCTATGCCTACGGAGAGATCCAGGATATGCTGGACCTGGCAGAAAAGAAGGGGGAGCCGCCCTTCCTCATCCTGCTGGACGGCATAGAAGATCCCCATAACCTGGGCGCGATCATCCGCACGGCGAATCTGGCCGGAGCCCACGGGGTGATCATCCCCAAGCGCAGGGCGGCGGGACTGACCGCGGTGGTAGCCAGGACCTCGGCCGGGGCGCTAAACCATACGCCGGTGGCCAAGGTTACCAATCTGACAGCCGCCATCGAGGACCTGAAGAAAAAGGGCCTTTGGTTCGTCTGTGCAGATATGGGCGGGGAGAGCATGTACGGCTTGAAGCTCACCGGTCCCATAGGTATGGTGATCGGGAATGAAGGGGAAGGCGTGGGAAAGCGGGTCCGGGAGGCCTACGATATGGTGGCCGCCATCCCGGTGCTGGGAG
>CAJUSS010000211.1 GCA_910588895.1 uncultured Lachnospiraceae bacterium
TTACTGGTGCTCTGGTACTATGTTGGCTTTTTTTACATTTTTCTTTCAACCTATCGTCTCCCTATAGGTTAACCTTGTGTTCATGACAGGTGGCGTGTCAGTGGTCCGTGACCGCTCAGGCGATGTGGACGGTCATGGTGGTTTCAGTATAACACAAGAAAAGGGTGGGGGGAAGACATTACTTTTTTGGCTGTATCCCCGGCGGCAGAGCGATCTTTTTCTTGCATAAAAGGGGGAAGAAACGTATAATAGAAAGAGGTGATCACGGAGGACATAAAGGAGGTGCTTAAGTTGCCAGATAAGGACGGGCGGGACAATGGATCGGAGCGTGGGGAAGAAAAACGCCGTTTTATCTATGAGAAGATCGTGAGGCCCCGGTTATCCAGGACCCAGATCGTGAAGCGTCTGCTGTTTTTGGGGGTGAGCGCGGTCCTGTTCGGAGCCCTGGCAGCAGTGACTTTTGTGGTCTCCGCACCATTGGCAAAAAAGTATCTGGTGGAGGAGGAGACAGAGGAGAGCTCGACCATATCGATCCCCAAGGATGAGCCAGAGACTACGACAGAGCCGGAGACCACCGCGGAGACTACAGAGGCGGAGACGGATCCGATCGAGGAGGTAGTCCGGGATGAGGTGGAGCGGTATCAGTTTTCCTTAGAGGATCTGGTGAAGATGTACGACGGCTTGAACCAGGTGTTCCAGGAGGTGGATCAGGGGATCGTGACGGTCCAGTCGGTGAAGACCCAGATGGACTGGTTCGATAATCCGGTGGAAATGGCCAGCCTGTATTCCGGGGCGGTGATCACGGCCACGGAGGAGGAGTACCTGATCTTAGTGCCTGCAGGTGCCGTGCAGGAGGCAGAGGCTTTAGAGGTCACCTTACCCGACGGCGGGTCCGTGGCGGGGCAGTTAAAAGGGGTGGACCAGATCGCCCAACTCGCGGTGATCTGTATCGCGGCCGATCAGCTGGAGGAGGGGACAAAGAGTCAGCTCAGGGTACTGGAACTGGGGAATTCCTACACAGTCCGGCAGGGGGAGCTGGTCTTTGCGGCAGGCAGCCCGGCGGGGGTCGCCCATTCTATGAGCAGAGGCAGCATCTCCTATGTGGCGAAGAACGTCCAGGTGGTAGATGGGACCAGCCGGCTGTTTTATACAGATGCCAAGGGCGATGCCGCTCAGGGGACATTCCTCTTCAATATCAAGGGGCAGGTGATCGGCTGGGTGACGGACGTATATACGACGAAGGAAGATCCCATGACCGTCGTCCAGGCCATATCCGATCATAAAGGGATATTAGAGGACTTATCCAATGGCCTCCAGGCGCCGTTCTTAGGGGTCATGGGGCTTGAGGTCACGGAAGCAGAACGCCAGGCGGGCCTGCCCCTTGGGATCTATGTGAACAATGCATTGACTGACGGACCGGCTTACAATGCGGGGATCCAGAACGGAGATATCATCACCCGGATGGGCGAGGATGAGATCGTCACGATGAAGGACTTTCAGAACAGTCTGGATAAGCTGACGGCAGGTGAGGCGGTGATCGTGGAGGTCCAGCGGTACGGACAGGAGGTCTATACGCCGATCGAGTATGAGGTGACGGTGGGCGCCAGGTGACGGGCAGGCGGCAGGTGCCAGGCAGGCGAGTGCAGGTTATGCGAAGCGAGATGACATTGGGCACCGGTGCGGTCATGTGTCAGAGCACACGCGTTTTTACAGAGGGGCGCAATGCGGAAGATGATCTTCATTGTGTTCCTCTTAAGGAGCCTTATGTGGCGCATCCCTTGTTCCGCTACATAACAGATGTATAGACATGCTCATGTATAGACATGCTCATGATCGGATCGGGCTACATTTGTTTGATCGTGAAAAGCGACCCAGGGAAAGTATATATGTAGAGAGCATATATTTTAGGAAAGAGGATCGAACATGAAATATATCGAAACGCTGCGGGAAGGTATGCATACATCGGATATCTATCTGTGCAAAAACAAACAGATCGCATTGACAAAGAGCGGGAAGGAGTATGGAAACCTGCTGCTCCAGGACAAGACGGGGACCATCGACGGGAAGATCTGGGATCTGCATTCTCCGGGTGTCAGTGCTTTTGAGACCATGGATTATGTGCAGGTGGAGGCGGACGTGACCTTGTTCCAGGGCTCTTTCCAGCTGAACATCAAACGGATCCGCAAGGCGGCGGCCGGAGAGTACAGGGAAGCGGATTATCTGCCTGTGTCCAAAAAAGACATCAATAAGATGTACCAGGAGCTGATGGGCTATGTGCGCACGCTCCAGGATCCTTATCTCAGCCAGCTGGCTCTGAGCTTTTTCGGCGACCAAAGGTTTGCGAAGACCTTTTCCTTCCACTCGGCGGCCAAGACGGTCCATCATGGCTTTGTGGGCGGGCTGCTGGAGCATACCTTGAGCGTGCTGAAGCTGTGCGACTTCTATGCGGCTAATTATCCCATGTTAAAGCGGGATCTTTTGCTGACGGCGGCTATGTTCCATGATATCGGCAAGCTTAAGGAGCTGTCGGTCTTTCCGGCCAATGATTACACCGATGACGGCCAGCTTTTGGGCCATATCATCATCGGGACCGAGATGGTCAGCGACAAGATCAAGATGATCGCCGGGTTCCCGCCAAAGCTGGCTTCCGAGTTAAAGCACTGCATCTTGGCCCACCATGGCGAGCTGGAGTACGGTTCTCCTAAAAAACCGGCCCTTTTGGAGGCGCTGGCCTTAAACTTTGCCGATAATACAGACGCGAAGATGGAGACCATGATCGAGGCATTGAACGCCAACAGCGAGGCCCATGGATGGCTGGGATTTAACCGGCTGCTGGAGACGAACATCCGGCGGACCGGGGAGTAAGGAGCAGGGAAGCTGCTGTCCCGTCAAACGTTCATGTGTGGTGGCGCGTCCGCTGTCGAACTTATGAAGGTCAGGGACACGGTCTGGGAGGGATCTGGTGCAGCTTGGGGAGAGATCCAGGTGCTGTGGACAAGAGATCGGGTGAGGGCGAAAGAGGAGATCAAAAGAATATAAAAAGAAGCGTTCTACTTTCGCAGCTTTCTGCGAGTTAGAACGCTTTTGTTGTTTGTCGAGAGCGACGACCAGTTGCGCGCATGTTTGCCGCCGCCCCCATTTTGGATAGTGCTACGGAAGATCTTCGGATCTGGTCCTCCATCTCGTCCGCTGTTTCCTGATAGGGAAAAGCTCTGTTATGGAGGAGCTTGTTTGAAAAGCTCCTGTAGAACTTTACGGTCTTAGTATATCGTGTAAATATGGATAAATTGTGGAAAATAAATGAAGGAATTATAAAAAGTCTTACGG
>CAJUSS010000212.1 GCA_910588895.1 uncultured Lachnospiraceae bacterium
ACTTGCCGCCGCAGGAAGGACATTTTAGGTCCACGATCTTCATAGTATGCTCATCCTTTACCGATTTTGTGTAATATCTTGCTCCGTTATGGATGAAGCTATTTTATCAGATCCTGCGGTACGGCGCAAGTCAAGGACAAAAATTTTACAAGCTCTCAGAAACGAAAATCCCGCTCCCCCTTCTCGATCTTTTCCAGCCGCTCCTTCACGATCTGGCGCACCTTCTCTTTGGGGATATCGGCCATCTCCTTTTCGATCAGCGCCAGCCCCTTCTTTTTCGTATCCTCGGAAGCATAGTCCATCAGATACTCCTTTAAGGTCATCAGGGCATTGGGAAGGCAGCAGTTGTGGATCTGCCCGGCCTTGCACAGGGACATGAACCGGTCGCCGGTGCGGCCTTCCCGGTAGCAGGCGGTGCAGAAGCTGGGGATGTAGCCCATGCCCATGAGCCAGTCCACCACCTCGTCTAAGGAACGCTTGTCGCTGACCTCGAACTGCTCGGAGGACTCGTCCTCCGGCTCCGGCTCCACATAACCGCCAACGCTGGTCCTGGAGCCGCCGGAGATCTGGGAGATGCCTAAGTGGAGCACCCGCTCCCTACATTTCTGGCTCTCTCTGGTGGAGATGATCATACCGGTGTAGGGGACGGCGATCCGGATACAGGCCACCAGCTTGGCAAAGGTGTCGTCATCGATCCCATTGTCAAATACGTTCGGGTCGATATCGTCCGCCCGGCGGATCCTGGGCACGCTGATCGTGTGGGGCCCTACTCCATAGACCGCCTCTAAATGCTCCGCGTGCATCAAAAGGCCTGCAAATTCATAGCGGTACAGCTCTAAGCCGAACAGAACGCCGCAGCCCACGTCGTCGATCCCGCCCTCCATGGCACGGTCCATAGCCTCGGTGTGATAGTTGTAGTCGTGCTTGGGACCGGTGGGATGGAGCTTTTCATAGCTCTCCTTGTGATAGGTCTCCTGGAAAAGGATGTAGGTGCCGATGCCCGCCTCCTTCAGCTTCCGGTAGTTTTCCACCGTGGTGGCGGCGATGTTCACGTTCACCCGGCGGATCGCCCCGTTCTTGTGCTTGATGCTGTAGATCGTCTTGATGCTCTCCAGCACATATTCGATCGGGTTATGGATCGGATCCTCCCCTGTCTCTAAGGCCAGCCGCTTATGCCCCATATCCTGGAGGGCGATCACCTCCTTCCGGATCTCCTCCTGGGTCAGCTTCTTTCTGGGGATATGCTTGTTCTGTCCGTGGTAGGGACAGTACACGCAGCCGTTGATACAATAGTTGGACAGATACAGGGGCGCGAACATCACGATCCGGTTCCCGTAAAAGTCCTTCTTGATCTGCTCTGCCAAGCTAAAGATCTCCTGGTTCTTATCCTCCAGCTCACAGTCTAAAAGGACCGACGCCTCTCTGTGGCTCAAGCCCTTGCGCTCCCTCGCCTTTTCTAAGATCTGGTCGATCAGCTCCCGGTCCGTCTTATGGGCCTGGGCATAGGCCAGCGTATCCATGATCTCCTCATGGTCGATAAATCTATCTGCACATTTTGATCTTGGGTCGTACATCTGTCTTTTCCTCTCTTTCTCGATCCATCTGGATCTGTCAGCTTCTTTGATCTCTATCTTTGATCTCCATCCTTCTTTTCGTCATCCTCATCCTTTTCCGAGCGCACAAACACCGTCCTGCTGCGTCAGCTCTGTCCGGGTCTTTTCACACACGGGAGTGGATCGCCTTGGAGCTCACCCCCGGCAGCCTGCCAAGCTTCCCGGACAAGGCGCTGATCACATCCCCGGGAGCGTCCACCACGATACTGATGATGCTCACCTGCCGCTTTTCATAGGGCAGGCCCATCCGGCCGATGATGTAGGGGGCATACTGGTGGAGCAGCCCGTTGACCGGCTCCGCCTGCCGCTTATCCTCGATGATGATCCCGATCACCGCGATCTTGGTCTCCATCGCCTCTTTCTTTATCGATCTCCTTTCTTCTTTTCCTTCTTCTATCCTTGTACCGTTCCTTTCCTCTCCCATCTACTGCCTCCTTATGCCGCGTTCTCCACACTTCCGAAAAAGAGCAAAAAATAAGAGGATCCCAAAAGATCCTCGCTGTACGTCAAAACACGAGTATGCCTACAAGGCAGACTCCACCTATCGTCTTTCCGTCAGAGCTTCTTTCGGTCAGTCAGATCTAGCTTTGATCTTTGCCGCAAGGTCCCGGGCAGGAGCTCACAGCTTAGATATGTATAGTTTATACCATGGTCCTTTAACTGTCAAGAAAAGATCGTGCGCTTTCTAACTTCGCTTTCGGCCATGCAAAGCCCCTGCCGACGAAGGTTTTTCTGCACGTTCATGTATTTAGATACTCGTTCCACGATGCATTGACCCTTTCCAGCTCTTTTTTCTCCATGATCCGGTCCCGGTCACTTAAGATCGACAGCATCTCATCGGCCACCTCTCCCATCGGCAGCTTTTTATAATGGGACAGATACCCGATCATCCTCTGGGCCGTCCAGTCCGTGTGCAGCATCTGGGTCACCTGACCGCAAAATACCTCCGGGTAGCCCCGTTCCAGCAGCAGGTGATATAGCTCGGCACTTTTTTTCGATCTTTGTTCCATAGTCCTTTTCCAGCCTCCATTTCAGTTCTCGGATGACAGACAGGATGCCGCCTGTCCCTTTAACATGCGATGACCACTATATCGCGCAGGACGTCTGGCAGATCCGGAACAATGGGTACTCCCCAAACGCCTCTTTCCCTGCCAGATCCGCCCGCCCTCCATACGCCAGAAAGCAGGTGCAGCGCTTCCGTCCGCACACAGAATCTGGCAGCGCATCCTGCAGGTCATACCAATCGATCCCCATCTTTGGGCTGATATTGCAGGTCCTCAGGCTCCCGTCCCACTCCACAAAGAGCCGCCCTGCGCATTGGGCGGCATCTGCCCGGATCGTCTCCAGCTCCCGATAGAAAAAGGGATCGATCCCTTCGAAGGCCTCGCGCTCCTCTTTCGTATACGGCCGTCTCAGCCCATCCATCTTGTTGATCCAGAGATAGATCTCCTCTGGCAGAGCTTCGCGGAGCCGGCGCAGCAGACCGATGTTTTCCGGCACGCCCACCGCTCCTGCGCAGAGGAGGATCCCAGCCTCCTCAGCCTCCCTGCATTTCTTTGCAAAGACCGGGATCTGCTCCATCTCCGGATGGAAGGTGGACCAGAGGCGCAGCTTGCCCACGTCCCCGCCCTCACGGATAAAACG
>CAJUSS010000213.1 GCA_910588895.1 uncultured Lachnospiraceae bacterium
CGAAAAAAAGGACGAAGGAGGGACCTCCGGGCCTCCTTGGGGTTGTGACGGTGGTGATTCTGATTCTGGCGGCGCTGGCTCTGTCAAAACGGCAGCTGCATCTTGCCAAGGACCTCGGGCGGCTGGCGGACCAGGTGGAGGCCGTGCGGGGCGGGGATCTGTCAACGCCGCTGGAGCTTCCGGAGGACGCGGACCTGCGGCAGACGGCGGACAGCCTGAACGACATTCAAGCCGGGATGAAGGCCGCCCTGGAAGAACAGACCCGCAGCGAACGCATGAAAGTCGAACTGGTCAGCAACGTGTCCCACGACATCAAAACGCCTCTGACCTCCATCCTGTCCTACGCGGAGCTTTTGCGGCAGGAGGACCTGGAACCGGCGGCGGCGGACTATGCCCGGATCATCGACGAAAAGGCACACCGGCTCAAGGGCATGGTGGAGGATGTATTCGAGATCAGCAAGGCGGCGGCGGACCAGCTTCCCGTGCATCCGGAACGTCTGGATTTGGCGAAGCTCCTGCGGCAGACCCTGGCGGACCTGGAAGAACCCATTCGGGCAAGCTCCCTGACGTTCAAAACGGACCTGCCCGCGGACCCAGTTATGATCGTGGCCGACGGGAAACGCCTCTACCGGGTCTTTCAGAATCTGATCGACAACGCCCTCCGCTACGCCCTGGAGGGAAGCCGGGTCTATTTCACCCTGAAAATCGACAGCGGCTTTGCTCAGGTCAGCGTCCGGAACACGTCCAGAACAGAACTGCCGGACGGGGTCGATTTCACAGCCCGTTTCGTCCGGGGCGACGCGAGCCGTACCGATGGCGGGTCCGGGCTGGGACTGAGCATCGCAAGCTCCTTTACCCAAGCCTGCGGCGGGTCCTTCCGGGTGGAGACGCTGGCGGACCTCTTTACTGCCGTTGTGTCCTTCCCGCTGGCCTGACGGGTCCGGAGAAAAGAACGGGCCGTATATTGTGACCGGTCCTTCTTTTCTACCTTTTTATCTCATTTTGGAGGCGACTTATGACTGATACTGTTTCCCTTGAAACCAGCCGCCGGGACCTTTCCCTGAACTGCCTGAAATTCATCGCGGCCGCGGCCATGCTGATCGACCATATCGGCGTGGTCCTGATCGAACGGGGGATATTAAAGAGCGCAGATCCCATAAAGATGAGCTGGATCCTGCGGACGGAGGCGGGGAGGCATTGGTGGTATGTGGACCGGATCTGCCGGTGCGTCGGCCGCCTGGCCTTCCCGATCTTTGTCTATCTCCTGGTAGAAGGAGCTGTCCATACACGCCACAGGAAGGCTTACGGGCTTCGGCTCCTGTTCTTTGCCCTGCTGGCTGAGATCCCCTTTGATCTGGCCCTGTCCGGGCGATGGTCTTATCCGGGATATCAGAATGTTTTGTTCACGCTCCTTTTTATCTATCTTACCCTGTGCGGCATCCAGGCCTCCTTTCAGCAGCCTGTGCGGCTGCTTTTATGGGTGCTGGCGGGCTGTGGGGCCGCCCAGGTCTTCCGAACGGATTACGGTGCTTTCGGTGTGATCTTGGCGGTCCTGCTCTACTTGACGCGGGGGAGCGGGCGGCAGCTTATGAGCGGTGCGCTCCTGGTCGCCTTAGAGAGCTGCAGGACCTGGGGGATGGCGGCGCTGGCCTTCATCCCGTTGGCGTTTTATGACGGAAAAAGGGGGAGATGGCCGGGGAGATACTTTTTCTATGTGTTCTACCCGGCCCATCTCTTTGTGCTGTATCTGGTGCGGGAGGATCTGCTGGGATGAACGGCTGGATATGCGCTTTTCCTGGATCAGAGATGACCGGGGAGACTATAAAAAGAGAAGAGGGATCGAGATGCTGTTTGATACACATGCCCATTATGACGACGAAGCCTTTGACGGAGACAGAGACGGGCTTTTGGGACATCTACAGGAGGCCGGCGTGGGAGCGGTGGTGAATGTAGGCGCGAGCCTTTTGAGCACCCGGCGGACCCTGGAGCTGACGGAGCGATACCACTTTATCTATGGCGCGGTGGGGGTACATCCAAGTGAGTGCAGAGACCTAAAAGAAGAGGATATCCGCTGGCTCCAGAGCCTTGCCTCAAAGGATAAGGTGGTGGCCATCGGGGAGATCGGGCTGGACTATCACTGGGAGGAGCCTGGAGCGCCGCTCCAAAAAAAGTGGTTTGCCCACCAACTGGAGCTGGCAGAGCAGGTCCGGCTCCCGGTCATCGTCCACAGCCGGGATGGGGCGAAGGATACGCTGGATATCTTGAAAGCCTGGAAGGGGCGGGAGATCGGGGGAGTGATCCACTGCTTTTCCTATAGCCGGGAGATCGCGAGAGAATGTCTGGATATGGGCTTTTATCTGGGGATCGGCGGGGTGGCCACTTTTAAGAACGCCAGACGTCTGAAGGAAGTGGTAGAGTATGCGCCGTTAGATCGGATCGTCCTGGAGACCGACTGTCCCTACCTGGCACCGGAGCCTTACCGGGGAAAGCGGAATTCCTCTCTGTATCTTTCTTATGTGGCAGAGGCGGTAGCCGCCCTAAAAGGGGTGGACCGGGAGCTGGTGGAGGACGTGACCTGGAACAACGGGAGGGCTCTCTATGGCCTGTCCTGAGCGGAGGGGGCTGGCCCCATGGGCCAGGACAGAACAGGCAGAGAGGACCAGCTTAAAGAGAAGAGTGGGAAAAGAAAGGGGAAGAGTATGGCAGATCTTGGCGACCCGAAACGCACCATAGAGGTGATCCAAAAATATCGATTTGTATTTCAGAAGCGCTTCGGACAGAATTTTCTGATCGATCCCCATGTGTTGGAGAAGATCATCCGGGCGGCCGACCTGACAAAGGAGGACCTGGTATTGGAGATCGGACCGGGGATCGGGACGATGACCCAGCATCTGGCAGAGGCAGCCGGACAGGTAGTGGCGGTGGAGATCGATCCAAAGCTGATCCCGGTCCTGGAGGAGACGCTGGAGGGCTATGAGAATGTCCGTGTGATCAACCAGGATATCCTGAAGATGGATATCCTGGCACTGGTCCGGGAGGAGAACGGGGGACGGCCGATCAAGGTGGTGGCTAATCTCCCCTATTACATCACCACGCCTATCCTGATGGGGCTTTTTGAGGAGCATGTGCCTGTAGATACGATCACGGTCATGGTGCAGAAGGAGGTGGCGGACCGGATGCAGGCTGGGCCGGGCTCAAAGGACTACGGGGCCCTATCTTTGGCTG
>CAJUSS010000214.1 GCA_910588895.1 uncultured Lachnospiraceae bacterium
TATCGCTTAGATATGTCGCAGATGGTCCGCCTGCACCTATACAACGATCGGCGTGGGTGTGGATAGTAACGGACATGCAGCCAGATCTTCGTTTCAAAAAATAAGGACTGGAAAAGAAGGTCTACCTATAGTATAATCTGGACATGGAGGGAAGACGATGGTTTTCTTAGAAGAACTGGACCGGCCTTACGGCACCGGGGAGAAGGACCGGGGTAGAGCTCCTTCGTTCCGGTCATCGTCTCCTTCCCCAGGAGAGATATCGGCTGCTGGAGAGCCATAGGCTGGCGGAAGATCACGGGTGCATCATCACACAGGCACTGCTGCATATCCGGAAGAGGATGGCTGGCCGTTAAAGCATCCGAAAACAGCCGGCTGTAAAAGAGAAGGAGGTGCTCCATGAGTATCTTGGCCGCATTTATGGTCCCCCATCCCCCGCTGATCATACCAGAGGTAGGCCGGGGCGAGGAGAAGAAGATCCAGAGGACGATCGATGCCTATGAGGTGGTGGGCCGCTGGATCGGGGAACTGGAGCCGGAGACGATCGTCCTGGTCACACCGCACCAGGTGATGTATTCGGACTATCTCCATATATCGCCCGGAAAGGGTGCGGAGGGGGATCTTAGCCGGTTCGGCGCGGGACAGGTGAAGATGGCGGTCTCCTATGATGTGGAGTTTGTTGAAAAGCTGTGTACACTGACAGAGGAGAGAGGCCTGCCTGCCGGGACCCTGGGGGAAAGGGACAAAAGGCTGGATCATGGGACGATGGTCCCGCTTTATTTTGTGGACCGATACTGGACCGGGTATGAGCTGGTGCGGATCGGCCTGTCCGGCCTGCCTCTTGCAGAGCATTATCGTTTGGGGCGATATATCCAGGAAACGGCGGATATCTTAGACAAAAAGACTGTACTGATCGCCAGCGGGGACTTATCCCACCGGCTTAAGGAGGATGGCCCTTACGGTTTTCAGAAGGAAGGCCCGGAGTATGATGCCCGGATCATGGAGGTGATGGAAAAGGGGGCGTTTAAGGAGCTGTTTGGATTTACGGAAGAGTTCTGCGAAAGAGCAGGGGAGTGCGGCCACCGTTCCTTTACGGTATTAGCAGGAGCGTTGGACCGGACGGAGATCGTGGCGGAGCGTTTATCCTATGAGGGGCCCTTCGGGGTGGGATACGGGATCTGCGCCTACACATCAAGGGGCAGGGCTGCGCAAGACTGGCAGCCGCCAGAGCTTCTGCATGCAAAGGTACCGAAACAAGAGCAGAAAGACCAGGATGAAAAAAGGATAAGGGAACATATCATGAGGAAGAGGGAGCAGGAGGATGCGCATGTAAGGCTGGCCCGTCAGACCATAGAGCTGTATGTGCGGACGGGAAGGATGCCGGAGAAAGATATGCTCTTAGAGCTCCCGGAGGAGATGTCAGACCGCAGGGCAGGCGTATTTGTCTCGCTCAAGAAGGATGGCCGGTTAAGGGGATGTATCGGGACGATACAGGCGGTGCAGCCTTCCATAGCAGAAGAGATCGTGTGCAATGCCGTCAGTGCGGCCACCCGCGACCCCCGGTTTTTACCGGTGCGGGAGGACGAGCTGGATGAGCTGTCGATCAGCGTAGATGTGCTGGGCGATGCAGTGCCGGTCACCTCCTTGGCGGAGCTGGATGTGAAACGCTATGGGGTGATCGTGACAAAGGGCTGCAGGCGGGGCCTGCTGCTCCCGGATCTGGACGGCGTGGATACGGTGGAGGAGCAGGTCAAGATCGCAAGGGAGAAGGCCGGGATCGCTTTGGAGGAGGAGATCCGGCTGGAACGGTTTGAAGTGATCCGACATCACTGAGATAGGTGTAAGTGCAGTGGTCATGCGGATGCTGCGGTATAGGAGCAGACCATCCGATCAAAGAAATGGAGGTATGAACGATGTTAGTTGTCCGATTATTCTGTGATCAGGGGATCTCGACCAGCGTATTGGTCACCAAGATGAGAAAAGCTGCAGCTAAGCAGGGAAAGGAAGTGGATATCGCCGCTTTCCCTACCTTTGAGATGGAGCAGCGGATGGACGGCGTAGATTGCGCCCTTTTAGGTCCCCAGGTCGGTTACCTGAAAAATAAGGCGGCAAAGCTCTTCGAGGAGAAAAACGTGCCCCTGGAAGTGATCCCTGCGGAGGACTATGGTCTGGGCAACGGGGAAAAGGTCCTGGAGCTTGCGGAAAAGTTGGCAAAAAAGTGAGGATAAAGCTTGCAGATCTTCACTAGATCGTTTATGATAGAAGGATAGGACGTGCAACTGGCGGAACGTGGAGATCACCACAGGGAGCACGTGAAAAAAAAGCCGACCGCCTGGGCACCGTGTCTTTGTATGCCCAGGCGGTCTTTTTCGGCCAGGTATCAAAAGCTGTCCCGGCCGGGGGGAGGCGGCTCCAGGAGCCGTGTACCTGGCGGAGGATGGCGCAGGGACAGGGAGAACAGAAAGGAGAGACCATCATATGGAAATGCGTTCATTAGCAAAGGAACTGAAGGAAAATGCCTACCCTGGGAGGGGGATCGTGATCGGAAGATCGGAGGACGGGAAGAAGGCGGTGACGGCGTACTTTATCATGGGACGCAGCGAGAACAGCCGCAACCGTGTGTTCGTGGAGGACGGGGAGGGGATCCGTACCCAGGCCTTCGATCCGTCTAAGATGACAGATCCCAGCCTGATCATCTACGCGCCGGTCCGCGTCTTGGGGAATAAGATCATCGTGACCAATGGGGACCAGACGGATACGATCTATGAGGGGATGGACAGGCAGCTGACCTTTGAGCAGTCCTTAAGGAGCCGCCGGTTCGAGCCGGATGCCCCCAACAACACGCCCCGCATCTCCGGGATCATGCACATCGAGGAGGGGCGATATAACTATGCCATGTCGATCTTAAAGAGCAACGGCGTGGATGAGGCGGGTTGCAGCCGCTACACATTTGCCTATGAGGCCCCGGCGGCCGGGGAGGGCCGCTTTATCCATACCTATGCCCATGACGGGGACCCGCT
>CAJUSS010000215.1 GCA_910588895.1 uncultured Lachnospiraceae bacterium
ACCGCCCCCAGAAGGGCAGCGGCCCCGATGACCGCCTGTGCATCCACATACATCCCCATCACCTCCTTTCCACGAAAAAAGAGCCTTTCGGCTCTCTATCTTATATCGGTAGCCAGACGATCCTGCTACTGTGTCTGGTTAGCCCGATGTTATAGTGTGGCTGCTCCTCATCCCACCACCAGTACCGTAGACAGTCATCTAGGATGATCCCGGCCAAGCTGACCAGCAGCCAGTAGATGGCATACTGCGGGCAGACCTGCCCCAGGACGTTGCCCAGCCATAGGTTGACTATGCAGCCGGTCAAAAACTCCAGCCCCGTGATGATGCAGGCCCCGATGGCCATCTGCTCCCACAAAGGCATCGCCCAGGGCAATACCTCGTTGATCAGCCCCATCAAGACAAAGCAGGCACCACCCAGAAAGAACATGGTCCAGTGTGTCCAGTTCCTCCAGGCCAGCTCCAGGAGGTTGTACAGCAGCCCTCCGGTCCCAAATAGAAACAACAGTTTAAGATACTGTCTCACCATCATCATCCTCCGCCATCGCCGCTATCTGTAAAAGATATGCGTCCAGGACCTCCGATCTGTACTGCTCTGGTACAGCAGCCCCGTAGAAGATGCCCTGGGCCTCCTCTGCCGTCTGACAGCCGGCGATCCACATGTTGAGCGCATTGCAGTAGGTCGTGTGGTATGATACATGCCATGTGGCGGCCTGGATGATGGCCTGCATATCTGCAGCACTGTAGTAGCGGCAAGGCTGGCCGTCGGCGTGGTACTCCATGCGGTCCACTCCGGCCACCAGCTGGGCCTGCTTGCCGAACAGGTTGAGCTGATCGTGCTCGGTCAGGCTGAAATGCTCCACACTGCCATCGGCCAGGGTGACGCTCACACCCTTGTAGATGATCCGCTCACAGTCCGCCGATACTTCTGCCCGTTTAGCCGCCTGGGCCGATGCCAGCATCTCCTCCGGCGTCGGGACGTACGGTTCCGGTGGGATGACCGGCTCCGGCTCTGCAGGACATGCACTGATACCGGTGCGATACTCTCGATCTCATAGTGTGGCTCCTTTTGGTTGATGGTGATTGTCTCTCTTTTCATCTTTTTATCTCCTTTTCTTGGATTTTTATATATAAAAAGAGCAGTATTTCTACTGCCCTTTATTGCTCCGCCTTATTCTCTCTGCATTTCCTGATCCTCTTTGCATTTTCCGATATGTCTACCCCATAGTATGGTCTTTTCTTTGGTAGATAAGCCTTGACCACTTTTTCGCTGTATCCTACCTGCCTTGCTATCTCTCCCGGATCCTTCCCCTCTTCATACAGCTTCAAGATCATTTCATGTGTTGCACTTGCAACGATCCCATTTGATGCCAAAATTTTCACAACTCTCTGCCAGCTACATCTGGTTTCCTTTGCTGTTTGCCGTATAGAACGTGTTTCCTTGTATACATTCAGAACATCCTCTACAATCAATCCTTTTCCTTATCCTTTCTCATTTGTTCCAGTTCTTTGATTATCAATTTTTCTACCCACTCAGGTGGTCTTCGCCTGCCGGAATCCCAACCTTTCACTGTGTCAAGTGGAATATCAAATAACTTCGAAAATTCCTCCTGTGTAAGTCCGGCCGCTTGCCTGTGTTCTTTGATCATCAATCATGTTTCCTCCAATATTTTACATTTGCTTGTGCGCCGTCTTCCATCCTTACCAACATAAACAAAAGCAGGAGTGCCGCCAACATTTCTGAGTAGATCATCAACTGTATAATCATATCCTTTATCCGCACTCAATATGATCCCAATTCCATCCGCTTGCTCATATACCTTAAATCCTTCTGGGATTTCGATATAGATCTCGTCATAAATTTCAGAAGCATTGTTTGCATAAGTATAAACGGTTGTTTTTTCGTGTGCAAGGACACCGTAATTCGCATAGATCTTAATGATCGGCCTGTCCGTTATAGTTTTTGTAAAAGGGTTCAAAGACATTTCCATACCTCCGTTTAATTTGATAATCTTATTATAGTGTTCATTGAACACTTTTGTCAAGCGTTATTTTTAAAATTAATAAAAATAAATGCGGGCTATTTTCTTACTCACTTAAATGGCGAATCATCGGGCAATGCGACCATAAACACCACATATGTGAATAAAATATCAACAACATATGTAAAATGGAGAAAATTAGGTAGACTAGTCACCGTTGAGGTCTACGATATTATCCTGAAGGCAGGATGTAACACCTACGATGTGGCTGTGATCGCTACGGGGCTGCCGGCTCCAAAGGGCGGAGGGTTTAACGCATCGGTCACCGGGAACAAACCCTCAACAAACGAGACAGCGATAGCACGCTTATATGTCAACGCCAATGGAGTGCTCAAACCATGGTATATCGGGAACCCATCCATAGAGACGGGGATGAACGGATCATTTTCATACATCTCTGCTAGTTGATGTTTAGCTGATCCGGATGGCGCTGATCTCACACAGTGTCGCGGTTACCGCCGCATCGCAGAACAACCTGACTCGGATGCTCTTCGTACTATCAAAAAATGCGACAAAGGTGACAGTTGCTCTCCGGACATCGATATACGATGGGATGGACACGTACTGCTCCACGAAATTTGTTTCTGAGATACTGATGTACGCCCTGGGATCTCCCGCAGGAAGCTCAGCATGAGCGGATACAATATAGCTCCCCGCAGGAAGACTTATATAATTTTTTCCATTGACCCATGTGCCAGCGGGGATCCAGATATTTTCTGGTCCGCTCCAGTATGTCCTCCCGCGATTTCCAAGATCGCCATTTCACTCAGCGTGCTTCTTTCGCCCACCAGACGCCATTTCCAGGCCCTTTCCTGCGATCAGGGTAAACTTAATAAAGCGGCCATT
>CAJUSS010000216.1 GCA_910588895.1 uncultured Lachnospiraceae bacterium
GAGGGGAATGCCTTGATGAAGGCTCGGTATGTGAAGGAAAAGTATGGTTATGACCCAAGGTGACCGATCGCCCCTGCAGGTTCGTCCCTACATACTGCGGGATGGTCTCACGCACCACCAGTTCGGGACTAGCCAGAAAGACCCTTAGGATCTCCTGGCAGAACCCGGGATCCTCTGCCATCTTCCGGAACATCACATCATCGATCGGGTTCAGCTTCCTCGCTCCCTCTCGTATCCTCGCTCTATCGCTCATCTGTATCCCGTCCTCTCACGTCCCGCATCCTACTATCCTTGTACACCGCATCCCATATCGATCCGCATCCTCCTCCACTCTCTCCTACATCCACCAGACACACGCGCAAGGAAGGCGCTCACGCATCGCTGGTGAAGGTACGAAAAAAGGAAACTGCGTTTCCCTCATAAAAAAGCCGCCTCCTCCAAAACACGACCGCCAGGGCCTGCCGGCAGGCCCTGATCAGCTACCGGGTAGAGCTGGTCCTGGTACGGATCAGTCGGGATCCGGGATACCAGACACTCTGCAGGGAACAGGAAGAGCAGGAAGAACGGTACGCATAGGGCTCGTTCCTTCTATAAATAAACTACTCTACAGCCGCTCCCCCTCCCCATCACTGCAGGATCTCTATCCTATCTTCATGCCCACCTTCCAACCGCTCTGCCTTTGCGGTCTTCTATCGGATCAGAATAAGGAACACCACCCTCACCCTAACATCATCTCCGCAAACTGCTCCACACTATCTGCCTTTGCCGCCGATCTCAGCCATCGAAATAAGATCGCCTCATCACGCTCCCTGGATATCCTGGCTTTGAGTTCTGGTGTGGCTCCACCTTTATCCTCCAAAAGCGCAACGATAGACCTCACCAACCCCTCTCGCCTACCTTTGCGCCTGCCCTCCCGTCTGCCCTCTCGTCTGCCCTCTCGTCTGCCCTCTTGCCTGCCTTCAGATCGCTCTTCCATTGCGATCTTCTCCATGATCTCACACATGATCTTCTGTCCCTCCTCTGTCTCTTTATATCGGCGCTTGCAGCTGGAAGTGATCGGAAAACGGTCGCTATAGGCATCGTCCCGGACAAAAATATCCATGAGCTCTGCCAGCACAGAGCCGTCCTTCACTTTCGCGTTCACATACACTTCTGAAAAACCGTTCTCCACCACTTTACCGGCGATCTCCCGGGCCACCCGGTCCACATGATAGCATACATGGCCGCCTCCAAACAGATCGAACCGGGACAAGAACACACTGCACACATCCGGTACCTCCTTGAACTTCGTGCCCGGGTCGGATATGTTCGCCGTCAGGATAGACCCATTATACCGCATGCGCCTCTGATGGTCGTCATCATCCCTCTTCTGGACCTCGATGTCCACCTGCTGCCCACTGACAAGGATACATCTGGCATCTAAAACGACCGAACGCCCCTGCAGGTTCGTCCCGTCATACTGCGGGATGGTCTCTAGCACCATCAGCCCGGGATCAGAGAGGATGGCCCGCAAGATCTCCGCGCAAAAACCCGGTTCTGCCGCCATCTTACGGAACATCAGGTCATCGATCGGGTTCAGCTTTTTGGCTTCCTCTCGTATCTTCGCTCGGCTGCTCATAGATGCCTCCTCTTGATAGATCTCTTTCCGCACTTCCTATATCCGCAGATATGTATCATCTGCCGAGTATATTATGGAAATATTTTACTTTTTAAGCATAACATATATGTCAATTAATGTCAATCACTTTTTTCATCCTTTCTTGCGATCGACCAGATGGATCATCTATCGCATAAAGGGTCATCCGACATCTCCCATCACTCCTGTCATCGATCCTATCATAACACATCCATCGGAAAATAACATTGAACTGTTCGTTCAAACCATGCTCCCCTGCTGGAGAAGGCGCTTTTCATATACCAGTCGAAAAGTCCTAACATAGGTATCCATATATTGACTTATCCGGCTGATCGGATCATGCTCGAACTGCGCAAGATGAGGCGAGGTGAAAGGAAGCGCGCAAAATGATGGCAAGCAGGAGGTCTATCGCCCTGCATGCCCTGGCATCATGCATCGGTATGCAAGTATGGCGCACATGGCCATCTGCCTTTGATATCATAAAATAAGGAAATGGCATCCCAGTTATCCTTCCGGCGTTTCATGGGATCGGGATATTGGGGCATCCATTTCTCTGTCACACGCTCCAGGGCCTCCAACGCCTTCTTCTCGTCCGCCGCTTGGCAGATCGTCTTTAGATCCATGGCGAAAGCTTTTCTGTCTTTGTCCGGAACGTATTTCAAGGTATCCCTGACTTGGTGGACGATGCAGCGCTGGTACTCAGTCTTTGGAAATGCTATGGCGATCGTTTCCTTCATTCCGGTAAGGCCATCGGCGCAGATGATCAGTATGTCCTTTACTCCCCGGTCCTGTAGCACATCGATCTCTATGGAGCCATAACTGCTGTCCACGCGCTTTTTCTTGTAGCCGTTGCGATGATCATCGCTGTCGGAACGCTGGGATCTTTCATAGCCAGATGCCATCCATCTCTGTTCCCATCATTTCCTTAATGGTGCCACCGAGCAGATCCTTGAGGGCATCCTGGATATCTTCAGCAGTTGGGATATCGTGTCCCTCTAAGATCTGGTGTATGATGTTGCGTTCCCCTTCTGTCATTTGTACTCTGTGTACAGGTTTCTTTTCTCTTGCCATAATAAAAGGCCTCCTATGTTTTTTTATTTTATCATAGAAGACCTCTCAAAACACTATTTACAGAAAAAGTTTCACACTCGGGGGTGCGGACAAAAAACTGGACTTCCACGGACTCCGAAAGGAGCTGGAT
>CAJUSS010000217.1 GCA_910588895.1 uncultured Lachnospiraceae bacterium
ACAAGGCTATCGCAGCAAAAGCAAGTGCAAAACCTCTCACTGAAGCAGAATGGGATCGAGGCAGCCATCCGGGAGGTAGAGGACTTTCCGTACTATAAGTCGGTGGGCTATGGCGGCCTGCCCAACGAGGAGATGGAGGTAGAGCTGGATGCCGCCTATATGGACGGAGATACCTTGGATATCGGCGCGGTGGCGGCGATCAAGGATTATGCCAACCCGGTGTCCATCGCCCGGCGGCTGAGCCTGGAAAAAGTCAACAGTGTGCTGGTGGCAGAAGGGGCGGAAAAATTCGCGCACAAGGAAGGCTTTGAGCGGAAGAACATGCTGACCGACCGGGCAAAGGCCTTTTACAGAAAGCGGAAGCAGCAGGATAGGGCGGAGGAGTTAAAGCCCTATGCCGGCCATGATACGGTGGGGATGGTGTGCTTAGATCTTGCCGGAAAGATGACGGCGGCTACGTCTACCAGCGGCCTGTTCATGAAGAAAAAAGGGCGTGTGGGCGATTCGCCCATCGCCGGATCGGGCTTTTATGCGGACAGCAAGGTCGGCGGAGCCAGCGCTACAGGGCTGGGCGAGGACCTGATGAAGGGCTGTATCTCTTACGAGGTGGTCCGGCTGATGAAGGAGGGCATGGATCCCCAGAAGGCCTGCGAGACGGCCGTGGAGCATCTGGACGCAGAGCTTAAGGAGCGCCGCGGAGCGGCCGGGGATCTGTCCCTGGTGGCCATGGACTGCCAAGGGAGATGGGGAGCGGCCACGAACATCGAAGGCTTTTCCCTGGCAGTGGTGACCGAAGCAGAGGAGCTGACCGTCTACCTGGCCAAACGGCAGGAAGATGGGCGCTGCACCTTTGAAAAGGCATCGAAAGAGTGGATGGACGACTATATGCGGACCCGCATGGCGCCGGTGGAGTAAGAAAAGAGTGAGACCAAAGCGGCGGATAGGCTCAAGATCTGACCGGGAGACGGAGGATGGCGGGCTTATCCGCCAAAGGTCCGCAGAAAAGAGGGGAGCATGGAACAGAGGGATACAGAGCGAGAGAGTAAAAAGGGGGATATGCTGACCGAGCAGGCGATCTTAGAGCGAGTGAGCGCTTTGGAGAAAGACTTGATCCGGGATGTGCGCAGACTGGTGCGTATCGACAGCGTGGAGACGCCTGCACAGCTGGGAGCGCCTTTTGGGCCAGGGGTAAAGTGCGCACTGGAGGCGGCACTGGAGATCGGACAGGGGATGGGCTTTTCCATCGTGGATCTGGACGGTCATATCGGATATGTGGAATACGGACAGGGAGAGGACTATGTCTGCGCGACCGGCCATGTGGATGTGGTGCCCCCGAAAGACGGCTGGAAACAGCCGCCATTTAGCGGATACCTGGAGGATGGCATCTTATATGGCAGAGGTGTTCTGGACAATAAGGGACCGATCCTTGCCTGTCTGTATGGGCTGTACGCATTAAAGGAGCTGGGCTATGAGCCTTCCCATAAGATCCGGATCATCTTCGGATGTGATGAGGAGACGGGCTTTGAGGATCTGCGTTACTATCTGGAGAAGGAGCAGCCCCCGGTCTATGGCTTCACCCCGGATTGCAAATTTCCGGTGGTCTATGCAGAGCGGGGACGCGCGATAGTGCGGATCTATGCCGCCGAGATGGAGGCCTTTTATGCCTTCGTGACCCAATATTTTATCGGGGCGAAAAATACCGGGGACCGGCTGGGGATCGACTTTTCTCATCCTGGATACGGGGTGATGGAGATGCGTAACTATAAACTGGGGATCTGTGAGGGGATTCCCTATTTTGAGGCTTCCTCAGCTATCCGGCAGGACATAAGATCGGGGAGATCCTGGAGCGGATCCGGGAAAAGGCCGCCGGCATGGAGGTGGCGCTGGTGCAGAACTATGACCCGGTGGTGTTCGATAAGGAAAACCCTATGGTACAGGCCTTGACGGGATGCTATGAGGCGGTGACCGGAGAGGACGGGACACCGGTGACCACCACCGGCGGGACCTACGCCAAGGCGATGCCGAAGATCGTACCCTTCGGCCCCAGCTTTCCCGGACAGAAGGGGATCGGACATAACCCAAACGAATGGATGCGGGTGGAGGATCTGATGAAAAATGCCAAGATCTACGCGCTGGCGCTCTACCGTTTAGGTCTGCTGTGATGTGGGAAGAGTAGAAGGAAAGTGAGCCGGATAAATGGAAAAGAGCAGGGAAAGGCTGGTGACGGATCGATGAAAGGGATAGTGGAGATCTGCTGCGGGAGCTATGAGGATGCAGTGCAGGCGGCAGCAGGGGGAGCAGAGCGGATCGAGCTGAACAGCGCGCTGATGCTGGGCGGCCTGACCCCCACAGAGACGACCCTGCGCATGGTCAAGGAGGACACTGCGCTGGAGGTCGTGGCCATGGTGCGCCCTCGCGGAGCCGGATTTTGCTATTCGGACGAGGAATACCGGGTGATGGAGAGGGAATGCAGCCGGCTTTTGGATGCAGGAGCGGACGGCATCGCGTTCGGATGCCTGACGGCAGACCGGATGCCGGATGGAGAAAAGAACAGACGCCTTCTGGAGCTGATCAAGGGGAAAGGAAAGACGGCCGTGTTCCACAGGGCCTTTGACTGCACCAGCCAGCCCTTCAGGGCGATGGAGCTGCTGATCGAGATGGGCGTGGACCGGGTGCTGACCAGCGGTCTGCAGCAAAAGGCCGTGGAGGGCAGGGAGATGCTCCGCCGCCTGCAGGAGGCGTACGGGGGACAGATCCAGCTCCTGGCAGGCAGCGGCATCCATGCGGAAAATGCCACAGAGCTGATGC
>CAJUSS010000218.1 GCA_910588895.1 uncultured Lachnospiraceae bacterium
CCGTCATCCACTCCAGCTCACGATGCTCCTTGCCGTTCACCCCTGCAGCTTCTCGATCCCGATCCCGATCCGCTTTAAGGACTCTTCCTTTCCCAGCACCTCCATGATCTCCGTAGCTCCCGCCGGCGTCATCTGCTTTCCGGATACCGCCGTCCGGATCGGCCACATCACAAAGCCGGTCTTTACGCCCTCCTTCTCCACATACCCCATCAGGGTCTGGTACAGAGCATCATTGCTGTAGTCCTCCTGCGCCTCTAAGAGCGGGAGCACCTCCTGCAGTACCTTTAACGATGTTTCCTGGGTAGACTTCATCTTCTTATGCTGATACATCGCCGCGTCATACTCCGGCAGCGCCTCAAAAAAGTCGATATGCCCCGCGATATCCGGGAACACCTCGATCCTGGTCTTCACCATAGCCGCGATCTTCTTAAAGTCCAGATCCTTTTGGACCGCTTCCTTCATATAAGGGAGCGCCATCTCATAAAACGCGTCCGGATCCATGGCCTTCATATACTCACCGTTCATCCACTTAAGCTTCGTCATATCAAAGACAGCCGGGGACTTGCTCATGCGGCGGTAGTCGAATGCCTTTACCATCTCCTCCAGGGAGAAGATCTCCTCTGTCCCCTCCGGCGACCAGCCCAATAACGCCACATAGTTCACCACAGCCTCGGTCAGAAAGCCCTGATCGATCAGGTCCTCATAAGAAGAGTGACCGCTCCTCTTGCTCAGCTTCTGATGCTCCTCGTTGGTGATCAGCGGACAATGGACATAGATCGGCACATCCCACCCAAAGGCAGCATACAATCGGTTATATTTGGGCGAAGAGGAAAGATACTCATTCCCCCGCACCACATGGGTGATCCCCATCAGATGGTCGTCCACCACATTGGCAAAATTATAGGTGGGATAGCCGTCGGATTTGATCAGGACCATATCGTCCAGCTCACGGTTCTCTACCGTGATATCCCCGTAGATCTCATCGTGGAAGGTGGTGGTCCCCTCTTTTGGGTTGTTCTGACGGATCACATAGGGGACGCCTTCCTTCAGCTTTTCTTCCACCTCTTCCTTAGAGAGATGGAGGCAGTGCTTATCGTACTCCATGATCATCTCTCCGTTCACCTCGTGCTTTAAACTCTCTAAGCGCTCCGGCGTACAAAAGCAATAGTACGCTTCGCCCTTCTCCACCAGCTTCTTTGCATACTCCAGGTAGATCCCCGCCGCATGACGCTCGCTCTGCACATAGGGCCCGCAGCCGCCATCCTTGTCCGGCCCCTCATCATGGATCAGCCCCGTCTCCTCCAGGGTATGATAGATGATCTCTGTGGCCCCCTCCACATAGCGCTCCTGATCCGTGTCCTCGATCCGCAGGAGAAAGTCCCCTCCCTCATGCTTCGCGATCAGATACGCATACAGCGCCGTCCTCAAGTTCCCTACATGCATCCGGCCCGTGGGGCTCGGCGCATACCTCGTCCTTACTTTCATGATCCTACTCTCCTGTTTTCATCTTGTATCTTCCAGCTTTTCTATCTCTTTATTTCGCACTTATTATAAAGGAAAGCCCTTTAAATGACAAGCCTTTTGCATCGCAAGTCGCTCTCCACATCCACGCCGAGTTACTTTTCACACCCACGCCAATTGTTGTATAGATGCAGGCGCATGATCGGTCACCCGTCCGCCTCGTTTTTCCCGGAGCAACTCACAGAGGCAGGATATGCATCGCCAACTGAAAATACACTACCAGACTGATCGCATCCACGATCGTACTGATCAGCGGCGCCGCCATGATCGCCGGATCCAGCTTCAGCTGTTTCGCCGCGATCGGCAAAAGGCTTCCGATCGTCTTCGCCATCACCACGGTCACCAGAAGGCTGCAGACCACGGTCAGGCAGACCAGCCATTGCCCCGGATAGCGCAGGATAAGCTGGACGAAGTTCACCGCCCCCAGCACCACGCCTACCAAAAAGCCCACCCGCAGCTCCTTCCAGAGCACCTTAAGGAAGTCTCTGGGCTCGATCTCGTTCACCGCCATGCCGCGGATGACCATGGTGCTGGACTGGCTCCCTGCATTTCCGCCGGTACCGGTGAGCATGGGGATAAAGGTCACCAGGATCGGCAGCACCGCAAATGCCGCCTGGTATCTGGCCAGGATCGCTCCGGTGATCATGCTGCTGACCATCAGGACCAAAAGCCAGACGATCCGGTTCTTCGCCAGCTCAAAGACCCCGGTCTTTAAGTACGGCTTCTCACTGGGGAGCATAGCCGCCATCTTCTCAAAGTCCTCCGTGGCCTCCTCGCCCATGACATCTACGATATCATCTACCGTCACGATACCTACCAGCCGGTTCTCGCTGTCCACCACCGGAAGGGAGAGAAGATCGTATTTCCGGAACCGCTCCGTGACCAGCTCCTGGTCTTCCGTGGTCACCGCCTTGATCACATTGGTATCCATGATATCGCCCAGGCGGGCCTCATAGGGGTTCATCAGCAGATCCTTGACCGTCACCACGCCTTCCAGGTCCCTTTTGGCATCCATCACATAGCAGGTGTAGATCGTTTCCTTATCCACGCCATGGCGGCGGATATACGCGAACGCCTGTTCCACGGTCATATCCTTTTTCAGACCCACATATTCTGCGGTCATGATGCTCCCGGCGCTGTTCTCCGGATAGTTCAAAAATTGGTTGATCAGGTTCCTGGTCCCCGGAGACGCGTTCTGCAAGATCCTCTTGACCAGTG
>CAJUSS010000219.1 GCA_910588895.1 uncultured Lachnospiraceae bacterium
CGCAAATTCGTCGATGATGATGAAGAGGTGAGGCACCGGGAGGGTGGCCTCGCCGTTCTTGTACAGCTTTGTATAGAGGTTGATGTTATTGACGTTATTCTCATTAAAGACCCGCTGACGGCGCTTGTTCTCACTCTTGATCGAGACCATAGCCCGGTGGATCTGGTTGCCGGACAGGTTGGAGATCTGACCGATCAGGTGGGGCAGTCCGTCAAAGAGATTGGCCATACCGCCGCCCTTATAGTCGATGATGAAAAAGCTGATATCATCCGGGCTGAAATTCACTGCCAGGGACAGCATATAGGTCTGCAGGGTCTCGGATTTGCCGGAACCGGTAGTGCCGGCCACCAGACCATGGGGACCGTGGTATTTCTCGTGGACATCCAGGTAGCACAGATCGCCGCCGGCCCGCACGCCTACCTCGGCGCGCATGTTCTCATAATTGCGGTTCTTCCTCCAGCGCTCCTCCACACCCAGCTCATCCGGGCGGTCTACCTTAAACATCTCTAAGAAGGTGAGCGCGTTTGGGATGTCCCCGCCTTTCTCCACCTCCTTTACCTCCACCCCGGACAGACTCCTGGCCATACGCTCCATGGCACCGTCGCTCACCTGATCAAAACGGACCGGGCACCGTCCGGATCCGGGCAGCGGGTAGCAGCCGGTGAAGGACCCGTCATTTTGGATGACATACTCACACAGGTTTGGCAGCTGCTCGTAGCTCTCCGTCATGATGACCGTGGTCAGGCCCACGCTCTCCTGCCCCTCGTAAACGTACTTTGTGATCAGCTCTCCCTCCAGCATCAGGGCATCTGCCACGAACAGGATATAGTAGGGCTTGGGCAGCTCATCCTTGCGCCTTTGCTCCTCAGAGCGCATGCGGAAGATCTTCACCAGCTCATAAAGCACATCGCTGGCCTCTTCCTTATTGGATGCCACATAGCGGACTTTCTTGTCCTCCGACCACACATGGGGGAGCCACCGGGCAAAATCCCAGCGCGCAGGACTGCTCTTGCCGTCGTAGATATAAGCCAGCTTCACATCCGTATAGGAATTGTTCGCGGCGATCTGCGCGGAAAGGGACAGCATCAGATCCACAGCGCCCCGTTTACCTGGGCCGCCTACCAGACCGATCATATGATAGTCCGTAAGATCCACCCGCACGGGGACATCGTAGAGGGTCTCATACTCTTTCCGGATGACCTCCGGCTTTTTGGCCAGCTGATCCTCCACTAGGGTGAACCGCTCCTTGGGCACATCGATGGGGATCTGGAAGGGCAGATCGCCGATGCCCAGACGGTGCTCCAGAAAATCCTTGTGGCTCCGGTTACGGCTCCATAGGGCAGGGTTGTTCCGGTCATAGCGGACACAGACGGCTGCATCCGGATACTGCTCCAGAAGACTTTTTCGGGTCTGCTCGTATTTCTCCTTGATCGCCGCTGCCTGGCGTACCAGATAGTCGCTGTAAGCCGTGAACCGTCGCTCTTCCTCCTCGTGGGTGTTCTTTTTCTCATAGCGGATATTGACCAGAGCCCAGAACACGCCCAGCATCGCAGAACCCAGCGCAGTGATGATGCCAGTGTACATAAACGCGCCGGAGGTGGCTCCCCTGGCCTTGGAGCTGTAGATGGAGAGCATAGTCCCCAAGAGCATGGGGATCGCCATGGTAAAAGAGGGGCCGATCACCATGAGCAGGGGCCTGTTCCGCATCGCCTTAGGAGCGGGCGGAGCTTCTATGGTCACCTTCTCCGTCTCCAGCGGGGCAACATTTCTGGGAGAGCGATGGAAATACTGCCTCTTGCGGACCGCAGCCCCGATCTCCTGCTTTGGCTCTTCCGAGACAGCCTCCACATAGTGGAGGGGCAGCAGCTTCTGGTCCAGCTTTTCCTGACGCTTCACAGAAGTGACCGCCAGCTTATTAGACAGATAGATCAGCTGCAGACCATATATGCGGATCGCATCGCCCATCCTGAGGACCGCAGGGGCCTCCAGCTTTTTCTCATTGAGGAACACTTCATTGGATCCCAGGCCCTCCACACGCCATTCCTCTCCCTCCCGGCGGAACAGGGCATGCCTGTCCGACACCAGGTTCAAAAAAGCGTAGCAGATATCGTTCTCCTCTGCCGAGCCGATGGTCACCTGGTCCAGCTTAGAGATGTCATATTTGGGAAGGACCAAAAAGGTATCCTCCGCCCGGGTGACCGCCACGGTGATCTGCTCCTCCTGTCCGGCTATGACGCCGAAGACATCATTGGCCTGGAGATAGCCGTAGGCATCTCCCCGCTCCTTGACCAGTATGTAATGCGTGCTCCGCTTGAACCGCCAATTCCCGTTGACCGATTCTAAATGCAGGGTCACATCTTCACGGATGCCAAACCCCTCCCCAAAGATCTCGATGTCGTGATCGATATTGCTGGCCGCGGGGAGCTGGTATTCTTTATATGCGTTTTTGGTATACACTGATAAGACCGTGCTCATGACCATCCTCCTGTCTTTATCTCTATCCTTCTATCTCATTTCCCACATGATCCATGAGGGTGATCCATGTCCGAATCCCGCCGATCAGCAGCCGGTCCCCGGTCATGACCTGGACCCCGGTGCTGCCCACCTGCGTCTGCTGCGCCTTCCGCTTGAGCACGGTCAGGCTGTCAGCAGAGAGCGCCCTGACATAGACGTGGCCCTGCCCAGCTTCCGGTAGTTCTCCTTCACATGGTACTTCACCGTTGCCTCCTTCATGG
>CAJUSS010000220.1 GCA_910588895.1 uncultured Lachnospiraceae bacterium
ACTCGCGCATCCTGTCCGCTTTAGATCCGGGCTTTTTACACATCAGTCTTTCGACCTGCTGTAAGATGACGTGCAGAGGGACGCTCCCCCTGCAGTCCTGCCAGATGATCATATCACAGGATCGGGGAATTTGCAAAGTGTTTTTGCGGATCTTATGGATATAGGGATCCCCTGAGGCTTTACGCAGAGCGGTCAAAGGGTCCCTGCGGCCAATGTCCTATCTCAGCGCCCCTTCCCCGCCCATGAGCGCGGTCAGCTCCTCGATCCGCTCCAGGGGGAACGGCGGCTCTGCTAACGGCTTCATGGCGATGGACATCAGTTTCATCGGGTTATCATCGGCAGCGCTCCGGTTAGATCTTAGCTTGCCGCAGCGCCTGCATCTGTGGATGATCGCCCACTCTCCGCCCTTTCTCACCCAGACTCCGATCGGTTCCATGACCCCGCCGCAGCCTGCGCTGCGGTCCCCTGGCTCCTCGTCCACATGGAGACTGCTCAGGCAGTTCGGGCAATGGTTCCTGTGACCGCTCCCCGCGCCTGCCGCCACCACCAGCCGCCCGCACACACTGCAAGTGAAGCTGTCCTTGCAGGCATGGTCTCTGTAATATCCTTTTTCATATCTGATCCGTTTATCTTCTCTTTTCATTTCATCCTCCAAAAAGTATCGTCCGGTCCTTTTGGGAGGTCTTACGGTCTATCTCGTCAGCAAACCTCCCGGTCTACTGCGGCCACCGAAGCATAGTTTTTCTTCATAAAACAAAGATCCCCTTTCTTTCGATCTGCTATATATGCCGGGATATGCCCTGCTTTTGCATCATAGCACATCTGCTTTGATCTTTCAATACGATCTTTCGACGGTCTGCTCTTTTTCAGGGCTTTCGGGTCGATCCCGGAGGGGTGCGCAAAAGCGGATCCTTATATGGGATCCGCCCTCTTTACCGGACTGCTTTTTTGTGTTCCCTTATCTCGTCCAGATAATTGTACAGTGTATATTTTGAGATCTCCAGGATCTGGCATATCTTTGTGCCGGATTTATTGATCAGGAGCGCCCCCTTGTTGTCCAGGAAACGGAGGACCTCCATCTTGTCTTCCTTGGTCATCTCGCATACCGGCTTGCCGATCTTGTTGATCCCCTCATCGATCAGGTAAAGCAGCAGGTCGGACACATTGGTAGCGAAAAATTCATCACTGTGCTCTTTTTTATTTAACCCATCCGGCAGGCATCGGTCGAGATACTCTTTGATCTCGATCTTTTTCGAGATATCTGTGTTGATGCACAGGGCGCCTAATGCCTGTCCCTCATCATTTTTGATATACATGGTAGAAGACAGGAGCACCTTCCCGTCTCTTGTCTTGGTGATATAATCACATTTCATATCGCTGGTCGTCGTCCCCCGTATCACTTCCAGCCCCAGATTACTGCCGCAATCGCCGATCTTGCGGTTGGTCACATGTCCATTTTCGATCGCCACCACACTATGGTCATATCCCTTCGACCAGTCATGCAGGATAAACTCCGATTCTGAGCCAAATTGATTTTTTAAAACCTTCAGCAGATTTTTAAAAAACGGCATTTCTTGTTCAATGGTCTGCATATAGATCCCCTCCACCCTTCTTTTCATTGGCTTCATTTTACCATAGAACGACACGATCTTCCAGAAAAAATACTTTCTTGGTATCTTCTTGGAAATGGTCCGTTACTTTTCACGCCCACGCCAGAGAGGCCTATCGCAGAGATGTGCCGCAGATGGTCCGCTACGGGAGGCCCTGATCCATCTATAGGGGCAATGCCTCTACGAACGCCTTCGCCTTTTCCGTGATCTGGGCAAAGTCCCCTCTCTGGATCTCCTTTTTATCCACCAGGCATCCTCCGACTCCCACGCTGCAGACCCCGGCTTTGAAAAACCCGGCGATATTGCCCACATCGACCCCGCCTACCGCCGCCAGGGGGATATGGGCCAAGGGGGCATGGACGGCCTTGATATAGTCCGCCCCGGCTGCTTTGGCAGGGAAGACCTTCACGATGTCCGCCCCTGCCCGATATGCCCGCTCGATCTCTGTCGGCGTATAGGCGCCTGCCATGACCACCATCTGGCATCGTTTCGCCTGCGCGATCACATCTGGGTCCACATTGGGGGTGATGATGTATCTGGCCCCGGCCTCGCAGGCGTCCCGGACCTGCTGCGGCGTCAGCACAGTGCCCGCTCCTACCGCCACCTTATCCGCCCGCTCCTTCCTTAGCTGTTCAATGGACCGCAGCGTTTCCTGTATCCCTTCCCTGCTCCTCTGATCAAAGGTGACCTCCAGCATCACGATGCCGCCAGCAGACAGCGCGTCCGCTAATGGGAGCATATAGCCGCTGGGGATCCCCCGGACGATCGCAATGATCTTATCTTTCCAGATCTCCTCTAACAATGTCATCTCTCTTTTTCCTTTCCCTAATGTATCCGCAATACCCCTTTTCCCGACAAAGGCGCTTTATGAAGGCGTGCGCAAGGCACGCCTACAGAGCGATCTTCCTATCCCGCGCGGTCACCTTCCAGCGATCCACGATCCTTCCATCCTGTGCCACCAGCGCCTCCGGATACAGTGCGCTGGTAGGACATATATGGGTGGGGACCACATACAGGACCGTCCCGATCTCTGGTCTCTGCTGTTCATACCCC
>CAJUSS010000221.1 GCA_910588895.1 uncultured Lachnospiraceae bacterium
GTCGATTTCGGGTATTTCATACTGGGCTATCTGTTCGCGGTCGCCTTCATTTTCCATCATATCACTGATCGAGGTGATCTTCCCATTGTAATAAGCCAGATCCTTCATACGTTCCATAATAGCTTGTACCTCTCTTTTTTCGTTTGTCTGGGTTTAGTATACCGTTCTCTCTTTGGTTTGTAAAGATGGGAAATGACACATACCGGTCATTATCCACACCTTGCAGCTCGACCAAAAGATCCGCCCCACATCCTTGACGATCCCGCCCCAGGGTGGTATGATCACTACAGATAAAACGTTGATGAGACCAGTATCTTGCCGGAAGCGCACAGAGAGGGGCCCCCCTGCTGAAAGGGCCCTGCAGGGATGGTAAGGGAAGACCAGCTCGGAGTGTCCCTTAATAGGGAACGGTGATCCCGTTATCATCCGGATAGAGCGGCACTTTACAGATGAGCGCGGCCATGCAGCAGGGACAGGATGCCCCTGATACAGCCACGCTGGACTCGATCTAAAAGTGCAACCAGGGGTGGGACCGCGATCGATATCGTCCCCTGTGATGTATCAAGATATGCAAGATACATCGCAGGGGATCTTTTCATTTCTTTTTGGAAAATACATCCGATGGGATGAAAAACCTCCGTGGATACCGGATACCGCAAGGCTGCACGCGTTCTTATCGAAGAGGATCGTTTTTGGATCGTTGCTGTGAAAAATGGAAAGGAGAAAAGATCGATGAAAGTAACTTTAAAAGATGGCTCTGTAAGAGAATATGCCAGTCCCCTTTCGGTCATCGACATCGCAAAGGACTTGAGCGAAGGCCTGGCCAGGATGGCCTGCGTGGGGGAGGTGGATGGAGAGACCGTAGACCTGCGCACCGTGATCGGCCGGGACTGTGCCGTGAACATCCTGACTGCCAAGGAGGAGAAGGGCCTGGCTGCGCTCCGCCACTCCGCCAGCCATGTGATGGCCCAGGCCGTGAAACGCCTGCATCCGGAGGCGAAGCTGGCGATCGGCCCTTCCATCGCGGACGGATTTTATTATGATATCGACCCGGCTGAGCCGATCACGGCTGAAGATCTTCCGAAGATCGAGGCGGAGATGAAGAAGATCATCAAGGAAGCCCTGCCCATCAAGCGTTTCACCCTGCCCAGGGCAGAGGCGATCGCCTTTATGGAGGAAAAGGGCGAGCCTTATAAGGTGGAGCTGATCCGCGACCTTCCGGAGGATGCCCAGATCAGCTTTTATGAGCAGGGCGAGTTCACTGACCTCTGTGCCGGCCCCCATCTGATGAGCACAAAGGATGTGGGAAAGGCCTATAAGATCACCAGCCTGGCCGGCGCATACTGGCGTGGCGACGAGCACAATAAGATGCTGACCCGTATCTACGCCACCGCCTTTTCTAAGAAGGAGGAGCTGGATGCCTACATCACCATGATGGAGGAGGCCAAGAAGCGGGATCACCGGAAGCTGGGCCGTGAGCTGGGCCTGTTCATGATGCATGAGGCCGGGCCTGGTTTCCCCTTCTTCCTGCCAAAAGGGATGGTCCTAAAGAACACGCTGCTAGACTACTGGAGGGAGATCCACAAAAAGGCCGGCTATGTGGAGATCGCCACCCCGATCATCCTGAACCGCAGCCTATGGGAGACCTCCGGACACTGGGATCATTATAAGAACAACATGTATACCACAGTGATCGATGAGACAGACTATGCCGTGAAGCCCATGAACTGCCCGGGCGGCGTCTTGGTCTATGCTTCCGAGCCCCGCTCCTACCGGGATCTTCCCTTGCGCATGGGTGAGCTGGGACTGGTCCACCGCCACGAGAAATCCGGCCAGCTCCACGGGCTGATGCGGGTGCGCTGCTTTACCCAGGACGATGCCCATATCTTCATGACCCCGGAGCAGATCAAGGAGGAGATCAAAGGCGTGGCTGGTCTGATCAATGAGGTCTACTCTCTCTTCGGCTTTAAATACCATGTGGAGCTGTCCACCAGACCGGAGGACAGCATGGGCAGCGACGAGGATTGGGAGATGGCCACCGAAGGCCTGAGGCAGGCCCTGGACGAGCTGGGACTGGACTATGTGGTCAATGAGGGGGACGGCGCTTTTTATGGGCCGAAGATCGACTTCCACTTAGAGGATTCGATCGGAAGGACCTGGCAGTGCGGGACGATCCAGCTGGATTTCCAGCTCCCCCAGCGCTTTGAGCTGGAATATATCGGGGCTGATGGAGAAAAACACCGCCCGATCATGATCCACCGGGTAGCCTTCGGGTCGATCGAGCGGTTCATCGGTATCCTGATCGAGCATTTCGCCGGCGCGTTCCCCACCTGGCTGGCGCCTGTCCAGGTGAAGATCCTGCCGATCTCCGACAAATACGCCGGTTACGGCCAAAACGTCTTACGGCAGCTTGAGGAAGCCGGTATCCGTGCCGAGCTGGATACACGCTCCGAAAAGATCGGCTATAAGATACGGGAGGCCCAGACCCAGAAGATCCCCTATATGCTGGTCGTAGGCCAAAAGGAGGAAGCGGAAGGCCTTGTCTCCGTAAGGAGCCGCTTTGCCGGTGATGAGGGAGCCTGCAGCCTGAACGGCTTCATCACCCAGATCCAAAAGGAGATCCAGGAAAAGACGATCCGCAGGATGGAAGCTCCCGCAGA
>CAJUSS010000222.1 GCA_910588895.1 uncultured Lachnospiraceae bacterium
CTTCGCTGGATAACAAGATGACGGAGATGGCATCGGAGGCGGCGAGGATCCTGGTCGATGCGGTGGAGGGGCGGCAAAATCCTCGGAAGATCATGCTGTTTTCGGATATCATAGAGCGGGAGAGCACCTGATCGGACAGGAGCTCGTCTGTGCGGGGGCGCAGCACAGGCGGCAGGACAGAAGAGCGAAAGGCAGCGGGAGGCAGCGAAAGGCAACGATAAGGTGTCGGGAAGTATCGAGGAGATGTCAAAAAGATGGCGAGAAGGACGGGGCGACGACCCGATATGGGGATCGCCTCTTTCGTTTATCATTTGATTGCAATCGATTGCGATAATAGAGAAGATGAAAGGCTGGCGCGGGAGCATAAAAACGCAGTATATTAGTAAAAAAGCACAAATGTACCTGAATAAATATAGCGATAATAACGAATATAAAGATATTGCAATCGATGGCAAAACGTGGTATCATCTAAAACATACAAAGCAATCGATATTAAAAACAAGGAGGAGATAAAGATGAAGCGAGTGCCTTATGAAACCATGGTGAAGGAATTTAAACGAGTCTTGATGAAAAAGGGCTTTAACGAAGAGCGGAGCCAGGCGGCAGCGGAGATCTTTGCGCAGAACAGTCTGGCGGGCGTGTATTCCCATGGACTGAACCGTTTTCCGAGGGTGGTCAGCTATCTGGAAAAGGGCGAGATCGATCCGGATATCGCCGCCACCTGCAGCTTCCGGTTTGGGTCATTCGAGCGTTGGGACGGCCACAGGGGATTTGGCCCGCTGAACGCCAGACTGGCGATGGACCGGGCCTGTGAGCTGGCAAAGGGATCTGGCATCGGTATCGTGGCCCTTGGGAACAACAATCACTGGATGCGGGGCGGGAGCTATGGCTTTCAGGCGGCGGACCAGGGCTGTATCGGGATCTGCTGGTCCAACACGATGCCCAATATGCCGGCATGGGGCGGTGTGGACAGAAAGATCGGGAACAACCCGCTGATCTTTGCTATCCCCAGGAGCAACGGGCAGCATGTGGTCATCGACTGCGCTGTCTCCCAGTTCTCTTACGGAAAGCTGGAGGACTGCAGACTGAAGGGCATCCAGCTCCCGGTGCCGGGCGGGTATGACACGAAAGGAGAGCTGACCACCGATCCGGCGGAGATCGAGAAGACCTGGCGGGTGCTCCCCATGGGCTACTGGAAGGGCAGCGGGATCTCCATCGCCCTGGATCTGATCGCGACGGTCCTGACGGATGGGAACCCGGTCCACAAGATCGGTACGTTTGGCGATGAGGTAGGGCTTTCCCAGATCATGATCGCCATCGATCCCTCCAAGGCAAACGGTGCAAAGCTGACCGATCAGATCGTGGATGACATCATCGCAGACATCAAGACCTCAAAACCGGTCCAGGAGGGCGGGAGCGTGCTCTATCCCGGAGAGCCGGAGGCGAGGGCCATCCAGGATAACAAGGAGAACGGGATCTTGGTAGTAGAGGAAGTCTGGGAAGCTGTCCTGGCCATGTAGGCGGAGACTGAGGTACGGAAAAAGAAGGAGGAGTGGTGGATCATGAAGAGGTTGTTTTGCTTGTGTCTGTCGTTCGCAGTGCTGCTGACCGGTCTGACTGGCTGCAGTCCATCCGAGGGAACAGAGGATGGAAGACCAGAGCCGGAATTAAACATCATCCTGGCCCATGATCAGACTTCACTGGAAAATCCCTATTCAAAGGCCGCGATCCGGTTCAAAGAAGCGCTGGAGGAGGTTTCCGGCGGGAGAGCTACAGCGACGCTGCACCATGGGACGCTGGGGGAAAATGAGTCGGAGTTAGTGGAAAAGCTGGAATTGGGGGCCATCCATCTGACCGTGGCGTCTCCCGGATTTATGACGCTCCTTGGGGTGGATGAGATCGACATGTTTTCCCTGCTGTACTTATTTGACAGCTTTGACCACTGGGAGGCTTGTGTGGATGGCGAGTTTGGCCAGGGCATGAGCCAGATGCTGACCGAGAAGATGGACGGCCGTTTTAAGATCATGGGGTATTGGACCGCTTCCGTCCGTGATTATTATGGAAAGAAGCCGGTGGTATCCCCAGAGGATCTAAAGGGGATGACCATCCGCACCCAGAGCACGCCGGTGGTACAGGATTTCTGGATCAAATGCCAGGCGATCCCCACCTCGGTGGCCTGGGGAGAGCTGTATCAGGCGCTGAGCCAGGGCGTTGTAGACTCTTCGGAAAATGATTACACCAGCTTTAGCCTGAAGGACCATCATAAGACCGACAACGGAAGATATGTCAGTGAGACCCACCATGACTATACCACCCGTTTGTTCCTGACCACAGGAACCTTTTATAACGCGCTGACCGAAGAGCAGAGGGCCTGGTTTGACGAAGCCTGCCGGATCGCCACCGAAGCGGACCGCGAGGTCACTTATGCGATGTTCGAGGAAGTGAATTGTTAGTAAAGTGGGTTTTGCCAAAACAAGAGGAATAAAAGCTG
>CAJUSS010000223.1 GCA_910588895.1 uncultured Lachnospiraceae bacterium
CTAAGATCCCCACATTATAGCTGTCCGACAAGGACCCGATGATCCCATCTTCAAAGATATGGGTGATCGTCCCTTCAAAGTCAAACCCGGAATACAGAAGGCCTCCCATCAAGATCCCCAAAAACAGGGAACTGTAGACCTCCTTGGTGAGCAGCGCCAGACCGATGGCCACCACCGGCGGGACCAGCGCCCAGAAGGTGGCGTAATTGGCCGGCACATACTCGGCCCCCATCTCGGACGCCGGCACAGTCATGGAACAGGCGAGCATCATGAGGACGGCGATGGGGATGGTCCGTGATACATTTTTTCTCGTCAGGTACATCTTCTTCTCTCCTTTTCTTTGGCTGCTCTTGCGGCCGCCCTGTGGAAGGCCGTCTTGTATGCAGCAGAAACACCACAAACAAATGTTCCTGTAACGGAACGCATTTGTGGTGTGCATGAAAGAGCATGATGACCTGACAACACCGATAGCGCTCCACATATGTGACAGTACGGCGCATATTCTGCGCCGTCCCAGGATCTTGTGCCCGGACCGGCATAAGATCCTTCGGCGAGATCTCCTTTCTCTGGGAACAGCGGTCCGCACATCGTTCCCGGATACTCTTAGATCCCGCGCCTCTATCTTGTCTATTTACATAAAATGTTTGTGGTTGTTTTCTTTTACCTTTTTTATTTTAGCACGGCTCTCGGAAAAATGGAAGCCCGGATCTGCAAGAATGACCTGTCACGGCCCAGGAGGCCAAGATCCCCTCGTATGGCGCAAAAGAGGACCGTCGATCCCATAGACGCACACGTTCCGGTCCTGCCCCTTTGCGCCTCCTCTGCCCCTGCGCATCCCTTGCTGCACAAATCCGCATTTTTCAAAGGACCTGCGGGATGCACGGTTCTCTTCCAGGATATCCGCATAGATATGGTCCAGCTGCAGGCTCTTAAACCCGTAGGCGACCAGAGCCTCTATCGCATCTGATCCGTATCCCTTTCCCTGGCAAGACTCCATCAGCTTGATGTGGATCTGAGCGCTCTTCTCTTCCCGGTCCACATGGGAGAGCACGACGATCCCCATCCCGTTTTGCGGATCTTCCCGATCTGCGATGATACGATATAGACTGCCGGTCCGGTCCGACCCGGCATAAAACCGCCAGATCTGATGCCTATAGGACGGGGACGGATGATAGCCTCCCGTCACCCTTACGATCTTTGGATCCTCGATCAGATCCAGCAACATCCGTTTATCCTGATCCTCCATCGTCCGGAGGACCACCATCTCTCCCATGATCTCCATATGACTCTCCCCTAAAACGTGCAGAAAAAGTACGTTCACTCTTAGATTATATACTTGCGGCAAGGCAGGTTCAAGGGATTTCTGTCCCTCTCAAGCAATGTCCCCTTCCGGGGAGGCCAGCCAGCTTAAGCCGCTCTCAAAGAGACCTGCCTCTGTGGCGATCTGGCTTGTCTGGAATATACTATTAATGTAACATACAAGCATAGCGAGCTCAAAAAGCATAATGCTAGCATAAGGAGGCTCATATCATGGATGGTCAACTGAAATGGAGAGATGAGTTCAATATAGGGATAAAGATCATCGATGATGAACACCAAAGACTGTTCCAGATCATCAACAAGCTTTTTGCCCTGCAAGGGGAGGAGACAAAATGCCGGCGGGCCTATCAGGAGGGGATCAAGTATTTTAAGACACATGCGCTGAAGCATTTTGAAGATGAAGAGAACTACATGGAACTGATCGGCTATGAGGAGATCGAGATGCACAAACGTCTGCACAGAGATTTTCGGGAACATTCCCTTCCGGCGCTGGAAAAGGAATTATCGCGGGAAGACTACTCGCCTACTGCCGTCGGACACTTTTTGGCCGTCTGCGCCGGATGGCTGATCGGACATACCTTGACGGAGGACAGAGCCATCGTGGGAGAAAAGCTGAGCAAGTGGGTGGACCTTTTGCCGGAAGAGGAGCTTGCCGCCATGGAGGAGGCGATCCTCACACTTTTAAAAAGCATGTTCCATCTGAAAGCGCAGGTGATCAGCAACGCCTATGACGGGGAAAAGTTCGGCAAAGGGGTCTATTACCGTTTGGTCTACAGCCGGGCACAGGATGATAAAAAATGGGAGATCATCTTAGTTTTTGAAGACGACATCTTGATCGATACCGTCGGGAAGCTCATGGGGATCCAGTCTGACAAGCTGGATATCATGCTGCTCAATGCGGTCCGCTATACGGCATGCCAGTTCGTCCGGCGCGTGATGGAGCATTATCCGTCCATCCACGCCTATGATATGACCGAAGAAAACCTGCTGACATACGAGCAGTTCCACGAGATCTTTGAAAAGAAAAAGCCTCAGATCAGCCTTTTGTTCGGCACGGATGCCGGATATTTCTCTTTTTGTGTCTTTGCTCCCCATCTGCTGGAGGACAGCGCCTGGGTCCCCCTTGACGTGAGCAATGCCGTGAC
>CAJUSS010000224.1 GCA_910588895.1 uncultured Lachnospiraceae bacterium
GTTCGGACAGACAATGCCTGGGATTATGCCGAACAGGCTACCGGCACCACCTGGATAAAAAGGGAGATCTGTCCTCCTTTCCAGATCATGGAAAAGATATCCCGCCCCATGGTATCTGTCCCAAACCAGAAAGTATGTCCCGGCGCCGCGCTCACATTGGCCAGGTCCATGAACCCCACAAAACGATCCGCCGGCACACCCAGCCGGGCGCTCTGCAGAGCCAGATATCCCGGGATGAAGAGCCCGCAGGATGCGCAGCCCAGACAGATCGCGGCTAACAAGACCATAGCCGCCAGAGGCTTTCCCTCGTACCATGTTTTCTTTTTCACCGGAGCCCCTTTTATGGGCCTGATCCCTACGATAACAAACCGGCTATCCACTGATCTCCTCCACCTCCCTCCCGATCCTGGGGTCTATCCGCTCATTGACCGCCTGGGCGATGGCATTGCACAGGATGACGATCGTGCCGGAAAGAAGACAGAGGACCATCAAAAGGTCATAGTCCTTGTACCGGGCACTCTCGTAGGACAAGGTCCCCAGCCCGGGATAGGAAAAGACCATCTCAAGGATATAGGTCCCGCCCAGGATATGGGGGACCGCGATCGCCATCAGGCTCAGATAAGAGGGCAGGATGTTTGGCAGGCAATGGCGGAAGATGATCTGCCTTTTCCCCAGGCCCTTCATCCGTGCCAGATGAACGTAGTCGGCATGGATCTCCTCCAGCAGCTTATTGCGGACCATGTAGGCGTAATACCACAGATGACCAGTCACCACCAAAGCTAACGGCAGGATGAGATGAAAGACCCGGTCCCCCAGATCGTCGGCCTTTCCTACGGAATAAGCCCCGCTGCTGGGGAGCAGCCCCCATTTCACCGAAAAGAGCAGGATCGCCACCAGGGCCAGCCAAAATCCTGGTATGCAGCTGGCGATCGTGCCGACCTTACAGATCGCCTTATCGGCCAGGCTCCCCTCATGCCAGGCGCATAAGATCCCTAAGAGCAGCGCAAGGACAAAGGTCAGGATAAAACCGATACCGCCAAGGAGCAGGGTGTTCACGGCCCGCTCTCCGATCACCTCGGTCACAGGACGTTTATATTTGAAGGAGATCCCCAGCTCTCCCCGCAGCGCGCCGGACAGCCAGCGTACATACTGGACATGGATCGGATCGCGGAGCCCTAATCTTTCCTCCGCCTGGTCCCGCTCCTTAAGTGTCATCCTCTCCACCCGCTCCCCATAGTAGGAAGCCAGCGGGTCTCCGGGAGCCAGACGCGCCCCGTAAAAGACCACCACCGAAAGGAGGAAGATGCTGGCCGCAAAAACGACCGCTCTTTTCCCCCACTCCTTCATATATCCTGCTGCCTGTCCGCCGTACATCTAAAGACCTCCTCTCTGCCCCAGGCCATTTCCATCCAGCACATAGTGCTCCGGGCACACCTTTACCAGCCTTCCGCCATCAGCATCCGCACGGCTCCTATCCCAAAAATGGGTCAGCTCCCGGCTCCGCTCCGCCACCGGATCCGGCACCGGGATCGCCGAGAGCAAGTCTCTCGTGTAGGGATGGAGCGGATGTGCGAACAGCTCTTTTGTGGTCGCCACCTCCACCAGCCGTCCCTGGTACATGACCCCGACCCGGTCACACAGATAACGCACCACCGACAGGTCGTGGGCGATGAACAGGAAGGTGAAGCCATGCTCCTTCTTAAGGTGCTTGAACAGATTGATGATCTGGGCCTGGATCGATACATCTAAGGAGGCGATCGGCTCATCCGCCACCAAAAGATCCGGCTCCATGGCAAGTGCCCTTGCGATCGCCACCCGCTGCCTCTGTCCGCCAGAGAGCTCATAGGGATACCGGTCCAGATAGGAAGGATCCAACCCCACATAGTGGAGCTGGAACCGCGCCTCCTCCCGGTAAGTACGCCTGAGCGGCGTGATATGTCCGATCTTCATCGGCTCCGCGATGATATCCACCACCTTCATACGCTGATCCAGGCTGGATGTGGAATCCTGAAAGATGATCTGCCTCCTGGTCTGCAGCAGCTTTTTATGCTTCCTGAACTGCCTTGGATCGTTGGTCTGGATCCCCTGATAGCAGATCTGCCCGCCTGACGGACGATAGATGTCCATCACACACCGGGCCACCGTAGATTTTCCCGATCCGGACTCGCCCACCAGGCCAAAGACCTCACCCTTGTAGATCTGAAAAGAGACCCCCCGCACCGCCGGGACACAGACCTTCCTGCCCAGGTGCCTTTCGCTCAGGTAAAAGCTGTGGGTCAGATCCTGCACATCCAAAAGGACCTCTCCTGTCGGCGCGGCAGTCCCCAAGGATACCTGCTCTGGCAGGTATCCTTGGCTTTGTCGATCCTTGTTCCTGTCACACACCGGAGCGTCA
>CAJUSS010000225.1 GCA_910588895.1 uncultured Lachnospiraceae bacterium
TTTCTTTCTCATAACTGATCCGGGATAAAAACTTCACTTTTTTGCTCATCATAAGTCAGATGACCCAGATGGACAAGCCGTGTGAGCACTTCATCTTTGATCTTAAATGTCGTCATGTCATTCTGAAACGTCCGGTGAGGCATTGGCATACCTGGACACAGGCTGTCTATCCGACAGCGCAGCTTCATCATAGACGTAGGATCATTCCGTCAGCATAGCGTTCATCCAGATCTCCCCCCGGTAGGTCTCCGGCTGGTTCTGATCGGTCACATCCAACTCCACGGGAATGCTCCCCAGCTTCTTTGCCATCTCGTCGGACAGATAATGATAGTGGAGGTCCAGCTTCTTGATGTTTGGATAGGCCGGGAGCTTTTCTAAGAGCAGCGCTCCTCCCTTGTCGGTCAACGTGCCGCAGGATAGATCTAAGGTGTGGATCTGTCCCATATACTTGCTCTCTAAGACCACCTGGGCCAGCTCATCCTGTATCTCACTGTCTGCGATCCCCAGATACTCCAGCTTGGGGAACTTTGCCTTTTCCAGAAGATCTCGGATCGTATCTGCATTTCCATTAAAGCCATAGTTCTCGATCCCGATATAGAGCAGGAGCTTTTTTAGATCCGGCAGTTTGGCTTCCCGGATGGACTGGATCACCGATACCGGCAGCCCGCCGCAGATGATGGTCAGCGCTTCCAGGCCTTCATGGCAGATCTGGCCCAGCGCCAGCCCCTCGCTCCCCTTGATGGTCAGCTCCTTTAGCTGGGGCATAGCCGCCCACAGCCGGCTGTAGTCGCCCTGGAGGATCCAGGACACCTCGCAGTCTTCATAGTCCATATCGCCGATGAACAGCTTATTTATATGGGCGAACTTGTCCGCCTGCTCCACGATCCCGTCCAGGATCGGCTGGCAGTCCTCCTCCCAGGCATTGCCCCAGCTCCCGATCGACAGCTCCGAAAGTCCTGCAAACTCCGGATCTGCCAGGATATCCTCCACCATCGTGGCCGGGCCTTTGCCCTCTTCCTCATATTGTGTGTAGTCATACAGATATTGCTTTGCCTTTCCCATGTCAACCCTCCTGTGATGCAGGTCTGCCCTGCTCGTTTCACTTTTATCCTGTTAAGACGATCATACGGCATTTGTGGCGGATAGTCAAGCTCGATCGATCTTCATTATAACACTGCTCTTTTATCTTGTCATCTCATCGATGCGCTCACACCGGCATAAAAGACCAGGCCTCCCATAAAGAAACCTGGTCCATTCCTTAAGTAAAGCGCATCACTAAAAACTATCCTTGTGGTCTTGCTCTCTTACGCCTGTCTCCTCCTTCCATTTTTCCTCCACATCCCGGATCACAAAATCCGGCACCTTTCCCTGGACGAACCTTCCGGACAGCATACTGCTGCTGGAAAGATCCCGCTCCTTTAACACCAGATCGACCATGTACCGCTCGTCCCGCAGGATCATCCCGTTCTTCCTGCGCCAGTCATCGCTGCTATAGGCGGCCAAGATCTGCCGGATCTGCTCCGGATCGGTATACGTGACCGTGACGGTCATATATGCGCTGTCCATATCCCACCTATAGTCCTCTTCATGCTCCTTATAGGCTGTGATCTGGATCTGAGAGAACCGCTCTGGCGCCAGTGTGCTCCCCACGGTGATGCCGCAGTCTGCGAGAGCGGCGATCGTCTTTGTAAAGGAAGGATAGACCGGGTAAAAATAGCCGTCATACCAGCCGGAGCCATAACGGTCCGTCCCTTTCTTGGCGACTTTTTCCAGGATGTACTCCTCATCCTGGTCAGAGATCAGGAGCAGCTCGCCCAAAGGTCCTTCCAAGGTCCTGTCAGACATGGTCAGCCGGGTAAGGTCTTCCCGGTAGGCTTCCACCACCGCCTTCCATTTCCCCAAGTCTCCCTGGAGTGTCTGGATGCTGCCGCCCATCTCCCGGTACACGGCATTTTCGGCCGCCTCCTCCACGTCCAGTCTGAAGGCGGGGAACAGCGCTGCCTTGTACACCGGATCTGTATAGACCTGATCGGCCTGCTCCATCACCGGATCCAGCCACAGAGCGTACCGACGGTACACCTTTCGCCCGCTTTTTAAAGTATAACAGATCGTGGCCCAGGTATAGGTATCGTACCCGGCGTGCCAGGAGGTATCTTCCTCTGCACCTGCCAGGATA
>CAJUSS010000226.1 GCA_910588895.1 uncultured Lachnospiraceae bacterium
GGATACCGCTCTATAGGAAGAGAGGGCTGCAATGGCATGATCCTGATACAGAGGGCGGGAAGGCCGGCTGAGATGTATTGGCCGCGGATCCATGCTGGAGGATCGAGGATGAGACCTGATCTTTTACAGAGGAGAAAGATATCCTGCAAAAATCAGTAATTCACTTGAAAAAATATTTGACAACGGAGGTGCAGGTGCTATCGTTACGCTCGTAATAAAACAATACATATTACGGGAAGGAGGAGTCGCAGGTGGACAAAAAAATAGGCAAGCTGATAAAGATTGTCAGATCGCTTACTCAGCTTGCCCTTGAAGTAGGAACCCTCATAGCGGTCATCAAGATGATCACAGAGAGTTTCTAAAGCACAGGGGAGGTTTTCTCCCTCCCCTATGCAACTATACCAAAGTCCGTCTGCGAAATCAAGATGAAAAAAGAAATCTTTAAGCTTGTATCTAAGCTGGTGCTTGCTGTTTTATGGCTGGCAGTCGTAGTTGTCGGCATGGTCATTCTCTTTTTCGATTAGGGAGGTAAAAAAAGAAATGAGCAAAGAGAGATATTACAGAGGACAGATTTATTATGTGCATCCTGGGGAGGCAGCCGGGAGTGAGCAGGAAGGGGGCCGGCCTGCTATCATCGTCAGCAATGACGTGAACAACGAGTTCTCCAATGTGTTCGAGGTCGTGTTCCTGACCACAAGGGAAAAGGCCCCACTTCCGACGCATGTCCCTATCCGGTCCACGAACCGTCCATCCATCGCGCTGTGTGAGCAGATCAAGAGCGTTTCCAAGGAGCGGTTTGGAAGCTACATAAACGAAGTGTCCGAAGGCGAGATGAAGAACCTGGAGAAAGCGATGCTGGTCAGCCTGCAGATCTCCACAAACCTGAAAGGGAGTAAGGTCCTGGAGACATGGCGGAAGATGATGGAGGAGGATGGGGAGCCCCGGCAGGAACGCGCCGTGGCAAAATGCACGGAGGAGGCGGGACCCGGCCAGATGACAGCAACGGGAGCCATCGATCCTGACGATGGTCCTTTAGCCACAGCAGATGCTGCTTATATCAAGCTGGAGACAGAAAGAGATATCTATAAGGGGCTGTACATGGATCTGCTGAAAACGATGGTCAAAGTATAAGGAGGATGCACATATGCAAGTTTACAAGACAGATACGGATCTTATGGTCAGTAGGAGGATATCCATTAATACTAAAGAGATCATGATTGGGGACAGGATCCCGGTAGGCAAGTACACTGCTACCTGCCAGAAGGTCACCCAGGAGGGTGCTCTCTTCCTTCTGGATCAGTATCTTGGCCAGACCCACCCGATGAACAGGGAGGGCTTCAACTGGGGCGGCTACGAGGCCAGCGACCTCCGGAAGACGCTCCAGAGCGACGAGGTGCTGGACATCTTCGCGGACTACTGCGACCGGATGCAGCCTTTTGATAACGGCGACCTGTTACGGATCCCCTTCTATGGTGAGATCTTCGGGGAAGAGGACGCCAACTACTCCGAGCCGGACGATTGCGAGCAGTGGCCGCTCATGAAAGACCGGAAGAATCGGATTGCCTTCCGGGGCAACGCCTGGGAATGGGGCTGGCTCCAGAACAAGCGCAAAGGGTCTGCGACGCATTTCTGCTGCGTTAATGGTTTTGGCGTTGCCGGCAACTGGGCCGCCTCGTCCTCCATCGGCGTCCGCCCGGCTTTCCTGATCTACTGATCTGACAGGAAGGGAGTGATCAGCTATGAAGGCAGAGCCAAAGCCATCTGAGGAGCTGGCGGCGTTCCTGGATTTCGTCGATCGATGTGCGAGTAGGTACAACACGGCCCACAGCAACACGGAACAGGAGGACAAGCGCCTCCAGGATCTGCTCCACGAGATAGAACTGGCCCCGGACAAGGCAGAGCGGAACCGGGCAGCCACCAGGCTGCAGCACAGTCGTAAGACACGGCGAGAGGACCTATAAGCCACGGGTCGAGAGATAGGATGATGAAAAGTAAGGAGGGAGACTAGATGATGTACTATGATGACTATTGCGGAGACGAGTATGAACCCACACAAGAAGAACAGGAGGAGTTAGAAGGCATGGAAAGTACGGAAGTCGATGTGAAAAAGGACGTTC
>CAJUSS010000227.1 GCA_910588895.1 uncultured Lachnospiraceae bacterium
AAAAGTAAGTATAAAGAGCTGGTTAGTCATGATGTACATACGGGCTATTCTGGTTCCTCACGGCCTCCCTCGACCCCGGCCTGCTGGGCCACATGCTCCGCCAGCGCATTGGCCGCCTGATTGCTGGAACGCAAAAGGAGCGCATAGAGACAATCGCGGACCGAGAGCTGATCCCCCTCCTCGATGGAGATCGGATTGCTGCTCCCGCTTTCCACGTTATAGACCGCGTCGTGAGAAAAGGTCACCATCTCGTCCAGCGAGCCCACATTCTCCACGGTCACCAGGGCCGTGAGCAGCTTGGTGATACTGGCCGGCGCATAGGTCTTATGGATGTTCCGGCCGAACAGCACAGCCCCCGTATCCATATCCACCACGATCCCCGCATCCCCCTCGATCCCCGTATCGGAAGGCCACGAAGGCTTGGCATAGGATGAGAACATACCCCCCTGCATCACAAGGGCCAGGCATATCCCGAAGGCAGCCATCCTGGTCTTCGCTCTGTTTAAGTTCACTCTCATCTCGTTCATCTCCGCTTGCATCCTTTTCGTCATTCTTAGTGGTCCCATCACAGAAAAACTCTATCTTATAAGCATATCATATTTTTTCGCCCATGTCCTTACAAAAATGTTAAATTTCAGCCATCCAGGTGATGCTTTACGGTGAACACAGCCAGCTGGGTCCGGTCCTTGAGCTTCAGCTTCTCCAAAAGGCGGGATATATTGTTCCGGACGGTGCCTTCTGCCAGAAATAAACTGGCGGCGATCTCCTTATTGTCCATGCCCTGGGCCACACAGCGCATGATATCCCTCTCCCGGCCGGTCAGGCCCAAAGCCTCCACTGCCCGATCTTTCGGATCTGCGCTCTCTTCTCTCTCCAGGCCCGCCATCCGCTGGCGCATCCCTTCAAATATACTGTCGCCAAAGACCCGTATCCCTGCACAGACGGCTTTTATGGACTGGATCACCTTTCCGTCCTCCATCTCTTTTAAGATGTAACCGTCCGCGCCGCTTTTCACCGCTCCATCCACCGTCTCCTGATCGTCAAAGGTGGTCAGCACCAGGGCCTTGGTCTCAGGGAGGTCCTCCTTGATCTTTTTGATCCCCCAAGCACCGTCAAAGCCCGGCATCCGCATGTCCATCAGGACCACATCCGGCGCCTCTCTTTTGCACAGCTCCCAGGCCTCTTTCCCGTTGGCGGCCAACCCCACCACACAGATCTCCGGATCTCGGGTGAGGATCGCCTCCAAGCCCTTCCTCAATATCTGGATATCATCTGCGATCACGACTCGTATCATACATCCCCCTCGGATGATAAATCTGTGACCAAAGCGCGCTCCTGTTACAGACTTATCTGCTTTTATCGTATAGGCGTGAGGCGTTCCAAAAAGGAGCTCCCCTTCCTCCACGTCTATACAGCCGATCCTCAGCTTCCTGCAGCGGCATAGGCTATTTTTTCTATTATAACAGAAAAAGCCGGCATATGGAACCATATATGTGCCATATACCAAGGCCATCCCCCCTGATGCTACTATCCACACCCATGCTGATCGCTGTATAGGTGCAGGCCCGCGGCATGAACAAAGGGGCGCCCTTTATCGATCGGCAGCCCCCTGCTCATGCAGACGTTTCCACTCCTTTATCTTTTCCAGGCGTGTCCTGAACTTCTCTTCCACACCTTGACCTGTAGGATGATAGTACTCCCGCCCTGCCAGAGAAGGGGGCAGGCATCGCATATCGGTCAGCCGCTCTTCTGTGTCATGGGCATACTGGTATCCTTTCCCGTACCCCCATGTCCCCATCAGGTCAGTGACGGCATTGCAAAGGGTCAGGGGGACAGGCTCTGCCAGCTGGGAGAGCGCATCCTTTTTCGCGCTCTCATAAGCGGTATAGAGCGCATTGGACTTTGGCACTAAGGACAGGTACACCACAGCCTGTGTCAGATGCACCGCACATTCCGGCATCCCCAGAAAATGACAGGCCTGATAG
>CAJUSS010000228.1 GCA_910588895.1 uncultured Lachnospiraceae bacterium
GTGGCGTATATCCGGAAAGCGAAGGAGCAAAAGACGCTGATCGAGGCCAGACAGCTGCGCATGGCTGTGACGGCCATGATGCTGGAAAATGACATATCAGCTACAGATCCAGCCGAGAACGAGGTTTTTATGAGCCTGTTCTGGAGGACGTTAGGGGATGAGGAGCATCCGCTCTATGGCTTTTGCCCGGAAGGGTGGGATCTGGGCGGGAAGATCGAGGAGCTGTCTGTAGACGAAGACCTGCATCTTACCAGGATCGTCTATCAGGCTCCGGACGGTTCCCGCGAGACCTGGACATTGGAGGATACAGATGAGGGACTCCTGGTCACGGTCCAATGATCAGAAAGGGCAGATGGGGCGGGTCGGAATGGATGGCCGGATGAGGGAGGGAACGGAAAATCGGTCATCAGGATCCGACAAGAGAACATCTTTTTGATAAAGCGGGCATCCCCCAGAGATGGTGGGCTTTTTTTAGCAAAAGGTATATTTGGTGCGGCGATCAAAGCAGGGGCGGGAGATATTAGATAAGATCTATCCCATACTGTCGATTGGTGCGGCAAGAATTGCTTTTCAAATGGAAAGAAAAGTCTTATATTACGAAGTGTCCGACAAACGCACGGACGTATTTCATAGGATGGCAGCAGGGATAGATAGGAGGGGTAAGTGGTTATGGAAGAGAAGTTAAAGACATTGATGAAAGAGAACGAGCAGCTTAAGAAGGACAACGAGACGATGATCCGGATCCTCGCCCAGATGAAAGTCACTTTGAACCGGTTGATCAACCGATATATGACTTGCACGGAGCCGTTATCCGAAGAATGAGAAAGATGGAAGGTTAAGAAAGGCCGGATCGACCTCAGTATGGTCGGACGGTCTTTTTTATCGCATTTTTTATCGCGCTTCCGGTTGTCTCTGGCGGTTGATCATATCCCATATGGTCTGGTGCATCCAGGCCACGGTCTCGTTCAGCTTCTGGTTCTCCTCTTCCAGCGCGGCGACCTGGGCGCTCAAGCGGGCGATCGTCTCCCGTTGGTTGAAGGCTTTATGGGGAGCAGAGATGCGTGTCACGACCGAAGGACAGTTTCGCAGGATCTCGCGGGACAAAAGCAGGTCGCGTTCCTCCAGGTCCAAGTCCATGAACGTTTGATAAGGCATATCCAGCAGCTTCATTTTCTGCGCACATTTAGGACAGACCGCATGCTTGGCCAGCTGATAATAAGCGTAATAGCCGCATTTAACGCAATAGTAGATGGAAAGCTCCCGCATGGATACATACTCCTTCCTGATGGCAGGCCATCATAGACCCAAAAAACCTATTTATACTCTATTCGATAAAACGCGATCCAATGCAAAATGTGACAGAAATAATAAAAAAAGATGGAAAAAGCTATCCGGCAGGATGTGCCCGGAGGGCTCCTGCCGGATAGCAGATAGTGGCTGAACGGATATTGAACGGATGGATCTGCCTAAAGATCAGGTTATTTTTCTGTCGTGAGCCGTTATCTGGACTGGATCACCCCGTTTACATCCACGACCCAGATATTGTCATAGGCGTCGGTGACATCCTTGAACCCGGTGCCAAGGTCTGGCATCAGGGAGGACTTAGAGGAAGCGGACGCCTTCTGGATGGTGCCGGCAGTGTTGACCAGATAAGAGGCGCCTTCAAATTCTACCGGTGCATACTTTACATCCTCCGGCGCCTCCAGGCGCAGGCCGTAGCGGTAGATCACATTGTTCTGGATCCCATGGAAGCCCTGCCCCTTTTTGGACCCGTCAGAATGGAAGAGCCAGATCTCATTCTCGCCGGTATCTTCATTATAGATCGTCTGCTTTCCGGTGCGCAGCACACCGTCCTCGCCGAAAT
>CAJUSS010000229.1 GCA_910588895.1 uncultured Lachnospiraceae bacterium
ATGTTCCCACTTTCCATAAGGCCAGCGTTCTGCGGTGGTCTTTTTGTAGTGCTTCTACCTTGGACACCAGCTGGGTCAGCTCCACCGACAGGCTGAACCCAAAGCTGATCGCCACAGTATTGTACCACCGTTTGCTCCTGCGGCTGACGATGGGAAGGAAAAAACCACAGGGGAGAAAAGCGGCTACGTTCCCAAAGATGTTCAGAAAAAAGGCCTTGAACCCCAGCCTGTCCCGATAGTTCCAGAACCGGGCGATCTCCTTAAAGGGAGTCAGGTTATAGGCGTAGCCGGACCTGGCACTGTCCGTCCTCCCAAAGGATTCAGCAAAAAACAGAAAATACACCAGCAAGGTCAGGTAGCCGATGAACAGCACCCAACCCATCTTCTGGTGTTTTGTTGTATTTCTTATCATATATATGCTCCGGATGACATACCTTCCTGCCGCTAAAATTCGATCTCTGACCTTCTCCTGAGCAGGATCGCGCCTGTGACGATCGAGATGATCCCCACGGTCAACCCCACGGTCCCGATCACGATCCCCATAGCGATCGTGCCTGCTCCTGCGTTGCGCATCGTCTTGTAGATCCGCTCTCTATCCATATACCCGCTCCTTCCGGACAAAATGCCCTTTTTAAGTGCTCTGGTCTGCGATACATAAAACGCCGCATCACTTTGCTCCATACTGGCTATAATATGCATCTAATGCCTTTTTTATGCCCTCGTCGATCAGGACCTTGCCCTGGCATTCGCGGCCGTAGAGATATCCGGTCACCTCGGCCATATCCACGATCGCCGCCGTATCAAAGCCATACAGATCCCGCATCTCCTTCAGCGCGCTCTTTTCTCCCTTGCCTCTTTCCATCCGGTCCAGGGAAACGATCAGTCCCTTGACCTGGACATCGCCCTGCGCCTTGAGGATCGGGAAGGTCTCCTCGATCGACTTGCCGGAGGTGGTCACATCCTCGATGATCACCACACGGTCGCCGCTCTTTAGCTTGCTGCCTAAAAGGATACCGGTGTCACCATGGTCCTTCTCCTCCTTCCGGTTGGAGCAGTAGCGCACATCCTTTCCATACAGCTGGCTGATCGCCATAGCCGCAGCCACAGCCAGCGGGATCCCCTTGTAAGCCGGCCCGAACAATACGTCAAAGTCCAGGCCGAAGTTATCATGGATCGCCTTTGCGTAATACTCACCCAGCCGCCTTAACTGTGAGCCGGTCACATAGGCTCCGGCGTTCATAAAGAAGGGGGACTTCCTGCCGCTCTTTAAGGTGAACTCGCCAAATTTTAATACCTGGCTCTCTACCATGAACTCGATAAATTCCTGCTTATATGCTTCCATCTTATCTCCTCTACCTCTCTCTTCCTAGTCAATGCAGATCTCTGCGGGCCGCCGGTCGGGGCCCCTAATGCACGGCTCCGATCAGCGAGCGGATATCCTGCACCTCATGCCGTTCCATATAGGCCCGGATCCCGTCGACGATCTCCACCGTGGCGTAAGGGTTATGGAAGTTGGCCGTCCCCACCGCCACCGCCGTAGCGCCGGCCAAGATGAACTCCAAGGCATCCTCCGCCGTCCAGATCCCGCCCATGCCGATGATCGGCACTTTCACCGCGCCGGCTGCCTGGTAGACCATACGCACGGCCACCGGCTTTATGGCCGGACCCGACAGGCCGCCGGTCTTATTGGCCAGGGCGAAGGCGCGGCGCTCCACATCGATCTTCATACCGGTCAGGGTATTGATCAGGGAGATGGCATCTGCGCCGCCTGCTTCCGCCGCCTTGGCCATCACGGTGATATCCGTCACATTCGGGCTCAGCTTCATGATCACCGGCTGCTTGGCATGGGCCTTGC
>CAJUSS010000230.1 GCA_910588895.1 uncultured Lachnospiraceae bacterium
ATGAAGGAAGTATAAAAAGTCTTACGGATCCATTGCGTTTTTTGACAGAAACGTCAAGGTTTGTTATTATTTTCATAAAATAGGGCCTAGATGGATATGGGGGAGAAAGTAAGCTAAGGGAGCATGCCAAGGGATAAGTGACGGCGTGAGGAGGTCAGGTATGGAGATGAGGAAGAATGAGAAGTTTACGGTACGGATACAGGATATCAGTGAGGACGGGGCTGGCATCGGAAAAGTAGAGGGGTATATCTGGTTCATCAAGGATACGGTGATCGGGGACCTGGTGGAAGCCGGGGTGATGAAAGCGAAGAAGAGCTATGGATTTGCACGGGTGCTGCGGATATTGGAGCCGTCGCCCTTTCGCGTGGAGCCAAAGTGTCCGGTGGCGAAGGCCTGCGGAGGATGCAGCCTCCAGGCGATGAGCTATGAGGAGCAGCTGCGGTTTAAGGAGAGGAAGATCCGTGATGCCCTGGAGCGGATAGGAGGGGTGGAGCAGCTGGCGCTGCCGGAAAGAGGGGGCTTGGATAAGTCCGGGATGGGCGGAAAGACCAGGACGGGCGAAAAGACCGGGAGTAGTGGAAAGGCTGGGATGAGCGGAGAGGCTGCGGCTAACGTGTTGTGCGAGGCGATCGAAGTGACAGCAAGAGCAGAGGTTGCGGCAGATGGCAGCGCAGCGCAGGCGCAAAACCTGAGCGTGGAGATGGAGCCGATCATAGGGATGGAAGATCCCTGGCGGTATCGGAATAAGGCGCAGTTTCCGGTGGGAAAGGATAGAGACGGGCGGATCATCTTTGGATTTTACGCAGGCAGGACCCATTCGATCATTGAAAATGAGGACTGTCTTTTGGGGGTGGAAGAAAATAAGGAGATCTTAAAAGCGGTCCGGATCTACATGGAGCGGTATCATATAGATCCTTATGATGAGGTGTCCCACAGGGGATCGGTGCGGCATGTCTTGATCCGAAAGGGGTTTCGGACCGGGGAGATGATGGTGTGTCTGGTCATCAATGGGGAGGCATTGCCCCATGGGGAGTGGTTGGTAGAGAAACTGATAGGAGCAGTAGCAGAGCAGTCAGGAAAGATGTTGGAGGGGATGGCCGGAGAACAGTCAGGAAAGTCACTGGAGGCACCAGCCGGAGAGCAGCCAGGAAAGTCACTGGAGGGATCGGCTGCAGACTGGCCAGGGTCGGGCATAGCGATCTCTGAGGATTGTACGAAAAAGAGAGGGAGAGTGACATCGGTCTCCTATAACATCAATACAGAAAAGACCAATGTGATCTTGGGACCCAGGGTGGTGGATCTTTACGGGCCGGGATACATCACGGACTATATCGGGGATATACGATATCAGATCTCACCCCAGTCCTTTTACCAGGTGAACCCGATCCAGACGGAAAAGCTTTACAGCACGGCTCTGGAGTATGCAGGCCTTACCGGAGAGGAGACCGTGTGGGACCTGTACTGCGGGATCGGGACGATCTCCTTATTTTTAGCCAGGTGGGCGAAAAAGGTCTATGGGGTGGAGATCGTGCCGGCGGCGATCGAAGATGCCAGGAGGAATGCGGCGCTGAACGGGATAGAGAATGCTGAGTTTTTCGTTGGGAAGGCAGAGGAGGTCCTGCCGCGGGAGTATCGTGAGAGAAAGACCTGTGCCGATGTGATCGTGGTGGATCCGCCCAGAAAAGGGTGTGATAAGGTCTGTCTGGATACGATCGTGGAGATGGGGCCGAAGAGGGTGGTGTATGTGAGCTGCGACCCGGCTACTTTGGGGAGAGACGTGAAGTATCTGGGGGAGAAGGGGTATAGAGTGGAGAAG
>CAJUSS010000231.1 GCA_910588895.1 uncultured Lachnospiraceae bacterium
CGCTCATGTCTCCCTTAGCTGATATCTTGCATGTATCAAAGCAGGGGGCCGTATTAGCGACACAGTTTGGGGATGGCTGGTCCAATACCATGTATCCAACCAATGCCTCCTATATGGCGACGATCGCGGTGGCAAAGGTGGACTGGATCGACTGGCTGCGGTTCCAGTTCCCCTTATATGCCAGCTGGACGGCGGTGAGCATCCTTATGTTGATCATAGCTCAGATGATCGGGCTGGGGCCGTTCTGATCTGGACCGGACAGCCGCTGATACAAGAGAGACAGACAAAAGGATCCTGCGGTGCGGGGATCGTGATCGCGCCGCAGGATCTGGGTTTGTGCAGAACAATGGACAGCTCCCCACTACAATGGCTATGTTGAAGGATGGCTGAAGGAAAGCCGCCTGCTCCTGATCGACCTGTCGGCAATGGGGAGTGGGATGGTGGGCAGCATGATCTCTATGAGTGCTGCGTTTTTCCGGAGCGGAAGCGCGGCGACGCCCAGACAAACCCCTCCCGGAGCGGACCATGTGCGGCATACCTCAGCGATAGGCCTCTCTGGCGATGTGCATAGCAACAGAAAAAGTCATATGGCCAGGTGAGGGCCGATATAAGGGATATCATGTAGGAACATAAAATATCTAAAACTTGCCGGCTTTATTTTTTCCTCCGTGTTAAAAAAATACCAAGGACCGCGCCGATATAGATGATCGGTGCTGCTCTGACAAACAGCCATTCAAATGAGTGGAATGCCACTCCGAGAACAGCGGTTTCGGGGTCACTATAATCCCATCCCAAGTAAGGACTTTCGGATGCCGATAAGACTGCAAAAACGATCGCTATGATCACACATAACGAAATAAGCGACCAATGGATGATCTTTTTTCTCGTGGTTTTTCTTTGTGCCAGCTGCAAGTTTATCACCTCCAATTTTTCGGAAATGGCTTTTAAAGTATCGATCTCCGTTTCGATAACCGTTTCTCCCAACAGAGTGCTTACAGGTGTTTCAAGCACTTCCGATAGGGAGATCAACATATCAGAATCGGGAACGGACAGTCCTTGCTCCCATTTAGAAACGGTCTGCCGCACGATGTTCAGCTTGACAGCAAGCTCTTGCTGTGAAAGCCCCTTTGATCTTCTGATCGCTTTGATATTTTCGTTGAGCATTAGGGATAGCCTCCTTTCGATCTTCACCGTTATTGTAGGCTAAACTGCCCGTTGCCACAAGCAACGCATTTTAACATTTTAGAAAAATAGCAAATTTGTCTGTAGGTTACTCTGGACGAGCTTCAAAGACGCCATCTGATCGCCTGCCTTATCCTTGACCGTGGAAAGGTATACCAGAATTGTAAAGGTGATCATAAAGATCTGCTGTACGATGGAAAAGCCCCTGCCGGCGACCAGACGCAGGCCATAGAAGCCCCTGGTCAAAGGCTTCCAGGAAGGCGATCGAGCCGGATCGAGAGGCTTATTCCAGTCCGGCCAGATCCTCCTCCATTTTGTCTAACACACTTTTTTTCTGGGTTGCTGTTAAAGATCCGTCTGCCACCGCGTCTTCCAGGATCTCGGTCACATCTTTTATATCGTTCTGGTACGTTTCAGCAGTCAGAGGTGTATTCCGGTTTACAAGCTCCGGCCGCATGACAATGG